>JAYZBY010000026.1:0-11828 GCA_036338555.1 Acidobacteriota bacterium | reverse complement strand
TTCTGCGCGGAGCCCACCAGCGAAGTGAGAAACAGCGCTTTGTCATGAAGCTGCTGGAGAAGGCCGAATCCATCGAGTCCGAAGCGGAAGTCCAGGCCTGAAGAGGACTCCCGAACCCAGAAATCGTTGATAGTTAAGGTTTAAACCTCCAATTGGAAATTTCGGAATTAGGATTTCGAAATTCGGATTTTCCACGACAGTGCAGCGGTCACCGAGATTCCCTTTTTTATGCCTGAGCTGGCAGACGGCCTGATCTACTACGCGGTGTTCCTTTTCTCCACCACCCTGCACGAGGCCGCTCATGCCTGGGCAGCCCTGCGAGGCGGGGACCCGACCGCCTATCACGACGGACAGGTCACGCTTGACCCACTGCCGCACATTCGCCGAGAACCGGTCGGCATGGTGGTGCTTCCCATTTTGTCGGTGATTGTTTCGGGATGGCCCTTCGGATTTGCCAGCGCTCCCTATGATCCAAATTGGGCCTTGCGCCATCCCAAACGGGCCGCCTGGATGGCTCTGGCCGGTCCTGCCGCCAACTTGAGTCTGGTTGCCGGCTCTATCCTGCTGATTCGCATCGGCTCCCTGTTCGGCGTTTTCAGGGCACCGGAATCGGTCACCTTCGATCTGGTCGTTACCAGTGGTTCAGCGGGCCCCTGGTCGGCCGTTTGCTTTTTCCTGAGTGTCTTTTTTTCTCTCAACCTGCTGCTGTGCCTTTTCAATTTGATCCCGGTCCCTCCGCTTGATGGAAGCGGAGCGGTGCCACTGTTTTTGAACGAAACCGCCACTCGAACCTACCAGCACTTCCTTCGGGGACAACCCATGTTCGCCATGATGGGAATTCTCATTGCCTGGCAGGTGATTGACTACCTTTTTCAACCCCTCTGGCTGATGACCGTCAACCTCCTTCACGCTGGAGTCACCTATGGCTAGGCCGGATTATGCATAGGTTTTCCAGGCGGAGCGTCAAGCGACGCGTTTCTCCCGACTTCAAAAATATTGCTGGTAACCCGCGAAAAGGGTGTTGGGTGTGGAACCGTACTCGCTGCGAGGGACTCCCTGGGGCAGGAATTCCCTTCCAAGACCCACCTGCCCGCCCAGAAGCAGACTTGAGTTGTTGCCGGTTGACCAGGTAAGGGTGGGAATCCATAGGGTGGAGGGATCCTGCCAGTTCACCAGGAATGCGTTGCTGAGAGTGCCCAGGGGATGAAATTGCCAGGCCGCTGAAATCCCTGAATACCACCTCCCCAGGCCGTTGATCTCGCCCCGTACGATTCGATCAGCTGCGGCCAGGGCGAGGTACTCGGAAGCCTGGCTGGTGCCATAGCCGTTAAAGGACCATTCAAGGGTAAGGGAGAGGGTCGGTGTGACCTGGCGATCCAGCCCCGCTGCCGCCCGCCAGAAGATCCGCCGATCTCGAAGTCGATCGGCTGGATCGCCTGATTGTGTCCAGTTCACTTCGCCTCGGACGCCGGTTCCAGAAACGTCGGCGGTGAAAAATCCTCCAACCACGCTGTCCCGATGAAACTTCCCTCCCATCAGTCCCACATCAACGGGTCCCAGATAAATCCTGGCCAGGGCTCCCAGGGCTCCGTCCCGCTTCAACGAAGACCCCAGCACGCCACCAATGACTTCCAACTCGGAATAGTCTCCCACCGGAAGGGTGGCCCGGATGGCGTCAATTCCCGGTTTGTAGTCGCGGTCCACACGGCGTGGCGAAAAGGGGGCGAACAAATCCAGTGCCGGCCAGAAATAGGTGACGCCCCAGGTCACGGCCTGGCGTCCTGCCACGACTCTGATCGAGTCGAAATCGAACTGGAGGTTGAGCCTGTCCAGGCTCCCGTCAAGATCCACCCGGGTACTGTCGGTGAAGTCGTGTTCCAGGGGCATGTAGTTCGGGGTGAAATCCGTGGCCAGCTTCGAGGATCCGCCGGGCCCGGGGGAGGCAAATTGCAAAAGGGGATGGACCTCCAACTCGATGTGTCGAGTGAAGGCAGTCTCCAGAGTAAAGCGCAGGATCCACAGCTCCGTGTCGCGCCGTCCGGAGAAAAGATCGTTCAACTGGGGCTCGGCCTCAGCGGGCACCACCTCCTCCAGTTCCAGAAACTGGTAGCCCCGGACGGACCCGCCCCACTTCCACTCCTGCCCGCACAAGGGAGTGCTCCCTGCGAACAGGCTCACCAAGACGGCCACGGCAAGGGTTTTGGTCGACACAGAAGAAAAGTTACCCATCGTGGACTTGAGGTTCATCTCGGTCCACCCGGCCGTCAACCAGATGAATGATCCGATGCGCCCGCTTCATGACGCGCGGATCATGGGTGGAGAAAAGGAAGGTGGTTTCATGTTCCCGGTTGAGTTTTTCCATGAGCTTCAGCAAGGCCAGGGCGGTTTCGCTATCCAGATTAGCCGTTGGTTCGTCCGCCAGTACCAGGGCGGGTTCGGCCGCGATGGCTCGGGCCACCGCCACTCGCTGCTGCTGACCCCCGGAGAGTTCCGAGGGGCGGCGTTTCTCGAGTCCTGCCAGGCCCACTTCCTCCAGGATCTGACGGACTGCCGTTTTTCTTTGGTGCCTGGGCACTCCCCGCAGCAGGAGGATCAATTCGGCGTTTTCTTCGGCGTTCAAAACGGGAACCAGATTGTAGGATTGAAAGATAAACCCTACTTCTTCCAAACGAAGGCGTGCCAGTTCATGGGCATTCATGGAGTTCAGGTCGTGATCTCGAATCCACACCTTGCCTTCGGTGGGCCGATCCAGCCCCACCGCTACATTCAGAAGCGTCGTCTTTCCTGATCCGGAGGGTCCGGCAATCGCTACGAACTCACCCTTTCCGAGGGACAGCGTGACGTTGTCCAGGGCTCGCACGATCTCCTGGCCCTGCTGGTAAATCCGCGAGACATCTTGAAGCCGCAGGATCATCCCTTCGCTGCTCATCGGGTCACGCCCTTCCCAACAGGTGGACATCGCCCGATCTGGCGGCTCTCCAGGCTGGAACCAGCGCCAGGGTCATGGTCAGGAGGAACACCAGTGCCAGGGAAGAAAGGATTCGCGCCGCGGAAAGGTCCGAGTAGATCACGGGATCAAAGGTCACTCCCACGGCCGAGAGTTCCCCCGAGTAAAACAGGTCCAGGGGGAGGCCCTGAATGTGCAGGTACAGATGCAGGCCATATCCAATCCCGAACCCCACCAGGGCGGAGAGGGACGCCATGAAAGTGGCTTCCAATAAGATCATGAAAAACCTCTTGATCGGCGTGAGCCCCAAAGAATGAAGCAAGGCAAACTCCCGGCCTCGTTCCAGCACCGACATCAGCAGGGTGTTCAATACCATAAACGCGATGAGCAGGAACAGTACGATGTTCATGATGTAGTTGCCGCCATTGTCAATTCGAATAAAGTCGACTAACTCCGGCATGGCCTCACCCCAGCTCAAGACCTCCATCGAAGGGAGCCGCTCCTTCCCCAGACTTGCCACTTGAGTTGAAGGCCCCGAGTTGTTCATCAAAAGTGCCATTTGATGAATGCCCTCTCCCAGATTCAGAAATTCCTGGGAGGTGGCCAACGGCAGGAGGATCAGCGTCTGATCGGATTCCTCCAGGCCGGTTCGCAGAATCCCCTTGACCCTGACCAATCGAGATTGGATTTCGGTGCTGCCGGCGCCCTGGGCCATCAAAACCAATTTTTTCCCCACCTCGAGAGCAAGTCTTTGAGCCACGCCCTCTCCTAAAATGACCTCATCCCGGCTGGTCGAATCCAGAAAATTTCCCGCGATTAACTTGTCATCGAACCGTGAGGCCTCCTTTTCTTTTTGTGCTTCGACACCGATGATCTGGACGCCGGCTGAGCCATCGGAGGAAGAGGCGAGGCCGGAAGCATAGGTGCGTGTCAGGACGTGCTGGATAGGAAAGGTTTCCTCCATTTCTCTGACCCACTCCCGGGCGCGCTGCTTTTGGTCGGAGTCGAGGAGCCTGTCAATCCCACCCTTGGTGTGATACTCCCTTTGCTGAATCACGACATGTCCGGATCCCATGCGCACGGCCGCTTCAATCATCTGGTTGTGTCCTCCATCGCCGATTCCGAAGAAGATCAGCAGCAAGGCCAATCCCAGAGAAATCGTTACGACGGTCAGAACCGTGCGGCGAGGTTTCCGCCACAGGTTTCGCCAGGCAATCTTCAAAACGATTAACATCGTCTGTCTACCCTTCCACAGGAGCCGCCAGCGTTTCGACCGGATCCAGTCGAGCCGCCCTCAGGGCGGGAAAGAAGGCCGCCAACAGGGTGGAAGCCAGCAGACCCCCCGCCGACCACAAGACGTAATCCCAACCCCAGACGGCTTTCAAAACCGGATCCATGCGGGTTCCCAGCATGGAAAGCTCACCCGTCCAGCGAGTCAGGTCCAGTCCCCGTGTGGTCAGATAGGCCATGGCCCAGGCTCCCAATCCCATTCCCGCTCCCAGGCCCAGAAATCCCAGGAAAAAGCTCTCCAAAAGAATCGAGGTGACGATGGGCCAGGGCCGCATCCCCAGCGCGTTGACCAGGCCGATCTCCCGAGTTCGTTCAAAGACCGCCATCATCATGGTGTTGAGAACCCCCACTGCCACAAAAAGTGCAATGATCACGATCAAAAACCCGTACATTCCTTGAGCCAGCCCGATGTAATCCCTTAACTGGGGGGCCAGATCGCCCCAACTTTGAACGACGCTGTCAGTGGGAAGCAAGGAAGAGTCATTCAGGCGGTCGGCAAATTGGTCGGCCGCCATGGGATCCTCGATACTCATGGCAATTTCATGGATCTGATCCGGATCAAGGACTAGCAACTCCTGTAGATCCCGGAGAGGAAAAACGGCCAGGCTACGGTCCAGATGTCGGAGTCCGGTGTGGAGGATTCCAGAAACATGGAAAAGATCGTTCCCCAGACTTCCGTCAGCCGATTGTGTGACCACCGCAATCTCGGAACCCACCGTTGCCTCCAGCTCCTGGGCCAGCACATCTCCCAGCAGCAGGGGATGATCTCGAGCGGAACGGGTCAGGCCTTCTGCCACCCCGTCCAGAAAAGAGGTCAATTCTACTTCCAACTCCGGGTCGACGCCCATCAGCTGGGCTCCGGCTGAGTGCTCTCCCGTTGACAGTAGGCCGAAGGAATAGACTCGAGGCGAGAGATGATCCAGCTCAAAACGACGGCTGATTTGATTCATCCAATCCTCCAGGCCGCCAGTCGTTTCAGGGCTCAGGGTATCGTAAAGACTGCGCTTCGGCAGGTAGTCGCGATGGTGCAGCTGAGCATCGCCCAGCAGCAGTTCCGTACCATTGCTCAGCATCTGCTGTGCCAGGCCCACCATCAGTCCGATCAGGGTAATGAGAAAGGCAAACCCGCAGGCCACGGCAGAAATGGTGATTAGGCTTCGCCTGGGGTTTCTCCACAGGTTTCTCCATCCCAGGCGCAGGACGATCATTGCTATCTCCTCAAAGAGGCAAGCGAGAAAGTCCCCTTGGGGATGGAAACGTCGAATTCGAGGTCGAGGTAAATCATCTCCGTATATTCTTCCGGCTCATCCTCGGGGACCATCCTGGATCTTGTGGGGACCAGTCGGCCTCCCATTTTTCGGTACCGGGAAAAGGTCATGGTCCGTTTCAATACGCCATCTTCACCGTAGTAGGCGGCCCAGGTGGGCATCAGATCCTGCTTTCGCACCTGGTAACGGATTTCCCCCCACACCACTGGAGCGTCCGGATAAGGCGTCAAGGTGAACTCCCAGACCAGCAGACCTTCGCGGTCACCCTGGTAGGAGATCTTGATTTCGTAGTCACGAATAAGTCGGGTGTCCTTGACCAAGTCGTCGTTGGTGAAATGGGATCCCATCCAGGAGGCCATCATCATGGAGGCTGGAACCCGAATGGTGCGATCAATCTTTGGGAGATAGTTCCACATATCGGAGTTCACCTTCAGGGAGGCAACGCCCTCCTCTTTTTTAGGTTTGAGAACCCTGACCAGGGCCTTTTCGGTTCCCTCCGACCAGATTTCGAGCGTCATGTCCCGTTTCCAGCGGCGAGTCTGGACCGTCATCTGATTCGTCCCCCTGGAGGAGTTGCCGCGAAGCATCCGGTCGACCTGATCCACGATCTCCGCAGCGGTCAGCTGTGAGAAGTCCTGCTGAGCCTGAATGGATCCGCTTGAAAGGGTCATCAGCAGCATCAGCAGGCCGATGCTGGTATGAATGATCATACTTACCTCTCCAGCTCTTGGTTCAGATCCGATAACCCGTCCATGTACCGTCATAGTAACAGATGGGGTTGATCACCCTTTTGTTTCTGACTGACGGTGGAATGAGGCCTAAACCTACAGGAAGGCCTGAACGCGATCGGCCCACTGCCCGGATCTCACTAGTTGAGGGGGATCGAGGGTAAGATCCACCACGGTTGAAGCCTGCCGCTTTGGATCAATTTCTTCGCCCTCAAGGAGGAGATCTACCTCAGCGGAAAGTAGCTGGCGGAGTTCCTCCAGCGACCCCGGAGAACTCTGGCCGGAAAGGTTGGCGCTGGTGGAAACAATGGCGCCGGGGATCGCCTCCATCCAGAGTTGCAAAAAAGGCAAGTCAGGCTGTCGTAATCCCACCTTCCCTTCACTTCCCAGAACCGCATCCGGAAGAGAGCTCTTGCCACCCAGAAGCATAGTCACCGGACCGGGCCACAGAGCCTCCGCCATTTCATAAAACACTTCAGGTATATCATCACAAATATCTTCACAATAATTCAAATTAGGGACCAACAGGAGGATTCCTTTGGTCGGAGAACGGCCTTTTAGAGCAAAAATCCGGTCCAGGGCCTCCGGGTTCATGGGATCACAAGCCAGCCCGTAAAGGGTGTCGGTAGGGTGCAAAACGATCTGTCCCCGGCGAATGGCCCGGGTGGCCGTCTCGATCAATTCAGATGAAGGGGAGTTGACATCAACACGCACCACCAGAACAAGATACCATGTCGGGGAGGAGGACGCTGGTCGAAGACCAGTCGCTAAGAAGCAAAAGAATCGTGCTTCGCACGCCGAGAAACTCTTCGCTGACGCTCGGAGTGGAGAAACGCGTCGCTTAGGCTCCGCGTAGAGAATGGTCCGGATTTGAATTTGGGACTAGATTCGGATTTGGGACTTCGGATTTCGGATTTTTTCAGGTGGCAATTTCCACCCTCAGGATTCTTGTTTCTGATTTCTGGATTCTTCTTGCCGGCCCCTCCCACACTCCTGGATTTGTCTCCTAACTGAGATGGAAAAGTAGGGGCGTACTGAGTACGCCCACAATATAGTCGTTATTAAGAGCGAATACAGGGCGCACCTGATGCGCCCCGGCTCAGCCCATTCGGCATTCACTGGGTTTTGAGACGACCTAAAATATGCCCCTTTCTTAGCTTCGCAGTCCTTGCTGTGGGCGCACTCAGTGCGCCCCTACACTCACCTTCCAGATAACGCCGCAAAAAAAAGCGACAGGAGTGGCACGATCTTGGAGCGGTCATAGTATAAAATGGTCCGGAATTGCCAATTTCTGTCCCCCTCATTCAAAGCCGGCATAATCCACACTACAAACAGTGGCAGCAGTATGCCTCTCATCCGGAGAGGCCGGAATGTCCCTGGATTCCCATTGAAAGCAACAAACAGATCCTGGAACTCTCGCGGCAGCAACCGATTGAGCTTCTGCTCTTCTCGAATGCATCCGAGACCCCGGCACAGGAACTGCTTCCCCGTTCCCGCCAATCCCAGCGCCTTTCAGCCGATTTGCTCCAGCAAATCTCGAGTCTCCGGTCGTCTCAACAGATGGTGGCTTTTTTTGAAAAACCAGTCTGGGAATGGGAGGATTTGACACCCTGGGTCCTTTATCTGGACCAGCTTCAGGATCCAGGCAACCTGGGAACCCTTTTGAGAACGGCCCGCGCCACGAACATGTTCAGTGTGGCAACCAGTCCCGGGAGCGTTGCCTGCTTCAACGCCAAGGTGATCCGTGCCTCGGCTGCTTCATTGTTTGCCGTCCCTTTCAGGGAGGGTCTCAAGCTGGAGGAGCTCAAAAGTCGGGGATACGCTCTCAGAGCGGCCACACTGCAGCAGGGCCCGTCCCTTTTTGATGCCCGCCTTGAATCCCCGCTGGCCATTATCATTGGAAACGAGGGTTCCGGCCCGACGGCGTCCACCTTGGCGGCGATTGACGACCACCTTCACATCCCCATGGGGGAAGGCTCCCAAAGCCTCAATGCGGCCGTTGCAGGCTCCCTGATTGCCTATGAAATCTTTCGTCGGGGAGGGAATCATGGATAACACACTCTTCCCGACTCAAAAAGATCAGGAGGAGGTATCTGCCGCCGAGGAGCAGCCGCTGGCGGAACGAATTCGTCCGCGCCGGCTGGAAGAGGTGCTCGGCCAGGAGCATCTTCTGGGAGAGGGAAAAATGCTCCGGGAAGTGGTTCGTTCCGATCAGATCCCTTCATTGATTCTGTGGGGTCCGCCTGGATCAGGAAAAACCACCCTGGCCAGGATCATCGCTCGCGAAACGAAAAGCCACTTTGTCTCCATGAGTGCCGTTCTGGCCGGGATCAAGGACGTGCGCCAGGTGATCCAGGAGGCACGAGTTCAGCGTCAGGCCTACCAAAAGCAAACCATCCTGTTTGTCGATGAGATTCATCGTTTCAACAAGGCCCAACAGGATGCCTTTTTACCTCACGTGGAAGCGGGAGCTCTGATCCTGATCGGTGCAACCACGGAAAACCCCTCTTTTGAAGTGATCGCTCCCCTGCTCTCCCGCTCCCGCGTGCTGGTGCTCCAGGCCCTCAGCCAGGAAGATGTGGTGAAAATCCTGGAGCGGGCCGCAGCCAATGATGAGTGCGGCCTGGGAAGCTGGAAGCTGCATCTGGAAAGGCCCGCACTGGAGCAGATGGCCCTGTTCGCCAATGGGGATGCGCGGATGGCCCTAAACGCCTTGGAGGTAGCCGCCCGTCTGGCCCGGCAGAAAAATTCCGAGCAGCCAACCATTAACCTGGCGGTCGTCGAGCAGGCACTTCAGCGCCGAACCCTGCTCTACGACAAGGCCGGCGAAGAGCATTTCAATCTCATCTCGGCTCTTCACAAGTCGTTGCGCAACAGTGATGTCGACGCCGCTCTTTACTGGTTGGCAAGAATGCTTGAGGCCGGGGAAGACCCCCTGTATATCGCCCGTCGCCTGGTTCGCTTTGCCTCCGAGGATGTGGGAGTAGCGGATCCTCGCGCTCTGGGCTACGCTAACGACGCCATGCAGGCCTTCAAATTCATTGGTCTTCCGGAGGGAAAGCTGGCTCTAGCTCAGCTGGCCATCTACCTGGCCCAGGCGCCCAAATCCAACGCCGTCTACAGCGCCTACCAGCGCGCCCAGCAGGATGTCCAAACCACCCTCAATGAACCCGTTCCCCTGCACCTGCGCAATGCACCCACCGAGCTCATGAAAGACCTCGATTATGGCCGGGGTTATCAGTACGCCCATGACCTGCCCGAAGGTGTGGCCTGTATGAACTGCCTGCCCGAGAGCCTGGCCGGACGACGGTACTACTATCCCGGCGACGAGGGGGAAGAAAAGGAAATCAAGGCTCGTCTGGCCGAGAAGGAGCAACGAAGACAAAAGAAGCGAGACAGTGTGAAAAAGGAGACGGGCCCATCGGAACCATGATAAGCGCAGGAAAGCAAAAAGGCATGGACGCTATAGCCGATGACAGGGGAGTGATCCGCGCCGCCGCCATGGATCAACGTGGATCCCTCAGGAGGGCCCTGGCGGAAGCGAAGGGGGTTGAACCGGAAGGCATCGGTGATGAGGTTCTGGTTGAGTTCAAAAGCGGAGTGATCAAGACCCTTTCCCCTTATGCCAGCGGAGTCCTTCTGGATACCGACTATGGATTGCCGGCAACCCGGGCTCGCCATCAGGGAGTGGGGCTACTGCTGGCTTATGAGCAGTCCGGCTATGACAACACCCAGCCTGGACGCATGACCCAGCTGATGCCGTCTTGGACGGTGGCTCGCCTGAAGCAGAAAGGAGCCGAGGGCATCAAGCTGCTGATCTACTACAGCCCCCTTGAAGAACGCGAACTCAATCTGGAAAAACAAACGATGGTCCAGCAGGTGGGTGCGGAGTGTGTCGAGCAGGATGTGCCCTTTTTCCTGGAGCCGGTTGGATACGACCCGGGTGGCAAACTTAGCCGACTGAAGTATGCCCGCCAAAAACCGGAGGTGGTGACGGCAAGCATTCGGGAATTCTCGAAGGATCAGTACCAGGTGGACGTTCTCAAGGTTGAGATTCCGGTCGACCTCCACTTCACTTCCGGGACGCGATGGTCGGAAGGTCATGAAACGGCTTACTCCCACCAGGAGGCCCTGGCACTGTATCGCCGAGCGGCCCAGGCCGCCCGACGTCCCTTCATTTACCTGAGCGCCGGCGTCAGCAGCACCCAGTTCCAACAGAGCCTGGAGATGGCGGTAGAAGCGGGGGTGCCTTTTTCCGGGATCTTGTGCGGACGGGCCACCTGGCAGGAGGGCATTCCGGTCTACGCCCGGGAAGGATTGTCCGCTTTGGAAGATTGGCTCTCAACCCGTGGCGTCAGCAATATCCAGGCCATAAATGAGATTCTGGCCGGAGCCTGCTCCTGGAAGGATTTCAACCAGCAGGGGACCTCACCTGACAGAACTTGATGCTAGCCTACCGTGTTTTTGCTACCTGCGACATCGGATCTGAAGCCCTCAAGCGGCTCCAGCAACGGGGTTATCAACTGGAGGTCCACGATTCTATCGTTGCTCCCCCTAAGAGCCTGATACTCGAGAAGGTGGCCTCCGGTATCGATGCCCTGATCACCACCATAAGGGATGAGATCGATGAGGAGGTACTGTCAGCGGGACGCGAGACACTCCAGGTCATTGCTCAGGATGCCGTTGGCTTTGACAACATCGATCGTGAAGCCGCCAACCGCTATGGAATTCCTTTTACCCATACAGCTGACGTCCTGAACGATACCACCGCTGAATTCGCCTTTTTCATGCTGGGCTGTCTTTCCCGAAAACTGTATCCCAGTGAGAAGCTGGTCAGAGATGGCGGCTGGGAGACCTGGCATCCCTATCATCCCATGCTGGGAGAAGAGGTACACGGCAAAACGGTGGCAATCATCGGCACCGGGAGAATCGGCAGGGCTTTTGCTGCCAGGTGCACGGGCCTGGAGGTGGATATCCTCTGTTGTGCCCGAACGGCAGTGGACCCCGTGTGGTTGGCCAAGATACAAAGGGTTTTGACCTTGCGGGCCGATTCGGGGCTCACTGCCTTGCCCTGCAGTATCCGCGAGGTAAAGCTTCAGCAAGCCCTGGAGATGGGGGACTACATCAGCTTGCATGTTCCCTTGAACCAGGACACCCATCACCTGATCGATCGAAAGGCCCTAGGCTTCATGAAGTCCACCGCCTTTTTGATCAACACCTCCCGTGGGGCGGTGGTGGATGAAGCGGCGCTGGTCAAGGCTTTGCGGGAAAATCGAATTGCCGGAGCGGCCCTGGATGTCTTTGAGCAGGAACCTCTACCTCTGGACTCCCCTCTTCGGGACCCGGCACTGGAGGATCGGCTGCGTCTGTTTCACCACTTTGGCAGCGGCGGTCGCCAAACCCGTCTGTCCGCAGACCCGGAAAAAGGGATGGCCGGGCGAACCGTGGAGGGGTTGATCCAGGTACTGGAACGAAAAAGCGATCAGGAATTAACCCGGATCCCCTATGTGGTCAACAAGGAAGCCTTCGGGGGGTAGGGCTACCCTCCGGCCCGGTCATTGGCACACGACCGTGCGCCCCTACTAGCCTACCCCC
>JAYZBY010000025.1:0-7821 GCA_036338555.1 Acidobacteriota bacterium | reverse complement strand
CTGGACCAGTCCGGCCACCGGGGCCGTCTATCCCGCCCGCTGGAAGGTGTCGCTGGAAGAGGTCGAGTATGAAATCGTTCCCCTGTTGGCCGAGCAGGAGAATCGCAGCCGGTTGGTGCTGGATCTCAATTATTGGGAGGGGGCCGTGAGCGTTTTGAACTCCGAAGGTGAGGAGATCGGCCAGGGCTACGTGGAACTTACCGGCTACGGCACCAACAACCGCCCACCGGTTTAAGAAGTGTAGGGGCGCACGGCCGTGCGCCCTTTCTACCAGACGTCAAGGCTCACAATCTTCTGTCTGTGGTCTGTGGTCTGTGGTCTGTGGTCAGGGGTCAGTCTCCCCCGCCATTCCTCGGCCAGCAGGCCATAAACCACCAGATCCGTGAAGTGATCGTATAGCCATTCGGCTCCACGCAGGGTCCCTTCCTGGGTAAACCCGAGCCGCTCAGGAATGGCCCGGCTGCGGTCATTGCCGGTGGCACACCGGATCTCGACCCGATTCAATCGCCATTCCCGGAAAGCCCGGTCGATCAAGACGCTGCAGGCCTTGGTCACCAGTCCCTTCCCCTGAAATGAGGCTCCCACCCAATAGCCCAGGGTGGTCGATCGGTTGACCCAATCCACAGATTGGGAGCCTATGATTCCCGAGAGTGTTCCCCGGTACCAGATTCCGGTCTGGAAGCCGTTGTTTTTCACGAACTGGTCGAGACAGGATCGGATAAACCTTTGGGCATCCGAGAGGGTCTCGATATTGTCCACCCAGTTGAGCCACTGTCTCAGGTAATCCCGGTTCTGATCGGTGAGATCAAACAGAGCTTGCGCGTCCTCCTCGTCGAGCAGACAAAGCTCCAGGTCCTGGTCAATGATGTGGTGGAAGCGTTTTTCGTCAACCATCGACATTCAAATCACTGTAGTCCGATTATTCCATATTCCGGGCTTTTAGGGGGTTTTTGAGAGGTCCTTTTATCTCATGAATTCCTAGAAATCAGTTCTTTAGGCTCCTTGGGACGGGTTCATTTTCAGAAGAGTTTTTTTTAACCGATTTGGGCGCGATCTGTGCTATGATACCTCGGTGCGTTTGAGAAGGCTTTCACCTAAAACGGAGAGGTCTAATCAATTAGACTTCCGATCCGAGAAGAATCTGGCGGTGGCTATTTTGCGTCAGGCTTGGCACGAGGCCGTCCTTGACCTGTTCAGCGTCAAAGAAACCTCCCGTGAAGACTACCGTCTCTTAAAACGCAAAGCGATTGAGTGGATCAGCAGTGATGAAGAGGGGTTCCCCTATTGGTGCAAGCTGGCTGACGTCGACCACAGTGCGATCCGCAAACGGTTGCAGTCCACGATAAAGCGACAGCGACGGCTCAAACAGGTTTAAGCCGAATCGATCGATTGTTTCAATTCCTTCGGTTCTGGAAATCGCCCTTCTTCCATTTTAGAAAATATCAGTTTTCCATTCACACTAACCTCGAAGGCCCCTCCTCCGGAGGGAACCAGTTTCAGGTCCGAGATCTCTTTTCGATAATGGGTCAGTAACTCCAGCGCCATCCAGGCGGTTCTTGGTGTGTAGTTTCAATCGTCGCAGTAAATAATTTCCAGTGAAAAAGGCTTGTCCACGTGCGAACTCCTTCCATTTATTCCAATCTGTCCGGCCAACTGTTGGCGGTCTACCGGAGTATACTGGCATTCCTGAATTCTTGCTGTCAAACTCCTGAAAAGGTTGGAGTGCATGATCCGGACTAAAGGGAAGAAATTGTGGTAGGCATCCAGTTTCTCGGTGCTGCCCAATCGGTAACGGGATCCCGGTTTTTTCTCACCGTCAACGGTCAGCGCCTGCTGATTGACTGTGGATTGTTTCAGGGCGGAAGGAAGCTGAGGCAGCGCAACTGGGAGCCTTTCCCGGTTTCGCCGGAGAGTCTGGATGCGGTGGTTCTGACTCATGCCCACATCGATCACACGGGATATCTACCCCGGCTGGTCAAGGAGGGCTTTCGGGGACCGATCTACTGTACCCCGGCTACGGCTGATCTGCTTTCTCTTCTGCTGCCGGATTCCGGCCATCTTCAGGAGCGAGATGCCTTCTTTGCCAACAAGAAAAAATACTCTCGTCATGACCCGGCTCTTCCCTTGTATACCGAGCAGGAGGCTCGCCAAGTCTTGAAGCATCTCCAGCCTGTGATCTATCATGAGCCGAAGGCCCTGACCGAGGAGCTCGACTTCGAGTACCTGCACGCCGGGCACATCCTGGGTTCGGCCATGATCCGACTCCAATACACCCACTCTGGCGGTCAGAAGATCCTCTTTTTTTCGGGGGATCTGGGCCGGAGTGCACAGCCTCTGATCAAGGACCCGGAGACCATAGAAAAGGCGGATTTCCTGCTTCTGGAATCCACCTACGGTGGCCGCACTCACCAGCAGGTGGATGTTCGGTCCTATCTGGAGGAGCTGGTCCAGCAGACCCTCCAGGCGGGTGGAAGCCTGATTATTCCCGCCTTTGCCGTGGGAAGAAGCCAGCGTGTCCTCTACTTTCTTCGTGAACTGGAGGAGGCAGGACGAATACCCGTGCTGCCGGTTTATCTGGATAGTCCGATGGCGGTCCGCGCGGTGTCCATGTACTGCGACAATCTTGATGAGCATGATTTTGAGATGTCCCAGCTCATGGCCAAGGCATGCCCCCTGGAATCAGGCAGTATCCGCCTGGTCAAAAGCGTCGAGGAATCCAAGGCCCTCAATGAGGTGAAGTCCCCTTGTGTGCTTGTTTCAGCCAGTGGAAATCTGGCCGGTGGGAGAATCCTGCACCACCTCAAGAATCGTCTCGCAGATTCCCGCAACACCGTCCTGTTTGTGGGATATCAGCCTCAGGGGTCGCTGGGAAGGCTCATCTCCGAAGGGAGGAAGGAGGTCAAGATTCACGGGGGTCGGGTGCCTGTGAGGGCCAGGATCGCCAGTCTGGATGCTCTATCCGCCCATGCCGATTCAGGGGAGCTTCTCGAGTGGGTCGGTCATCTCAAGGAGCCTCCCCGAAAGATCTTTCTGGTCCATGGTGAACTGGAATCTCAGCAGGCGCTCAAGGCGCAATTGGAACAGGTGATCAGTTCCGAGATCGTGATCCCTGATTACCTGGATGAATTTCAGCTGGAATAAAACTGAGGGCAGTCAGGTCGCCGGATGTTGTTCCCATCCGGTCAATTTTATTATATTATTCTTAATTCAACTGATCGTTGAGTGTCCATGAGCGGGGCCGTAGTTCAGTTGGTTAGAACGCCGGCCTGTCACGCCGGAGGTCGCGAGTTCGAGTCTCGTCGGCCCCGCCAATAACCATACGGGTTTTAGGAGAGCGGGGCATTCGCCTCAAAGGTCACGTGTCCTGTTTCTTTCCTTTTTCGGTCGGACCACAGTACCAATGGAACCTTTGTCCTGACCGGCGAGGATGGGATCATTCCCCTCCACCGGGAGACCTTTATGCTCCAGGGTACAGGTCAAATCAGTTTAGGGCAGGATTTCGAAGACAATCCCAACGAGTTGGTGCAGTATTATCTGCGACAAGTCGATTAGCCCGGAATCCTGCTCGACTACCCCCGCCGTGAACACCGCCTTTCCGGAACCGACTTCAGTCGAACCTTTTCGCGTCATGGACTCTCTGTTGTAGAATCTAGCCTGGATCATGCACAGGTTCTAAAGGGCTAGCCGGGACAAGGCATAGGTTGTTGTGACGAAGGGCCGGAGGCGTCGTGATGACAAGGCGTGCGACACAGGGCCCCGCAGGCGTACTTCAGGGTACGCCGAGGAGCCCAAGGAAGCACAACACAGTCAGCGCGGATGGATGCGGCCCTGGAGTAGACAATTTATGCCTTATCCCGGCTAAGATTATGGCCAAGCAAGACGCAAAAGTGGACAAGCAGGACTCCAGGACCTGGGGACACCGGTGGGGTTTTGCGGACACCCGATTTTCCATCAATGACGACCGTTCCGTTACCCTGAGTGGCGCCCGCTACTCCTTATCCGGCTACAAGATGCACGATTTACTGCCCTACGTGGAGGAGGTGCTGGGTATCCAACTCGATCTAGAGAACCCCAAGCAGGAGCTCCAATCCAAGTCTGTTCCAGGTCCCCACAAAAATGAGAGTTTCTGCCAGGCCGTTGAAAAACATTTCAAGGCCGATCAATACACTTTTGATGACGGTCCACGTCTTTTGCACAGCCACGGACAGACGACTTCTGAAGAAGTCTACAAGGTGCTTTATTCGCATTTGGAGCGAGTGGCGGACATGGTGTTTCACTGTGAGTCGGAGGAGGATGCCAGAAAGATCATTGAGCTGGCCAAGGAACACGATGTGTGTCTGGTGCCCTTCGGAGGTGGAACCAGCGTCAGCAGTGCTCTTCAACTGCCGCCGTCAGAGTGTCGAATGATTGTATCCGTGGATATGAGGCGAATGAAGACGATCGAGTGGCTGAACAAGGAAGATCTACGCGCCTGTGTTCAGGCTGGCGTCACCGGGATGCAGCTTGAAAAGGAACTGAACCGGCAAGGATTTACTTCCGGTCACGAGCCGGACAGTATCGAACTTTCCACTTTAGGGGGCTGGATCGCCACCAATGCCAGTGGGATGAAGAAGAATCGGTACGGCAATATTGAACAGATCGTGGAAAATATCACCATGATCACCCCGGAAGGAACTCTGGAACAGATCCAGTCGATGCCGCGAGCTTCCATGGGGATGCAGCCCCAGAATCTTCTGTTTGGAAGCGAAGGCAATCTGGGCCTGATCACCAAAGCGGTGATCAAGATCTACCCCATTCCGGAAGTCAAGAGATACGGCTCGTTGGTTTTCCCCGACTTTGAGCTGGGCGTTGAATTCCTGCACCGTCTGGCTCGCACCGGATATATTCCGGCCAGTATCCGGCTGGTGGATAACGTCCAGTTTCGTTTTGGACAGGCACTGAAACCAGCCTCTACGGGATGGGGAGCCTGGGTGGACAAAATCAAGAAATTCTACCTGGTCCAGGTGCGCGGCATTGATCTCCATAAGATGGCTGCGGCAACCATTGTGATGGAGGGTTCAGCGGAGGAAGTCAGGTATCAGGAAGCCAACATCTACAATCTGGCGAAGCAATACAAAGGGATGGCGGCCGGAGCGGAAAATGGGAAGCGGGGCTATATGCTCACTTATGCCATTGCCTACATCCGTGATTTCCTGGGTGATTTTTATGTACTTGGAGAGACCTTCGAAACTTCAGCTCCCTGGAGTAAGATCCACCAGGTCTGCAAAGCGGCGGAGGAGAAATTACAACACCGACACCAGGAGTTCAATTTGCCGGGAACGCCCTATCTCTCCTATCGCATTACTCAGCTGTATCACACGGGAGTGTGCATCTATTTCATGTTCGGGTTTTACACCAGAGGGGTCGAAAATCCAGAAGAGATTTTCGGTGATATCGAGCATTCTCTGCGTCAAGTTATCATCGAAAATGGGGGGTCCATCTCACACCATCACGGTGTGGGAAAGATTCGCAAGGATTTCCTCAAGGAAACCCTCTCAGGTCTGAGCATGGAGTTGATCAAGAGCGTCAAGCAATGCAATGACCCGCACAATATCTTTGGAATTCGCAACAACGTTTTTGCGGATTCGAAAGAGGATTCCTTTTGAGGTTCATCCACCGGAGATGCCGATGAAAGGGAAAACCGCTGTGATAACCGGCGCCTCGTCCGGTCTGGGCAAAACGCTTGCGCTTGATTTGGCCAGGGAGCAGATGAACCTGACACTGGCTGCTCGAAACGCAGACGCCCTCACTCAGATCGCGACCCAGGTCAAAAAACTGGGTTCAGAGGTACTGGTGCAGCCCACAGACGTAACAGATCAAGCCCAGTGCCAGGTTATGATCGAGAGGACCATTGAAAAGTTTGGGCAAATCGATTACCTGATTCTCAACGCCGGTATCAGCATGTGGGTCCGATTCGATGAAATCGCCGACATTTCGATTCTGCACAAAGTGATGGACACCAACTATTTTGGTGCTGTGAATTGTATCCTCCCGGCTCTACCCCATCTGAGCCACAATCGCGGAGTCATCGTGGCCATTTCCTCTGCCCAGGCGGTCATTGGAGTTCCTCACCATACCGGCTATTCAGCCTCCAAACATGCCCTCAGAGGCTTTTTGGAAGCTCTGGAATTTGAAATGGGTGATGCGATTCACATTCTCAATGTGATGCCCGGATGGATCCGAGACACCAACCTCAGAGAGAATGCCCTGGCAGGGGATGGAAAGCGCCTGAGTGGAACCCCGCAGCACGATGATCAGGCGGTCGGCTTAACGGAGTGCTCGGCCAGGATCATCTCCTCCATGCGGAAACGACGCCGGGAAGTTTATATACCCGCCAAACTCAAAGCCTTGCCCTGGCTTCGGGTCCTGGCTCCCGGATGGCTGAAGGCAATCATTAAAAGAGCGGTCAATAAGCAGAACCAATAGATCGGGTCCTATCGTTCATTCGTTTGTTCGTTCTTTCGTTTTTTCGTTCTTCTTTTTGTTGGGACTCCAACCCACAAACCTGCCAGTAACAAATCCCCTCGATTCTGGATGGTCTCCCTACAAACGAAAGAACGAACAAACGAATGAACGGACTCACCGTTCTGCACAGTACACGAATGCGGGCGGCAGGTTCCTCCAGATAATGGGGGTTTCCACAATCTTTTCAAATCGGGAAGATAAGCACTTCTTAAATCGTTTTCCAGAAGGTAGAAGAAGTCCGTGCAGGTAGGCGAAGGTCAGAAATTTTCCTCCAGGTGTGAGGACCTCCTGGACGGTGTCGAGCAACTGATCCTGTAGGGAGTGGCTAAAGCAGGCCCAGGGCAATCCGCAGATGATCCGATCACATTGTTCCACTCCTGCACTTTTCAGGTAACGGGCCGTATTGATGGCGGAATCATGAAAGACCGTTGCCTGCGGGCAGCGTCGTCGCGTTTCTTTGACGAAAGCAGGGTTGATTTCCAGGGCGATGGCGGACGCATCCACAGAAACTTTTTCCAGGATTTTCTCGGTAAAGACACCCGTGCCCGATCCAAACTCCACCACCACGGAGGCGTGGGAGAGATCAGCCGCGTCGGTGATCAGCTCAGCCAACCCGGTGGAACTCTCCGCGATAGCCCAGGTAGCGCCAGGATGTTGTAAGAACTCTTTCAGGAAGCGGAGCCTGTGCATGGTCAAGTGGAGTTTAGTCGAGACGCTTAATCTGGGCCAGGTGCTTCAGGTCATGGTAGCCAATGAGACAAATTCGTTCGTACAGCGTCATGGATCCAAAACGAGGATGTTCCCACCAGAGATCGTCCAGATCGCGGGACCTGTGAGACAAAAGTTGGGACCGGGTCTTGCTGCGGAACTCGCGTAGTTGCTGGGCCAGTTCTGCCAATACCAGGCCATGGGTCGGTTGCGTGCCTTGCGGGGCCTTGCCTTTGCCGGATTTGGAAACATCCGCCATATCCTCCAGTGGCATGGAGCGTTCAGTCAGAACCTGCTGTCGATTGAAGTCCTCTCCTGGCCCTTGGGTGATCTGTTCCATCATTCCCTGAGAATGTCGCTGATCCACCAGCAGGAGGTGATGGGCGATCTCCCCGACCGACCACTGATCAGGGCCCGGCCGTCTCTCAGCATCGGCCTGTGAGATTCCGTCAATCAAGGCCAAAATCTGTTTCCGGGCCTGGTCCAGAACCTCGAGGGCTGCGTCCATTTTCTCTTCCGGTGTTGTGATGGTTCCCATGTCCTTGATCTTCATGTTAAGAGACGTCACCGGTTTTTCATAGTCTCAATGTTCAGTATGATAGAGGGGGA
>JAYZBY010000024.1:0-6849 GCA_036338555.1 Acidobacteriota bacterium | reverse complement strand
CTGCACTTCATAGGTTCCAGATGGAAGTTGCGACACCAGGTAGCGACCTTCATCACCGCTGATGACAGTCCGCGACTGATTGGTCTCCAGGTTGGTTGCGGTGATGCTCACACCCGGGAGGACCGCTTCTGTTTCGTCCTGCACCGTCCCCAGGATGGTCCCGGCCTGGGCCAACAGGCTGCTGACCGGCATGAATCCTACCAGCACAAGACCAACCACGAACAACCGCAGACCCGTGAATAGATTTTTCCTCATGGTGAATGAACCCTCCGTTTTTCTCCCTCTACCTGGTGACATTACAAAAATGCTCTTTGTACTGATTAAAAGTGAATAGAATTTTCTTCATGGTGTTTCCCCCCCCAGTAGGACTACCTCGAAAGACGAATGAATTGAAGTAACACCATTTCTCCACGCGCCCCAGCGCGTTCTATTGCTCGGTTGTTCTTTTCCCTCGCGCCATGACGATCTGGGTTCCCTCCTCGGTGGGTTCGGTCCAGGCCACAAAGACCCCTCCCTGGTTGCCTCCCGTCACCGCAGGATAGGTGATGGAGACTCCATTCCCGGGAGCCGCCATCGGCTCGGTCAGCTCGCCTCCGGCGGCGATTTCCACCAGAAAGGGAGAAACGAGTCCCCACTTATCGTTCTCACCCATGGAACGGCCTTCAAAAATCAGCAGCAAACGGCCATCATCGGCCTGGGTCAGCATGGGATGATTGGCGTAAGCCACACCTTCCGAGGCGTAAACCGGAGGAGCAAAGCTCTTGGCCTGATCGTCGCTCCAGGTGAGGTGAACCCCAACCTCCCGGTTATTGCCGGCGGTAAACCAGGCCACATAAAGCCGATCTTCCACCTGCAGCAGCTGGGATCCCGTGTGGGGGCAGCCGGCGATCTGCCAGTCGTCCTCCGCCACTCTGACGGGGGAACCAAAACTGTCGCCTCCGTCCCTTGAGACGGCGACCACCATGTCTCGTGAATTGTTCTCGAAAACGTGCCGCCAGCTCAGGTAAATTTCGCCTTCCGGCCCGAAAGCCATGGAGGGCCTGCAGCAGGGACAGATGCCGCTGGCCACCGAGATGTTCTTTCCGAAGCTCTCGCCGAAATCGGTGGACCGGGCGATGTACACCGAAGAGGTACCGATGAGCGCCTCGTTGTCGTCGTCGCGACCATCGATCCAGGCCGCAAAGACGTGTCCATTGGGAGCTCCCCAAAGCGAAGAGAATGCGTTGCTGGAGATCCCATCTTTGTCGGTAATTTTGTAGGGTTTCTGAAAATTGTATCCCGCCTCCAGCGATCGGGCAAACATGAGTTCGGTCGCTCCCCGTTCGGCCATTTGCTCAAACAGCACATAGAGTTCCCGGCGGGTACCGAAGACCAGGCTGGGGCTGTTTTCACCGTGTGAACTGACATTAACCCCGGGCGCACTGATGGGCACCGGTGGAGCAAAGGCATCTCCGCCATTGTGTGAGATAAAGAGTCCCAATCTCTCTAGGCCCTCGTCTTCATAAACAGCCGACATGTATACACCCCCGGAGGCCCGCATGCCGAGCTTGGGGTGTCTCGAAGAGGGAACCTGAAGGGGTTCCAGAATCGCTCTTGATTCCGATTCAAATTGATAGCTGGGAAAACCAGCAGCGGAAGAGGTGGAATCGGCAAAGTCTGCTTCGATGTCTGCACAGGCGCTCAAACCAAGCAGAAAGATGGAACTCAGGATAACCAAGCCTAAATTTCTCACAATGGACCTCCTATTCAATCCAGATAACTTTGTTGTTCATTATAGTACACAGCTACCTATACATGTACAGTGTAAGTCGAGAGTTTTTTCTGGTGGTGGCAACCTGATCGAGCAGGGGAAGCGAGACACCTAGGCACAAAGGAATCAATGCCCGCAAGGGGTTCAAGACGCTTTCGGCCCCTCCACCTTTTGGAGAGAATAAATCCGCAAGGAAAGTGAAGGCGAGCACGGCCGTGCGCCTGTTGTCCAATCATCGAGGACATGTAGCGGCCGCTACAACGATTTTGAAGTGGGCACACGCCTCTAAATGCCTTAGTCTGGATCAGGGCGGATTTTGGTAGGGGCGCACGGTCGTGCGCCCCTACCAAAAGAATTTACGGCATTCTCCCCAACGATTTTAGGCGTCGTGAGCCGGGGAACCGTTTTTGCGCTGGTTCCTGAACGAGATCAGCGAAATGGCCAGAGCCAGAAGAGCAACTGCACCGGAGCCGATTTGAACCATGCCCGCCGTCAGGAAGGAGGGCCGGGTCACCGTGACCACCGGATAGGGATTGGCCACATCCTTGCCCCGGGGCTCATTCCACCAGACGACGCTGCCATCGGTGTATTCTTGCCACCCATTGAATGCGTAGACACCGGGCTCCTCCGGCACATTCATGCTCATATAGACCATCTGAAAGGTCTCGACCACGGCGCCCTCACCGGTCCACCAGACCCGTTCCACCAGACCTTCGTCATCGAACTCCACATGAAGGTCCATGCCGGGAATGTCCTGAAAGGAGTTGAGGTCTCCGCCGTTATCGCGCCACTCCTGACTCACTTCAATCCCGAACTCCACCACCGGTATCTCCTTTTCAACCGGCGCCCGAACATAGAAGAGTTTGTGGTGAATTCCCGCTTCACTCGTGCGCGGATTGACGCTAATGTGTCCAAACAGGGGCGCGGCAAAAGCCGCCACCAGGATTGAGGTCACAAGGAGTGAACTGAATTTAGAGATACGCATTTGATCCTCCTTAAGGAATATAGATGAGCTTTCTTTTCTTAATAATGTTACACGTTCTAAAAATCAATTCTCAACGCCAACTGAATCTGCCTTGCAGTGGTGGCGGTTTCAAAAATAGCACCAAAGCTCGCATTGGGGTGGGTGCCGCTCCCACGCCCAAAACTCTCCCGCGACCGTTCAGGCGGGTGAAAGTTGGTCCGGTTGAGGACATTGAAGAACTCGGCCCGGAATTGAACACGGGTTGCCTCACCGACAGAAACGCTCTTGAGAATGGAGATATCCACGGTGGCGATTCCGGGACCGATGCCTGTATTGCGCCCCAGGGTCCCGAAATAACCTCGCTCACTAGGCTCGAAGTTGTCCTCGGGGTCTCCAAACCAGCGGTTGGGACTGCCTGTATTGGGTCTGTTGGTCTTGCCTGGAATCAGGTCGGGCCGCTCGTCGCAAAAATTACACATTCTATTTCCGCCCTGATTGATCTCGACGGCAGGGCCATCGGCCAGTCTCAGGAGAGTGTTGAGCTGCCAGCCTTCAATCACCTTGCCCCAGGCACCGGCGGCACCGGAGCCAAAGCGACGACCTGGCCCAAATGGCAGGTCAAGGGAGGCGTTAGCGCTGAAGGTCTGCGGTGTATTCCAGGCGGAGGGTCCCTTGTCCACGTCGGCATCCTTCCAGTGCATGCCACGTGTATTGCTGGTGTTGAAATCGCCGGGAGAACCGGTGTAGTTGGAGCCGTTATCCAGGAACTTCTGGAAGGTGTAAGAGAGCTGGTAGGCGAAACCGGAGCTGAATCGTCTCTTGAGGCCCAGCTTCACTCCATGGTAGGAAGAATACCCATCAAACTGTCGAGCCTGGATTTGACCGAAAGACGAATTGGGTCGGGGAGAATTCCGCTCGATGAAGCGCCGCCCATCGGCTTGGACAACTCCAGGCGGTGTATTGGCATCTACGATACGAGTCAGGTTGACTCCCCTGGAACCGGAATAGGTGGCCGACACGGCCGTGCCGGTAAAGATCTCGCGCTGGAGGCTCAAGTTCCACTGCTGGATGTAGGGCTGCTCGACCTCGAAGATCTCAGCCACGTTGGGCGCTTGGACGGCGCGATCCGTGGCCTTCGAGTTTCGTAGCGTATCGGGGAAGATCAGGTTGTCACCCTGATCCACGTCATAATTGGACTGAACGGCAAAGGGCTTGCCGCGACCGGGTACCAGAGTGTAGATCCAGGGGAGAAGCTGATCATGAAAGAGGCCAAAGCCGCCACGAACCGAGAACTTGCCGCTCCCGGTGGGATCCCAGGCAAAACCCACCCGGGGCGAGAAGTTCTTGAGGGATGGGTTGCTATTAAATAAGGGACCGCCGATGGTAGGTTCTGTCTGTCCCGCATGGTCGATCCTGCCTACGACATCGTTCACCTCCGTGGGATTGGTGATGAACTCGTACCTCACTCCCAGATTGAGGGTCAGGTTAGGAGAAGCCTGGTAATCATCCTGGAGATAGATCCCGATCAAATTCTGGCGGATACCGGCCATGTAGGGATCACTGAAAAAGTGGAGCGCGGTATCTGGTTCATTCACCAGAAACTGTGCAAAGGTGAGCCAGGTATAACTCCCTGGGAAGCCTGCCTGATTAGCCGCGTTGTATTGAAAACGGCTCCAGCTGACGCCCATCTTGATGGCATGGCTGCCCCGCGTCCACACCAGATTGTCCATGGTCTGAAACAAATTCTGGGTATGACGCTGGGGTTCGCGAGTGGAGTTGCCGAACTGGCTGATATCCCTGTTGGCGGCTCGAAGCAGACCTATCAATCCTTCCCGGCCCGGTAAGAGGAAGAGCGAGGGGTCAATATCGAAATTGGGAACCTCGATGTCGTGTATTCGGGTGCGGTTAAAGGCAAAACGGAGTTCATTGAGCAGGGAGGGAGAGAAGATATGCTTTTCTTCCAGGGTCGTATACTGGTTCCGGGCAATACTGTCTCCTGCATAGAGATACTGCGTCCGCCAGCGAAGTCGGTCCGACCAGTCAAAAGTATAGCGAGCAAAGAAACTGTCGCTGTCCGAGATCTGGTGATCGACCTTGACCAGGAAGTAATCCTCATCCAGAGGCCCCGGGGCCGGGAAGGCAAACTCGGCCGTTCCGTCCCCGAAATCAGGCCCTCTGGCTATCGGGTAAAGATCCAGATAAGGCCGAATCGTCGGATGGACTCCGATATTGCAGAGACCATTGACCATCTCCGCCTCGTCGTTCCCAAAGTTATCCTTGGGGCATGGCTGCAGTCTTCCTCGGGATCTCGCTCGGGGAATCAAGCCCCTGTGGGCGTCCTCATTGGGAAAAGTATTAGTAATGGTCGTGGTCAAGCGGTCCCGCAATCCCTCATAGGCGCCGAAAATGAAGGTCTGATCCTTGACGATGGGACCGCCAATGGAAAAGCCGAACTGGTTTTTGATAAAGTTTGGAGGCTTGCTCCGTTGTAAAGGATTCTTAACGTCCCGGTCGAAGAAGTTGCGGGCATCCAAGGCGCTGTTGCGGTGATATTCAAACAGGCTACCGTGAATTTCATTGGTTCCCGACTTGGTGACGGCGCTGATCACCCCTCCGGTGAATCGCCCATACTCGGCACCGTAAGCATTGGTGATGACTTGAAATTCGCGCACCGTTTCCACCCCCAAAAGAGCACGGGAGAGACCTCCGGGGGTATTGCCATAGTAATTCTTGATGTCGGTTCCATCCAGGAGAATGGCGTTCTGATTGGGCCGGGTTCCACTGATGGTCATCTTCAGCCCGGTATCTCCGGTCCGTCCACCTAGGCCCGTGGTGGGAGTAACCACGCCCTCCTGCAGGGCAGCCAGCTGGATGAAGTCGCGCCCATTCAAGGGCAGGTCCATGATTGATTGGGTATCCACCAGGGTTCCCACACTGGCCGAGCTGGTATCCACCAGTGAGCCCTCCGCGGTAACAATCACCTGTTCGGTGATTGCGCCCACCCTCAAGGTGATATCCACCACCGATGCCTGGACGATGCTCAAGGCGACTCCTTGAATGACCCCCGCCTGGAATCCGGCCAGCTCGGCGGTGACCTGATAGGTTCCAAGTGCTAGCTGGGACAGCCGAAAGCGCCCTTCATCGTCACTAATGGCAACGCGGGTGATTCCGGTGTCCCGGTTGCGGGCCGTGATGTCAACCCCGGGAAGGACCCCGCCGGTCTCATCGGCCACCGTTCCACGGATGATACCGGTGGTCTGCTGGGCATAGGCGCCGGCAAAACTGAACAATAAAACGGCCATGACTGCAAACGTTTGGTTCCGGGTGAGCATAGATGCCTCCTTCATTACGGGTTGAGGTGCGAGCTTACTCCTCCTCTTCGCGAGCTGGCCGGCTTTGTTACCGAATCAGCTGACAAATTAGGAAAACAGATCTGAGGACTTCAAACAACAGGGAAACACACCGCTCCACCCTGCGGTGGCTGGGGCCACCGAAAATCGTTGCGGTATGGAAAACCCCACTTTTATAAAGCCCCCCTAAAAACCCTGTATTTAGTTATCCCAGTAAATAGCACAGGTACTATTGGGTGTCAAACTAAAAGGTTGTAAACCCGCACCTTGACCCCGGACACCTGTTAAATTGACAATCCGCCTTGACGGGTGCTACGCTCCCCGTAAGAATCAATCTTTACTCGGGAGAGGTAAAATAGCTTTTATCTTTAATAACTTCTCGTTGGCATTGAGACGCGCCAACCTGCGTTCAGGTTTACCCAAACAGGAGGTCAGTACGATGAAAACGATTCAGGGATTGTTTGTTGTATCAGTGGGCATCTCGCTTGCCCTTTCGGGATGCAGTTCAACCAAAGGAGATGACTCGTCGCTGTCACCTGACCTGTCGCCTCGATCGGCTTTGCCCTTTAGCGAGCCTCTGGCGGTGGGGGACCCGCAGAATAATCCCGCCGATGCCTACCTGGTGACTTCCGATACGGGCAAGGTCTTTGTGAGCTGGACGGAACAGGTGCCTGACGGACAGGGCCGAAATGTCTTTATCGGCACCGTGGCCAGCGAAGGTCAGCAGTTATCTGAGATCCGGCAAATGAATCAACAACCGATCTCCGGCCATGGGGGTGAAAATC
>JAYZBY010000023.1:0-13749 GCA_036338555.1 Acidobacteriota bacterium | reverse complement strand
GAGAGAGGGTTTTTCTCTGTGGACTGGTTGGATGACTTCTGTCTGAACGGATCGCGCTTGGCCGGACACATCACCCATACCGGCCTTCCTGGGGTGGAAGTTTCCACGGGTGCACTGGGTCACGGCCTTTCCATTGCCTGTGGAATGGCCTTGGCTGCAGAGCGAGATGAACATCAGCATCGTGTGTTCACTCTCCTCAGTGATGGTGAGTGCGACGAGGGCTCGGTTTGGGAGGCCGTATTGTTTGCAGGGCATCACGAACTGGCTAGCCTGGTTTCCATCGTTGATTACAACAAGATCCAGAGTTTGGGAACAGTAAAGGAAGTTCTGAATCTGGACCCACTGGCCGCCAAATGGGAAGACTTTGGTTGGGCGGTGGAGGAAATCGATGGGCATGATTGTAAGCAAATCGAGAGTGTTCTCAGCGCCGTTCCGCTGAAGCGGAGACAACCAAGTTGCATCATTGCCCATACGGTCAAGGGCAAAGGTGTCAGCTTCATGGAGAACAAACTCCTCTGGCACTATCGTTCACCGGATGAGCGGGAATTGGAACAGGCACTGAGGGAACTGGATGGGGTGGAATGAGAACTGCATTTTTTCGAACGCTGTTGGAGTTGGCCGAGCATGATGAGCGCATCAACCTCATCGTTGGTGATCTTGGCTTTGGAGTGGTTGAACCTTTTGCTCAGCAGTTTCCCAAGCGTTTTCTGAACGCCGGTGTTGCCGAGCAGAATATGACTGGAATCGCGGTAGGGATGGCTCTTAGCGGCAAGATCGTTTTCACTTACTCGATTGCCAATTTCCCCATCCTCCGGTGTCTGGAGCAGATCCGAAGCGATGTCTGTTACCACGATGCCAACGTAAAGATTGTAGCCGTGGGGGGTGGGCTAGCCTATGGTGCCCTTGGCATGAGCCATCATGCCACGGAGGATTTGGCAATCATGCGGGTACTTCCCAAAATGGTGGTGGTGGCTCCAGGCGATCCGGTGGAGGTCGAGTATGCTACTCGTGCCATTGTCGCTCACTCGGGTCCCTGCTATTTGAGGCTTGGTCGAGCCGGAGAGAAGACGATCCACAACAGGAACATTCAATTTGAACTTGGGCAGGCGATCACCGTCCGCGATGGGGGTGACCTTTGTCTGATCTCGACCGGTGGCCTTCTGGAAACGGCTCTTCAGGTGGCGGATGGATTGGCTCAGGAGGGGGTTCAAACACGAGTCCTCAGTATGCACACCGTGGAACCCCTGGACGTGGAAGCGGTGGTTGCCGCAGCGCGTGAGACAGGTGCAATCGTCACTCTGGAAGAGCATAGTGTGAGAGGAGGGTTGGGTAGTGCAGTTGCCGAGGTATTAGCTGAATCAGGAGAGTCACGGGTACCTTTCAAGCGGCTGGGTCTTCCTTCCTCCTTCTCCGACCATGTGGGTAGCCAAGAATATCTCCGAGACAAGTTTGGAATCTCGCCTCCGGCCATTCGTGAGGCTCTGGACACGATTCTTCAAAAATGCAGGGGTCTATAACTCTTCCAGGAATGATCGGGTACCGGGAGCTATTATCGGGAACGTCTGCGAAAATGAGGTTTCTTTCCACGAAAACTGAGGTGATTTGTGAGCTATAAAGTTCCCTTTGTCGACCCACGAGAACATTACCGGAGAATGAAAACTGAGATTGATGATGCGATCACGGATACCCTGGCTCGAGGGGATCTGGTCCTTCGCCGGCAATTGAGCGATTTTGAACAGAATCTGGCTGAGTTTGTGGGGACCCGGTACGCGGTCGGGGTCAACAGTTGTTACCACGCTCTGCACTTTTCCCTGCTCGCTGCAGGAGTCGGTCCGGGGGACGAAGTCATTACGGTGGGCCATACGTTCGTTGCGACGGTTTCGGCGATCATCCACTGCGGCGCGACACCTGTTCTTGTAGACGTAAACCCAGACTACAATCTCGACCCGGAGCAGATGGAACGAGCGATTACCGACAAAACGAAGGCGGTCCTTCCCGTTCACCTCAACGGCAGGGTCTGTGAGATGGACCGTGTCATGCAGGTCGCCGAAAGGCATCACTTGATTGTCATCGAGGATGCCGCTCAGGCTCTGGGAGCATCTTTCAAGGGGGAAATGGCGGGGTCCTTTGGTTTCACCGGCTGTTTCAGTTTTTACCCGTTCAAGGCCCTTGGGGGTCTGGGGGACGGGGGTGCGATCACGACCAATAGTCCGGAGGTCGCAAGATTGACGACCTTGTTGCGCTTCAATGGCGAGGATCGAGAAACGGGCGAATACCACCATCACGGGTATACAGCACTGCTGGACAATGTTCAGGCGGCGGTGCTTGATGTCAAACTTCGACATCTTCCTGCCTGGATCAAGCACCGGCGTAAGATTGCCTCGTTGTACCGGGAAGGGCTCCGGGGAGTAGGGGACTTGAGATTGCCGCATTTCGAAGAAGTCCATCAATATGACAGTTTCCAGAATTACGTGATTCGAACGGGAAAACGTGACCAATTACGAGAGCATTTGAGGGCTCGGAGCGTGGAAACACTTGTTCATTGGACCAAGCCCATGTGGGAGCACGAGGGCCTGGGTTTGGGGGATCTCCGGCTGTCTGAGACGAAACGCATCTGTCGAGAGGTCATCTCGCTGCCAATGAGCGCAGAGACCACCGATGAGCATGTCGAGATCACGGTTCGTGCAATCCGAGAGTTTTTCTCCTAAAACTGAGTTTCGAAAATTCCACCGTTCTGAATCCTTTCTGCGAGACAACCTTGTCAATAGGTTTTAGCAAAAGAGTCAACCGGATCGTCCAGTCGGAGATTAGGGCAATGTCCCTTGAATGTGAAAGACTGGGCGGCATCAATCTGGCGCAGGGCGTGTGTGACACCGAGATCCCTCTTTCGGTCAGGAGGGCTGTACAGAAGGCCATTGATGAGGGGGTGAACAGCTACACGCGGTTCGATGGCCTGTCAGAGTTGCGCGAGGTCATTGCTCAAAAAGTGGGGAAGGATAATGGAATCCGGGCAGACCCGGAAACAGATATTGTCGTGAGTGCCGGTTCGACGGGTTCCTTCTATTGCGCATGCATGGCTCTTCTGGACCCCGGCGACGAAGTCGTGCTGTTCGAGCCTTTTTATGGCTACCATGTGACTACTCTGCTTGCAGTGGATGCAACCCCTGTCTATGTCCGGACGCACCCACCCGAATGGAGGTTCGAACTGGGGGAACTGAAGAGGGTGATCTCCAACCGGACCAAAGCCATAGTGATCAACACTCCCGCTAATCCTTCGGGAAAGGTCTTCAGCCGGGCCGAACTGGAAAGCATTGCGGATCTGGCGATTAGTCAGGATCTCTTCGTCTTCACCGACGAGATCTATGAGCATTTCGTCTATGACGGCCGGGAGCATGTGAGCCTTGCCTCTCTGCCGGGCATGGCCGGTCGAACCATCACGATTTCAGGGTTCTCCAAGTTGTTGAGTATTACGGGGTGGCGGGTCGGATACAGCATCTGCGATGCGCGATGGGCACGCATGATTGGTTATGTCAACGATCTGGTCTATGTCTGTGCTCCAGCGCCCCTGCAATTCGCCGTGGCGCATGGGTTGAGGGAACTCGATCTCAGTTACTTTCCGAAACTTTGCGCGGAATATCAACAGAAGAGGGATTGGATCTGTCAGGCTCTTACGGAGGCTGGCATGACGCCTTACGCCCCTGACGGTGCCTACTACGTACTTGCCGACGCGTCTCATCTGCCGGGTGAGACCAGCAAGGAAAAGACGATGCATTTTCTCTGTCAGGCCGGAGTAGCCGGAGTTCCGGGCGAGGCCTTCTTCCACGACGGCACAGGAGAAAATCTCATCCGGTTCTGCTTCGCGAAATCGCAAGCAGAACTGGAAGAAGCCTGTCGCAAGATCAGAAGCTTCAGAATGTAATGGATTATTCAGAGGTCACAGAAGCAGTAGGCAACCGGATCACCCGGGAAGCGCTGTCGATGCTCTATACAAGATATTGGATGGCGGCATCGGTAGGCCAGGGAAAAGATGTTCTGGAAGTTGCTTGTGGATCGGGCCAGGGCCTGGGCTATCTCGCTGGGAAAGCGAATCGAGTGGTCGGTGGCGACTACACAGAAAAGCTGCTGAGGACAGCTCAGCGGCACTACCGAGGTAGAATCCCGCTGGTGCGGCTTGACGCCCACGAATTACCGTTCAAAGAAGGAACTTTTGATCTGGTCATCCTGTATGAAGCTGTCTACTATTTGAAGCGTCCCGAGCAATTCCTTGCCGAGTGCAATCGGGTTCTCCGTCATCAAGGTATCGTTCTCCTTTGCACTGCAAACATTGAGTGTGAGAACTTTACCCCCAGTCCACTAAGTACAAAACACCTGGGCGCGAGAGAGCTAGTAGAGCTATTCAACGGCAAGAGTTTCAGCATCGAGCTGTACGCCGCATTTCCCACCATCCAGGATTCTTGGGGTAACCAGTTGAGGGCGGTCGTCAAACAAGTGGCATTCCGTTTGCGCCTGATTCCCAGGAAGATGAAGAGCAAAGAATTGCTGAAGCGAATCTTCTACGGACAGTTGAAAGCTGTTCCTGCTGAGATCAAGGACGGGATTGTGGAGTTGAGTCCGGTTTCTCCCATTCCGCTGGGCGCTTCAACTTCGGAATTTCAGGTCCTGTATGCAGTGGGACATCGTCAAGGCAAGCAAATGCCTAAATGATGACTCAACTTTGAAAGAAGGCTCGAGTTTCCCACTAAACCGTCTGGGGATGAGAATGGTGTGCCTTCTCTCTCCGTCCCATAAAGCGCAAAGGATTTTTGAGGAGAGCGCTGGAGTATGGTGAAACGCCTGTTTGACATTGTGTTTTCTTTCCTTGGGCTGTGGTTGTCCTCTCCTTTCTTTCTGGGCGCCTGCCTTTGGATTAAGCTCGATACACTTGGGCCCGTATTCTATCGTGGCGTCCGGGCGGGGAGGAATGGTAGGCAGTTTCGGATTTTCAAGTTTCGCACCATGGTTGTCGACGCCGAAAAAGTCGGCCCGTCATCTACTGCAAATGACGATCCGCGCATCACCAGGTCCGGCGTGTTCCTCAGGGATTACAAGCTTGACGAACTTCCTCAATTGATCAATGTTCTCAAAGGAGACATGAGCCTGGTGGGTCCCAGGCCCCAGGTCCTCTGGGTAGTTGACCTTTACAGCAAGGATGACAAGGCTGTTCTTGATGTGCGCCCGGGAATAGCGGATTATGCATTTGTCTTACTTCCGAGTGAAGGTGAGGTTCTCAGGGGTAGTAAAGACCCTGATGGGGACTATCTGGAAAACATCCATCCCGAGAAAATGAGGCTGAGTCTACACTACGTTCGAAATCATTCTTTTTGGTTCGATATGAAAATTCTGGTAGATACTGCGGTATTGAGCTTTTTCAAGCGCTCGTTATTCTTACATTAGACAAGAATCCGTTCCCGTGAAGGCCAATAGACTCGAAGGACTCGATAAACAGAGCTGGAGTGAGTTTGACGTGTCTTGGATCTGGGTGGGACATTTTCCATTTCGTCAAGTCATGTCCTGGAGGACAACGAAGAAATGAGCGAGTCTAATTTTTCCTGGCGGAAGAGATATTTCTTGGTCATCGATTGGGTGGGAGTTATCTCCGCCGTTTGGCTTTCGTTCGTGCTGCGTTTTGAAACCGTTGATCCTTTCCAGTTCATCAAGGGTTGGGATGTTTATTTGCCTCTGGTGTTGGTTGTAAGGCCTGTTTTGTTCCATTTTTTCGGGCTCTACAGCCGTTTGTGGCGCTACGCTACTGTACGCGAGATCACCGATATCGTAGCCGGGGTCATGACCGGCTCGATTGTCATTGGCTTCGTGATGCTAGGGGTCATTATACCGCTTGGCACCGTTGTCGGGTTCCCAAGGTCCATCCTCCTTCTCGAGGGCATTCTGACCTTGATGTTTTGCGGCGGTGCGCGGCTGCTTCCCAGAATCATGGCAACTCAAAATCCATCAGGTAAGGGTACCGTCCGAACTGACAATGGAAGCGAGCGAAGGCCAACGCTGATAGCTGGGGCAGGTGATGCGGGGGCAATGGTTGTGCGTGAGATTCAAGCAAATCGCGGTCTTGGTCTTTCGGTGGTTGCATTTATTGACGATGACCGAGAGAAGCGCGGCCAAAAGTTGCATGGTGTGACGGTCCTTGGGAGTCGTAGTCGAATTGCCGAGATTGTCACGGAATTATCCATAGATTTAGTCATTATCTCCATGCCCACTGCCCCAGGCCGGGTGGTGCGCGAGATAACACAAAGCTGTCAAGATGTCGGTGTGTCCTGCCAGATTGTGCCAGGACTTTATGAGTTGATTACGGGCGAGCGTCGTCTAAGCGAGTTTCGTGATGTCCGTCTGGAGGATCTCCTACGCCGTGAACCTGTGAAAACAGACCTGGGCGAGGTCGGAGAGTTTTTGAGGGGGCGCAGGATAGCGATAACAGGCGCAGGAGGATCAATCGGTTCTGAACTGTCCCGTCAAGTGGCAAAGTGGTCTCCTGAATCCATTCTGTTGTTTGAGATTGCGGAAAGTCACCTCTTCTCCGTCCACAATCTTCTGGTGGAGGATTTTCCGGAAGTCCGGTTCATCCCAATCCTCGGAGATGTGAGAAATCAAAACCGCGTGATGAGCGTTTTTGATGAACACAGGCCACAGATTGTGTTTCACGCGGCAGCGCACAAACACGTTCCACTGATGGAATTGCACCCGTGGGAAGCTGTTGCCAATAACATCTTCGGTACACACAATATCATCGAGGCTGCTTTAGAGGTGGGTACGAGACATTTTGTGCTGGTATCTACAGACAAGGCCGTCATGCCATTGAGCGTCATGGGGGCTACCAAGCGAGTCGCCGAACTTCTTACCCAGCGGGCCGCCTCCAACAGTGACTCAACGTTTGTAGTAGTGAGGTTCGGGAACGTCCTTGGTTCCAGCGGCAGTGTGGTACCTCTTTTTCAAGACCTGATTGGAAAAGGCGGGCCTGTCAGGGTCACTGACCCTGAGGTCGAACGGTATTTCATGACGGCTCACGAGGCGGTTGCCCTGATCCTTCAGGCTGCAGCCATCGGCGGCGGTGGTGGAGAAATTTTCGTGTTGGATATGGGCGAACCGGTCAAAATCGTGGACCTGGCCCACGATCTGATCCGGCTTTCCGGATTAGAGCCTGGTCGGGATATCAAAATTGTGTTCACACGACTGCGGCCCGGGGAGAAGCTGAGGGAGGAGCTGTTTTCTCCCTGGCAGGAGAAGGTAGGTACGAAACACGCAAAGATTCATGTAGCAACTGATCAGCCCACCGATGGCTTGAAGCTGGAAGCCCATCTCAAGGAGCTAAAGAGATTCTTGGATACGGGAGAGGACCAGCGGCTCAAGCAAAAGCTCAGAGAGATCGTGCCGGAGTATCAGTCTCAGCAAAGTACGGAAACCACGAACTGAAGCGCATTCAAAAACGGAGCCGACAGAAGTGTAGGCGAAGCAAACTCCGCACGGTCTTAGGAGTTCTTACCAATGTTCGTGTCGCCGGCTTGATCCGGTGTTGTTAGGCGAAACGAACCATACGGAAAGAGGGTACGGGAATAGTTGAACATGAATCAGAAACGGGCAGACTTTTTCGGTGTGCCGTCTCTGCCTCTCGTGGTTTCACCGACTAATGGTGAAGTGGTTGTGCCCTTGAGTAAATGAAAACCCTGGATAAGTATCTGAATAACCTTGTCTACTTTTTGGTTTTATGCTGTGTAATCAGTGTCTCTTTTGCATTTTCCCTGGAAACACATAGGCCTTTTGAGGCGATAAAAGAATTACTCTTCCATTTTTTCGTTTTACTTGCCTGCTTCTTCCTTGTCGCTCGTTCCATTTTGGCTGCCACGTGTCCTGTCAAGAAGGACCTACTTTATGTTTTTGTGCTTCTGTACCTTTGCTATAACCTGCTGTCATTTGCGCTCTCACCCTACACAGATAGGGTGTATTTAATTAACCTGGTACTGTTAATTCTGTTTTTCTTCGTAGCTTCTGTAGCTATTAACTCAGAAACCAAATACTCCTATATTATCTACGCTGTCGGGCTGGTTGTGGGACTTTCCTCAATCTATAGTTTCTTTCAAATCTTCGGCTATGATTTGGCTCCTTTTGTGAACTCTTTCCAGAGAGAATATGGGAGTAGGCGGGGACACTCTTTTTTTGGCAATCCCAACCCTTTTGCGGCAGTTCTGGTAAGCACCCTTCCGCTGGTTCTTTACGGGTTTTTCACCAGAAAAGGTGCGGCTAGAATTTTTCTTGCCATATGCTTCCTTCTAGGAGTGGGAGGTCTTCTGTCAACCCAAACGAGGGCAGCTTTTCTCGGATCGAGCATTTCCCTCATCTTGTTTTTTTGCATCAGTTTCGGTAAGGCGCATAAGAGAAGATACCTTTGGGTAGTTAGCTCCACCTTTGTACTAGTTGTCGCTGGATTTCTTTACACCGCAACAATGACCGAGGGAACCCTTGGATCTCGCAAGCTCTGGTGGCGGAACACTCTTGAAATTGTCGAGGATTATCCCCTCTTCGGTTCCGGTGTGGGAACTTTCAATGTGTACTACCCTGCGTATAGACAACAATCCCCAGATATTGATCAGGGCTACCCAGCTGGAGGGAGACTAGTACACGCCCACAATGAGTTCCTTGAGCTTCTTAGTGATTTAGGAATCGTAGGGTTTTTACTGTTTTGGGGTGTTCTTTTCGCTTTTTTTTACAAGTATTACGTGAATTGGGATCCAAAAAAGAAGTATCTCATCGCCGGCAATTGCTGTGCCGTGATGGGTCTCCTGATCCACAACCTCTATTCTCAAAATCTGCGATTCGTTTTTGTCGCCATGTTTTTTTGGCTTAATCTTGCCCTTCAACCGGCCCTGGTATCGGAACCCCGTCCTGAGGGGAATTCCACTTTAAATGCAGGGAAAGTCATTGGTGTTTTCCTCCTACTACCACTACTGGCCATGATATTCTTTAACCACTCTTTAAAGGTATTCTCAGCTGACCACTATTTTATGGAAGGAGTAGCTTTTTCCAACGCTGGAGATGATCGAACAGCAGAGCCCTATTTTATTCAGGCCCTCGATAACTATCCACAGGATAAGTGGGCGCTCTATCAGTTGGGCGTTAGTCAATTTCGTCTTGAAAAGTTTGCTGAATCGAAAAGAACCTTGCTCAGACTGATACAACTGGATCCTAATTTTCTTCAAAGCCATGTCTGGTTGGCACATAATTATTTCATGACCCAGAATTTTCAAAGGGCTAAAGTGGAATTTCAAGAATCTATAAGGCTAAATCAAGATTTTGGGCCAGCTTATTACTATTTGGGGATAATCGCTGTTAGAGAAAACGACGTCGAGAAAGCTATCGAGTATTTTGAGAGAATCTATGCTTTGGAGGGTGACACTGTCACAGAGAATTTGAGAGTGGAAGCCCTAAAGAATCTAGTGGATATCAATGAACAGCTGGGAAACGAAAAAAAAGTGGAATTGTATACTCAGGAGCTTTCTCAATTGGGCCAATAGGCCGTTCCTTGGAATCGTCGAGGGCCATTTGGTCTGGCACAAGGATGTAAATAGACAGTTACGGTTTTGAAAATGGTGCTGGAATGCATCAAAGATTCTCCCAAGAACATGTCAACCGTTGGTGACGAATCCGCTGGTGCGCCCACTGTGGAGGCCGTTTAATTCCTGAGTAGGTACAAGATAAGGTAGTTGGATCGGACTAATGCCGGGATATAGCGGTGCGATTGGATAGGCACAATGGGTACGTTGTTCCACAGGAAGTATAAGGTTCAGGCCGTTGTGGGGAACATGAGTCTTTTGGGGGTCCTTCTGGCTGAGAGGTCTAGGGAGGGCTGAGTAGAGTGCTTTATGTGACAGGTAATGAGGTTTTCCTCTAAGATTCCTTGACATAAAAGTGAGATAGGTGTTTTTTTTTGGCGGAAAGAAGCCGCAGGTTGAGCCGTCATTATCAATGGATGCTCTTTGCTTGTGTCACCTTTATTTAGTATAAGATAGGCTAGGAATAGGTGTACCTGAGGATTATGTCAAAGATGATGACTCGGAGGATGAAGCGGTTACGGACCAGGAAGCTGGCTCAGCTTTTTTTCCTGGTTCTGATCGCCCTCTTGCTCCCCATGCTCAGCTGCTATGAAGTTGAGACCTCGGAGTCTGCCCCAAATAACCTACCTGAGAATTCGAGCGGAGTCCCTTTGAGTGCTGCTTCCTTGGATCAAGCGGTGGTTTCAGAGCCCACGGTGATTACGGTCCCGGTGTCCCTTCCACTTCCCGAGAGGGAGGACCTTAAACGTGAAGGAGCAGACCTGTGGGAGAAAGAGATCTACCGACTGGCCGAAGCGGATTATGATGCCGAACTCGTGACGTTGGATCGCGGTTACCGAGGGAATCTTTCCAGCGCATTATTGACCAGGAATCCGGTAGTCACAGAAACAGCGCGACTTTCAGGATCATCCCAGCCGGCGGCATTGGTGGCGAGGTCTGGAGGGGACAAGCTGGTGGACCGAGTAGGGAGGGCTTCAAACGAGCAGTTGATGTCCCTGGAGTATGCCTATCGAGCAGCACTGCTTGATCTTTTCAGTAGCCCTTACCCTGGTCAAGGTCAGCGCACCCTTGGTTCGGATGAGAGTTTCGACGAGTCCCTCTTTGCTGACGATTCTTTCGGGGACCAAAATCCTTTTGAGGAGGCGTTGGCAGCCAGTGATCTGGAGAGTAGCGGGCAGCCGCCTGCACAGGATTTTGCTCCGCCTCCTCCTCCTGATCCTGATCCCGTAGTTGATGAGCCCACACCACCTGAAATGAACGTTTCCGCTGGTGTGTTGCAGACCACAGAGGCGGTTGAAGAGCTTCCTGAAGGTCCCTTCAACTTTTTGCTCACCGGGGATTTTTCAGAGAACGAGGAGGAAACGGTCTTCCGAGCGATTCGGGACGATTTGGGCCGCTTCGTTTTGGAAAACTACACCCGCTACACGCTTTCCTCCGGGTTTCTTCTTTTTAAGGGAGATGAACAGGTGCTGACCGCGGATTTGAATCGGGATGATGCACTGGATTTGGTAGTGGTCAGGGAAGGATCGCGAGATCTAGTGGAAGTCTTTGAGGGGAAAGGAGGAACACTTTTTGAGAAGTGGACCTCCCTCTCCATCTCCGAAGAGATTATCGGCATCTCGGCTTTTGAACTAAGTGGGGATGGTGAAGAGGATCTTGTCCTTATTGTGGAAGGGGTTCCCCACCTGATAGTTTACGAGCGAACTGGATCGGACTTCCGGTATTCCAAAGAAATAGTCCTTCCCTTTGAGCCGGGATTGTTGGTGGAAGCTCAGGAAAGCGTGGAAGAACGTCGATTGTACGTCTTCAACCCCACCCTGACCGAGGTCGTGACCCTGAGTTCGGAACAGCCCGGCGTCCTCATCTTCGATATGGATACCGTTTGGAATCACTTCAAGACCTTCAGTGTGGATGGGGTGCAGGGTGAGATGGCTTTTCTGAACCTGGGAGGAAGAATCACCCTGGCACAGACGACTTCCCAGAGCGTGTTGTTTGCCGGCAGTTTTGCGATTATGGATCGAACCCCGGTGGTGATCGTTGGTACCCAGCAGTTGCTGTTTGTCCCCTGACGTGCCTCCCACCTTTTTGTCCCTCTCATTCTCAGCAAATCCAAAGGGTCAGAAGCTATTATCTAACCCTGGCTAGCATTTCTTTAACAGTTCACGGAACTGGCGCATGGAAATAGTTCTGGTTTTAGAAAGGGCGAAGCGTTTGGAAAGGGCGCGCGGAGTAGCCCATAATCCTGCCAGGAATCCTGAAAGGAAAGATCCGAGGAACCCGGCCTTGAAAAGATGAGAAAACCCGCTGCGCACCCATCCGTAAACCAGCCAGACGACATGGCGCAGGGGTTGATAGGTGATCATGAGTTGCCAGCGATTTCGGGTGATCCAGTAGGCACGATTCCGGGAGTATTCACCTGACCGGGTGACCGTTGACGAGTTGCCTTCTGACCCTTGACCGTGTCGATGGTCTATCCTTCCCGCCATTGGATCGGAGGCGGCCTCCATGTGGTAGACGATGGCATCGGGGAGGTAAAGACAGCAATGCCCGGCAACCTGGGCCCTTAAGCAGAAATCCACATCCTCCAGGTACATGAAGAAGTCTTCATCGAAAAAACCGATTTCATCAAACAAACTACGCCGGTAAAAGGCGGCGGCGGCACTGGCTGCCAGTACAGGTTCGATTTCAGAAAACCTGTCCTTCGGTTGCCCCCTGCCTCTTTTATAGGGAATCCCTCCTCGGTCGTAGCAATCACCGGCAGAATCCAGCTGATCTCGACGCCGGTAGTCGATTATCCTGGAGGCAAAAATCGCGTAGTCCGGGTATTGGTGCAGAGCTGCAATTCCGGTTTCGACCCAACCTCGATCGGTTTCGGTGTCGTTGTTGAGCAGAGCCACGAATTCTGTTGAAGCGGAGCGAATCCCAACGTTGGCAGCTTCGGCAAAGCCGCGGTTGAAACCCAGGTTCACGTATTGAAGGCTGCATGAAAAGGTGGGTTGGATGGACTCTACCATCTCCTCGGTGGAGTCTTTTGAGCCATTGTCCACCACCCGCACCTGGCAGGGAACCCTCTGTCGCTGAAGAGATTGCAGGCAGCCTTGCAGTAAATCCTTTTGATTCCAGGTGGGAATTATGACGGTGAGCTCGCTCATGGGGTGTTTGAGATCATACCGTGTCGAACGGAGGCGAAAGAGCTTTCATAACTCGGTAACCGGAGATACCCCTGAGATGCAATCTGATTTCAAGTCTGTGAAATCTGTAAACCATGAGATAGGCACCCATGTCTCAGTGTTATAGTACAATATCCTTCTTATATTTCGATGGATGGTACCTGCAATTCAATTACAGCCTGATGTAGGTTCCTGAGTTGGGTCGTTTCGAGACAGGTGCAGGAGATGCTCCCATGCCCAGTCCAATTTGGAAAATTGTGAGAATTCTCTGTTTTTTATTGGTTTTTCCGCCGTTGCTCACCTCCAGTGCGTTGGCACAGGCATTTTACGTCAGCAGTGTGGCCCCTCCAGCGGTCAGCACTGATCTGGTGGCGCTGACTGGTAAGGTTGAGTTCACTGTCAGCAGCGGTACGACCGGAGCGGGAGTCATTGTCGTGGTCTATGACGGGGTCACGATTTCCAACACGACGTCAAGCGGAATAACCATAAGTGACACCTGCGGTTCGGGAAACGCCGCCCTGTTGTTGCTGGACCAGGCCAAGGGTATTATCAAAATTAGTAGTCCAGCCGGATGCCTGACGGGTGAGAAGCTCATTTTAGAGGGCGTTCGGGTGGATATCGCCACGAGCGGGGTGAGTTCGGTTGTGGCGAATGTTTCAGCGTTGTTAGGGGCAGGATTCACGTTTGTCGCCGGCGGCACAAAGGTCACGGTGATTGGCGTCGTGACGGATGGGCTGATAGTGAAGGCGGATTCCGATACGGTTTTGACCTATCAAAACAACGTAACGGAAATATCGGGTCAATTTTTCAAGGTCAGTGAAGTGTTGACCTCCTCTTTTGGGGACACGTTGACCCTGGGACAGACGGTGGCGACGAGGATAAAAATTCAGGTGACAGGAGTGCCTGCAAATTCGAGTCTGACCTTTCCCAGCAGCGTTACGGAGTCCGTCACGGGGGCCACCCTGACCGCTGTAGACAGTTCC
>JAYZBY010000022.1:0-16928 GCA_036338555.1 Acidobacteriota bacterium | reverse complement strand
CAGTCTTTGAGCCCCGTTCCATCCCATATCACCCAACACCGTGAACTACTGGATCGCTACTGTGTGACCTGCCATAACGTCAATCTCGCTACGGCAGACCTTTTGCTCGACCAGGCCGATGTCGAGGAGATCAGCGAAAACGCGGAACTTTGGAGCAAGGTGGCACAAAAACTGCGGGCCGGTGCCATGCCGCCTGCCGGCATGCCGCGTCCGGATCAGGCTACCTACGATTCCTTTGTCTCCTATCTGGAGCAGGAACTCGATCGTGCGACCTCCAGCCGGCCCAATCCGGGCCGGCCGCTCATTCACCGCCTCAACCGGGTTGAATATGCCAACGCCGTCCGCGACCTGCTGGCGGTGGATTTTGATGCCCAGGCGTATCTTCCCCCCGACCATTCGGGTGAAGGCTTTGACAATCTGGCAGCCGTCCTGACCGTCTCACCCGTGCTGATGGAGCGGTATATGTCGGCGGCACGGAAGATCAGTCGCCTCGCCATCGGAAATCCCTCGGCTCCTGTGACCGATGAGATCTACCGGGTGTCCGAGGGTGTCGTGCAGGATAGCCGTTTGAGCGATGATCTTCCCTTCAACTCGCGGGGCGGAATGGCGATTCGCCACCACTTCCCGCTCGACGGCGAATACGTCATCAAGATCATGCTGCAAAGAGACTTTCTTCATTTTATCCGCGGCCTGGCCGGCGAGCCACACCAACTCGACGTTTTTCTGGATGGGACGAAGATCGAGAGCTTTTCAATTGGGGGCGAACGCTATGGCCCGTTGGGACTCCTGCATACGCGCACCGGGAACTTCTATATGGGTGACCCGGAACAAAGAGACTACGAAATGGTGGGAGCAGATGAGAATTTACAGGTCCGTTTTCCGGCCAAGGCGGGGACCCGCCAGGTGGGAGTCACGTTCCTGAAGAAAACCCTGGAGCCGGAAGGTTTGTTAGAGGTGGGACCCCGCCCCATGCAGTTCGATATCCGGCGCTACAAGGGCGGCGACCCCACCATCGACACGGTGACGATCACCGGGCCTTACAACGACCAAGGAGTGGGAGACACGCCCAGCCGAGACAGGGTTTTCGTGTGTCAACCCGGCTCCAATGCAGGATCGGGAAATCTGGATGAGGAGTCCTGCGCCAGGAAGATTCTCTCTACACTGGCACGCCGCGCCTACCGGCGGCCGGTGAATGATGAAGATGTCGAGGCTCTGCTCAGTCTTTATCGGAATGCCCGCAGCGAGGGAGGTTTTGAGAGGGGAATCGAGCTGGCGCTTCAAAGGATCCTGGCCGGCCCGGAATTTCTCTTCCGTGTGGAACGCGATCCGGCCAACCTGCCACCCGACACCGCCTATCCCGTCAGTGATATGGAAATGGCCTCGCGTTTGTCTTTTTTTCTCTGGAGCAGTATTCCCGACGATCTATTGCTGGATCTGGCCGAGCAGGGAAGACTCCAGGACCCTGCGGTGCTCGAAGTGCAGGTCGATCGCATGCTGGCCGACCATCGGTCCAACGCCCTGGTCGATAATTTCGCCGGGCAGTGGCTCTATTTAAGGAATCTGCGATCCTGGCGGCCCTCAGCGAGTGCGTTTCCCGATTTCGACGGTGAACTGCGCCACGCTCTCCAGCAAGAGACCGAGCTTTTCTTCAGGAGCATGCTGCGCGAGGACCGAAGTGTAGTGGATTTGTTGAAGGCGGACTATACCTTTCTCAATGAACGTCTGGCCCAACATTACGGAGTTCCGGGCGTTTACGGCAGCAGCTTTCGGCGGGTCACGCTCAGTGATGAGAACCGGAGGGGATTGCTGGGCCAGGGAAGCATCCTGACGGTGACCTCGCGTCCTAACCGGACTTCTCCGGTGTTGCGCGGTAAGTGGGTGCTGGAAAACCTGTTGGGTACGCCGCCGCCACCTCCTCCACCGGATGTGCCGTCCCTGAATGAAAAGCCGTCGGAGGTCGGGGGTCTCACTATGCGCCAGCGTATGACCGAGCATCGAGTGAATCCGATCTGTGCGAGCTGTCATCAGGGGATGGATCCCATCGGCTTTGCCCTCGAGAACTTTGATCCGATCGGCAAGTGGAGAGACACCGAAGGTCAAACCCCGATCGATGCTTCCGGAGCTTTCGTTGACGGCACCCGGTTCGAGGGCTCGGCCGAACTTCAGAAGGTGTTGTTGAGCCAGCCCGAAAAGTTCGTCCAGACCGTCACTGAAAAGCTTCTGACCTATGCTCTGGGCCGGGAACTGGATTTTTACGATGATCCGGCCGTTCGAAAGATCCTGCGGGATGCCGCTCCCGGCGGCCACCGCTGGTCTTCCTTGATTTTCGGCGTCATCAAAAGCACGCCCTTTCAAATGAGGAGGTCACAACCATGATGATGATTTTCAAGAAGTCCATTCCCCGCCGCACCTTTTTGCGCGGTGTCGGGACAGCCATCGCCCTGCCTTTACTGGACGGAATGATCCCGGCGCTGGCAGCCCAGAACCCTTCGGCCAAGCCCCCCATGCGTCTGGCCTTTATTTATGGTCCGAACGGAAGAATCATGGACCTGTGGACGCCCAAGACGGAGGGCAAGGCTTTTGAGATGACGGAGACTCTGGAGCCGATGACTCCCTTTCGAGATCAAATGCTGGTGCTGAGCGGATTGGATGTCAAAGCCGCTGATGCACGGGGAAACGAAGGGGGAGGAGTCCACGCACGTCCCTGCGCCGCTTACCTCACGGGCATTCACCCGAGGCCGAACCAGGCGGTGGGAATTTCTGTGGACCAGCTGGCTGCCCGGGAACTCGGTAAGTACACCCAGGTAGGCTCGCTCGAGCTCACCATGGAATCTTCCGACATCGTTGGAGTATCGGACGGCGCCTATCGAGATTCTTATCTGAAGACGATTTCCTGGCGAAGTCCCAGTACACCGCTCCCCATGGAACACAACCCGCGCAAGGTATTTGAACGGCTGCTCGGCGAAGGAGGCACCACCGATTCGGCCGCCCGGGCTCATCTGGTCCGGAACCAACGCAGCATTCTCGATTCGGTGACCGAGGGCGTGGCTCGCATGATGAGGGAACTCGGACCAAGCGACCGCCAAAAGCTCAGGGAGTATCTCGACTCCGTTCGTGATATCGAGCGGCGCATTCAACTGGCCGAGCAACAGACCTCCCGGGAGATGCCCAACGTCGAGCGGCCCCCGGGCATTCCAGCCACCTATTCCGAGCATGCCAAACTGATGTTTGACTTGATCACCCTGGCCTTTCAGGCCGACCTGACTCGCGTGGTCTCTTTTATGTGGAGTCAGGAGCAAGGAGCGGGAGACTATCGCGAACTCGGTATCTCCGAAGGGCACCATGCTTCTTCTCACCACGGAGGCCGACAGGAGTTGATCGAGAACTGCATCAAGATCGATGCTTTCCATTCCCGACTGTTTGCTTCCTTTATGGAGAGCCTGCGCTCCGCCTCTGATGGAGAGGGTACCCTGCTGGACCATTCGTGTGTCCTTTATGGCAGTGCTTTGGCCGATGGCATGGGACATGTCCACCACGACATACCCACGCTGTTGCTGGGTGGAGGAGGAGGCAAGATCAAGGGAGGCAGGCACCTCCGCTTTCAAGATGTGCCGGTGTCGAATCTGCTTCTGACCCTGATGGATACGGCAAAGGTTCCAACCGACGGTTTTCTGGACCGGGAGTACAGCGACGCCACCGGAAAACTAGATCTCGTCACTATGTAAAAGGACCCAATGAAATGAGAAGAGGAATGCCCGGACAAGGGACGCTAGTCGGATGGATGGTCTTTTTTCTGTTGCTGCCCAACCTGGCTGCTGCCGGCAGTGACCTTCAGTTGGTGGATGCAGTCCAGGACGGCGATCATGCGGGGGTTCGTTCCTTGCTGAGGGACGAGGCCGACGTGAATGCCCGGCAGGCGTTCGGCGCAACGGTGCTGGCGTGGGCGGCCAATCGAAACGATCTGGAGATGGTGAAGGTTCTGATTGAGGCCGGAGCCGACGTGAACCTGGCGGACGTCTATGGCGTTACGCCGTTGTCGCTGGCCTGCACCAATGGCAATGCGGCCACGGTCAAGCAGTTGCTCACGGCCGGAGCAAATCCAAACGTCGCTCAGGTGACTGGAGAGACGCCACTCATGACGTGCACGCGTACGGGCAACGTGGAGGCAGTCAAGGCTCTTCTGGTCTTGGGCGCGGATGCCAGCGCCAGAGAAAGCGAGCGGGGGCAGACGGCTTTGATGTGGGCGGCGGCCCAGAAGCACCCCCGGGTGGTACAGGCACTGGTGGAGCACGGTGCCGACCTGGATGCCCGGTCGGCGACCAGGCCTCTGTACACGCCTACCATCATCAACAAGAGTACAGGATTCCTCTACGAGTTCTACAACAAGAATGTCTACTTTCCCAAGGTCAAGGGAGGATTCACACCGTTGATGTTTGCCGCCCAGTCGGGTGACGTGGATTCGTTGGGGATCTTGCTGGCGGCGGGAGCTGACATCAACAGCGGCACGCCGGATGACGGTACCGCCCTGGTGCTGGCGAGTGTCAATGGGCAGGAGCAGGCGGCACTGTTTCTGCTGGAGAAGGGCGCCGACCCGAACTTGACCGATGGGTACGGGCTAACTCCACTCCACTGGGCCTTGCAGGAAGGACTCGTCGCCCTCTTCGCCCGTCCTTCCTCCACGGACCGCTTCTGGGACCACCCCAACATGCCGGAACTGGTCCGGTCGCTCCTGACCCGTGGAGCTGCTCCGAACGCGCAGGTGACCAGGGACTTCATGCCCTATGACATCCATCGATTTGGCCGCAACCGGGTTCTCTCTCTTCCCCAGGTGGGGTTGACTGGAGCGACTCCGTTTCTGCTGGCCGCTGCTGTTGGAGATGTGGATGCCATGCGTACCCTACTGGAGGAGGGAGCTGATCCGACCCTGGCGACCGAGGAAGGCACCACACCGGTGATGGTGGCGGCCGGGATGGGCACTGACCACCCCAGCAGGATGAACCAGGAGCAGAAAAACAACCTTCTGGAAGCCGTCAGGCTGGCGGTCAAAGAGGGCAATGACGTCAATGCGGTTACCGTGGGCAGTCGGACGGCATTGCACGGTGCTGCCCTGTACGGGTTGGCTGATGTGGTCCAGTTCCTGGCGGAGCAGGGAGCCGACCTGGATGCCAGGGACATCTATGGACAAACTGCAATAAGTATCGCTCTGGCGGATCCTGACGGCCGGGTGTATCGGCATCTCAAGGACTACAACAACGACGCCAGGTTTCGCAGACGCCGAGGAGGTCCTCACCAGCCGACCGTGGATCTGCTCCTCGAACTGGGGGCCGCTCCCTATACGCCGACGGGTCGGAACATCAAGGTGTTTTGACGGTTCAAGATCAAGACGTTTCTTGTTCCCTTGCCCCTGTTCAAGATCTTTTATCTAGCGAGGACCCTTAAACCGCAGGAAATTTCCTGCATCAATGGCGCTCAATCGGGAGGTTATGCAATGGACAGACATTTTCTTGTTAACGGGAAGCTCAACTTGGGGATGGGAATTCTCCTGGGACTGTTGGTTTCGTCCTGGGGCGTCTCAATCGAGGCTCAGCAGGCATCCGTGCCGCCGGAAGTACTGGCCTATCCGAACATTATCGCGTACAACGGCAAGGTTTTGACCGTCGATGAGGCGTTCAGTACCGCCGAGGCGTTTGCGGTTCGGGACGGGAAGTTTCTGGCCGTGGGTACCAACCAACGCATCACAGCCATGGAGGGACCCCAGACGCGAATGATCGACTTGAAAGGGAGATCCGCGGTGCCGGGTCTTATCGACACCCACAATCATTACAACGGTTATGCCGAACAGGGTCTGATGCCCCGTGTTATTTTCCAGACCAAGGATCAGTGGGTGGCGGAGATCAAAAAACTTGTCGAATTCGCCGAGCCGGGGGAGTGGGTTATCCTCAGATCGGAAAGAACCACGAGTCAACCCTGGGCGGAGTCTTCCTTCAGCATGACGCGCCATGAGTTGGATCCTATTTCCCCCAATAACCCGGTCTTTGTGTGGACCAGCCCGCCCGGCAACGACGCCATTATCAACAGCTATGCCCTGCGTCTGGCCGACATGCCGGAGGATATCTCGGGTCTGGTGAAAGATGAAAACGGCGAGCCCACCGGCTTCATCGACATGGAAGCTTACGGCCGCGTCTTCTATGAGCTGCTTCCCTGGCCGGATCTCGAGGAACTGGTGCCGCGGTACATTGCTGCCCAGAGGAAGTTCAATACCCAGGGGAAGACCACCGTGGGAGCTCGTTATACCCCCTATTCTATTTCCGTGCTCAAGCTCATCTGGGAGCGCGGGGAAGCCAGCCTGCGTATGCGGGTCTTCCACGAGTTTGCCCGTACCGCCTACCGTCCGGAGGCGATTATCAAGCGGGTGGGCAATCTGAACGGATTGGGTGACGATTGGTTCAAAGTTGCCGCGGCCAATATCGGCAACCCCGACGGTGCGGCGGGAAGGGGCCGCGGTTGGACGCGTAATCCGAAACTGCCGGCCATGGGCCATGCCCGGAACGCCGGCGGCCCGGACTACGGTTTCGTTCCCTATTACGAAGACCGCCAGGGAAGCGATTGGAAGTCGATTCCGATCTTGAGCCGTTACGGCTGGCGCATCCTCGGGATTCACACGGCGGGAGACAAGTCCGTAGATGAGCTGATCGCCGCCTACGAGGAAGCCAACAAGGAGCAATCGATCGTCCATCTGCGTCACGGCATTGATCACTCCCTGATGATCCGTCCCGAGCACATCGAGGCGGCCAAGCGCTTGGGATTGGTGGCGGGTGCCGAGGAGAACACGGCGGAAGGCACCGAGAATCTGGCCAAGATCTACGGAGCCGACGAGGTGTACAAAATTTCGCCGATCCGCAGCATGATCGATGCCGGGATCATCGTGGGCATGGAAGGTCTGGGAAACACGAGACCCGACGCGGTCGGAGCCGAGAAGACGCCTATGTGGTTCATCGAGACCTTCGTGACCCGTGCCGATGTCGAGTCCGGCAGGGTCTGGAACGAAAGCGAACGGGTCACTCGCGAGCAGGGCCTGAAGATGTCCACCATCTGGGCCGCTTATTACCTGGGCGATGAGGACACTCTGGGATCGATTGAGCCGGGCAAGCTGGCCGACTTCGTGGTTCTTGACGGAGACTACATGGCGGTCCCGGACGATGAAATCTCCGACCTGAAGACCATTCTGACGGTCATCGACGGGAAGGTTGTCTACGAGGTGCCGGGAGAGTTGTAACCCCGGGAGCGCCTCACCTCCTCCTCAAGGCAGGTAGTCTTGGAAGCGCGGATCATCACTGGGCCGCTTCGGCAGGTGGATCTGCGGCAGACTTTGGGCGTCCATGATTTCAGTTTCCCCAATGATGCGGTTCTGATGGAGCAGGAAGGCGGTCAAAGCATAAACCTCATCATGACTGAGCAAGCCGCCCTCATCTGATTTATTTCGTTTGACAGGGGGCATGTAGCGGTAGATGAAGTCCCAGATTGAGGTGGTAAAAAACCGTTTTCGAAGTGCTGTGTCGTCCTCTGCCACCAGAGTATCCCATGGGCCTTCTCTGCCCGTTGCTCCATGGCAGGACGCGCATTTTTGAGCAAAGATGGACGCGCCCTGTTGGGCAGTGCCACTCCCTGGTGGAAGGCCTGTTCCGTCTGTGGTAATTGGCACGCAACAGGAATGGAGTTCCTCCGAGGTGGGGGTCCTGCCCACATTATAGCTGGGCTCCTGTGCCAGCGCTGTGGTGTTGGCTACCGAAGCGATGAATAGAGTCAGAATGCTAAGCGAATAGCGCATTTTCAATGGTGCCATCACGGTTAATTCTCCAGGGTTGGATAGGGTTGAATAGACTGGGAGTGCGGAAGTTATCTTTCCATTCTTCTTTGGTAGCACCCCAGACCTTTGCCATTTCGTCTATAGTTGGTTGTACCTCACCTGTCTCATCTGTACAGCGGGACTGGATTGTCACTTCCTGTCCGTCCCAGTGCCAGTCTAGGCAAAAGCGGGTGTGGGCTTTAGGCAGGACCGGGCTCTGAAGTCGGGCTTCTTGGTAGGTTTGACCGCCGTCGGTAGAAATTTCGAGCTTGCTCACAGTTCCCTTGCCGGACCAAGCGAGGCCGGTAATCTGGTGGAATCCAGGGCCAGACAGGCGGTGTGCTCCAGATGGATAGGTAATAACCGATTTGGGAGGCATTTCCGGTTTGAAAAACCGGTTCCTTCCATCATCTCTTACGGCAGATTGCCCTTCGTCTCTATCGCTCATGGCGGGATGGTCGGAAACCAGGACCCGTCTTAACCACTTCACGGAGTGGTCTCCCGGGAAACCGGGGCAAATCAGCCGTAATGGATAACCTTGTTCAGGACGGATGGCCTCACCATTTTGGGCATAGACCGCCATGACTTCGGCAGACTGCTCGAACGGGATGCTGATCGTCCAACCCCCTTCGGCTCCCTCTCCGATCAGCCAACGAACTCCGTCTTGTATGCCGGCCTCTTTGAGCAATACGGAGAGTAATACTCCAGTCCATTCACTACAACTGGTGCGTCCATGTGATTCCTGAGGTGTCCGAGGGCCCGTCCCATCATGGTATCTACCGGAAGACAGTCGATAGGAACTATTGGCACCGCACTCTACGAAACAGATCCGTGAGGTAGAAGGCAGGCGTTTGAGTTCCTCTAAGGTAAAAATTAGAGGGTGGTCTACCATACCCTGAACGAGGAGGTGGTGGTTCTTCGGATCGAAATCCGGAGGAGTGGCTCCGTGGGAAATCACAAAATGAAGGGATGAAGGCGTGATGATTCCTTGCAGATCTTGCAGTGGCGTCCCTGCTGACCCACTCATGTTAAATTGTCCTCCGCCTTTGGAATAGTCGCGGTTAGTGGTTTCAAAACGGGACCTTTTCCCGTAGGGAAGGTGCACGCCGGGGCTAATGGAGTCAGGGCTTAAACCTGATTGTCCTCTGGCCGGTCGCAGTACTCCCACGGCCACACCCGCCATGGCAGCACCTCTTTGCAAGAATCGCCTTCGATCACCTTTCTTGAGTTTCATGATTGTCCTCCTAACAGTCCTGGGCGTGAACACTTTAAAGAGACGTTGTCAACAGGGCCCGGCCGGGGGCATTGAGAGTCTGGTTGACCTCTATCCACCCACACGCTACTCTATTTCTTCTGAAAAGGGGAAGCGAATTTATGAGAATCGAGCAAACGATGATGCAATTACTAATGGTACTCACTATTCTAACGATTTCTGGCGGGGTGCTGTGGGCCGTCCAGAGCCTTCCGGCACCGGACGATGTAGCGGCTGCACCGGCTGACGCCGAAAAGACCGCATCGGGTCTGGCATCCAGGGTGCTGGTCGAGGGTACCGGGACCGAACACCCCACCGCAACCAGTAACGTCACGGTGCACTACACGGGCTGGACCATTGACGGTGAAATGTTCGACAGCTCGGTGGCGCGTGGAAGCACGGCCACTTTTCCGCTTAACCAGGTGATCCCGGGCTGGACCGAGGGGCTGCAGTTGATGGTGGTGGGTGAGAAACGTCGATTCTGGATTCCGGCAGATCTGGCCTACGGCGACAGTGGCCGTGTGGCGGGCATGCTGGTCTTTGACGTGGAGCTGTTCGAATTCAAGTAGCTACTGGAATCCGCCCCTGTCCTTCCCGGGTTCTTTTTACTGAGATCCCTTCCAAGAGTCTGAAAAAATCGTGAGAGGAGCAGGGAAATGGGGTGGAATGAGACCAGTCCTCTCTGTCCGAAACATGGTTGTCTCACCCAGGTCTCTACTCCAAAACTGGACTGGTTTGATTCGCTATTTTGGACCATTGTATAGTCGTTAAACCCGGATGATTCAGAATGCGTGCTAGAGGAAAACATTCGGTGATCGCCGTCAAGATGTGCCAGGTTCACGGGTCGACCGGTAGAGTAGTTGTCGATGACCGTCACGGTGTGACCTGACGCTAGAAGGTGCTCAACCAGATGACTTCCGATGAAACCTGCCCCGCCCGTCACCAAACATCGTTTTTCCGTTTGTTTTCCCGCCATAAAAACGCCTAAAACCCGTGACGAAAGAGTACCCTCCGCCGAAATTGTGAGTCAGCTTTTTGACGCGTTACCTTTCACGCCAATAAGCCCCTCAAAAACAGTGGTTTGCGGCTCGCCCTCCACAAGAGAAGGGGAGGCACCCCGTTAAATGATTGTAGCTTGTAGAAGAATTGAGGGTCAAGAAACCGGCATGGGAGCTGAATTCTCGGTTCAGGTGCGAACCAGAAAGTTCGCCGATAACAAGGATTCTTTTGTTTGGGAGATTTGCTTTCAGTGACACCCCACAGGAGGCTGAGAGACGGGACCGCACCACACCTCCTGCCTCAGGTTTTCCCAATTGCATTCACTTCCTTCAGGCATTACTCTACTATCAGAAAAGCGAGCTTGATTCGTTAAAACCCGAGGGAGGAAGTCATGAAAAAGGGGATCCTATGCTTTACGGCACTCTGGTTTTTTCTGAGTGCCGGAGTAGCTTTCGCTCAAGAAAATGCAGACACGATTCTTTACAACGGGAAGGTCCTGACCGTGGATGCTCAGTTCAGCGTTGCCGAAGCGGTGGCCATTCGTGACGACCGGATCGTGGCCATTGGAAGCAGCGGCGATGTTCTGAAGCTGGCAGGACCCAACACCCTCCGGGTTGACCTGGAAGGGAAGACGGTGACGCCGGGTCTGATTCATACCCATGTCCACATGGAATCTCCCGGGCGGTACGGACGAGGTCTGCCCGCCGCCGAGAGCAAGCGCTACCCTTTGAATTTCCGAATTGTGAAGAGCAAAGAGGACGTTATCAAGCAGGTCCGGGACACCATTGCTGCCTTCGATTTCGAGCCGGGCGAGTGGATCCAGTTCTCCACCAACCCGAGTGGAGAGCATGCCCGACTGCTCTATGACGAGTTGAACCGGTGGGAGCTGGACAAGGCTGCTCCGGACAATCCGATCTTTTTCTCGCTGGGTGTGCCGATTCTGAATATGGTACTGGTCAACAGCAAGGCCATTGAAGCGCTGTGGGCCAAGCATGGCGATTTCATCGAAACCTACGGGCGTTACTGGGTTGATGAAATGGGCCGGCCGGACGGTCATTTGGAGGCCCCGGCCGCCCGGGTCATCGTTCAGGAATTTGGGCCGAAGCCGGACGTCGAAGTCATGGCCCCGCTCTACCGAATGGGCCTCGAGGAACGAGCGGCCGTGGGAAACACGACGATTTCAGGAGGATTGCATGGCTTCTCGGTGGATGTCTACAAGTGGCTGGACCAGCAAGGTGAAATGCCGGTTAGATATGGCTACGGGGTCAGTTGGACCTTTGGGATTCCGGATGCGGACAACACCCAGTTTGAGATGGGCTCCGGCACCGACACGGTCTGGATCACTTCGATGAGTGCCCGGGGAGTCGACGGGGCGGGTTCCAGAATGTGCATTTCACTGGATCGGGACTCCGAAGCGGTGGCCGCCGCGGAAGGAAGCCAAAGTTCTCTGATGGGTCTGGCGGCGCTCTCGGAGTGGTGGCCGCGCGGCCAGTGCAACCTGGATATAGAGTATGCCGGAGCAACCAAGGGCGCGCCTCTCAAGGCCAACTACTTCATGGAGTGGTTTAACCAGGTGGCCCAGGACGGTCTACGCTCGGCGAATCTTCACACCTCCGGGGATGAGTCCTACTCACGGCTGATCTCGGAGTTGGAGCGAATCGACCGGGCCAATCCGGGAGCGGTCAAAGGCTGGGCCTTGGACCATTGCACGATGATCGATCCTCTGGACATTCCGCGGGCTGCCAAGCTGGGAATGATGTTGAGCTGCCAGCCGCTGGGTGAAGGGAACCGCGCGACCATGGTTGGCGAGGCTTTCGGCGATGACGTGGCCGACACCTACGTGGCTCCGATCAGGAGCCTGCTGGACGCCGGCATCAATGTGTCCTTGGAAGGCTTATGGGAAGGTGTGGAAACCTTGATCACGCGCAAGGACGAAGACGGCAAGGTGTGGGGACCGGATCAGAGAGTGGACCGAGAGACTGCTCTCAGAATCGCCACCCGAAACGGAGCCAATTATGTTCTCAAAGGGGACCAGCTCGGCTCCCTCGAGGTCGGCAAGCTGGCCGACCTGGTGGTTCTGGATCGTGATTACCTGACGGTACCGGAAGAGGAGATCTCTGAAACTCACTCGTTGATGACCCTGCTGGGAGGAAAAATTATTTTCCTGCACTCCGATTTTTCCCGGGAGCACAGCCTGAGGCCCGAGGGTACAGTCGTTTCGACACTGGAGGAACTCCGAGAGCGTCGCTGATCCGGACTGTCCGTGATTCGGAGTTAGGGGAAGTGCAGGGCTAAATCCGTTAAGGAAGGTCCTCTACCATTTGGCGAATGGTTCCCGGGAGCACGTCGTCCAGTCTGGCTTCCCGCTCCAATGTCTCGGTGGCGTCCCTGGTGGCTTGAATCTCCTGCTTGTTTTTTTTCAGCTCCTGCTCGATCTGCTGGGTTTGCCGGTTGAATTCCTCTTCGAGGTTGCTGTCCGTGTCGCCTGCGCTCACGAGCACCCAGCTGGCGGAAAGTTCAATCATCCTTTGCTCCAGTTGCTCTCCCTGATCGATGGCACTCACCAGCCTTTTCCTGGCTCCGCCGAACAGGTTCTCCCACTCCATGGCATCCTTTTTGCGATCCTCGGACGGTTCCGGGCCTCCTCCATCTGGCGGGTGGCTTCTTCCCAGTTACCCTGATTGCCCTGTTCCATGGCGTAATTGTTGTAGGCAACCGCCAGTTGATGGGTCAGATTCCGGTCTCGTGTTTTTGAGCGAACCTCCCTTTTGAGCCGTTCTATGGTGGTGGGCCAGTTGGTCTGGCCTCAAGGCTGGGCATACCCGAAAGGAGAACTCCCAGCAGAACCAAAGTGGGCAGGGGAAATCGTAAGAAGGAGGGCTTCATGAGTTTTCGTTTAGAAGGGTGCTGCTCTCATGATGCCCGATCGGGGACAGAGTGTGAAAGTCAGGTTGTCCGGCCGGAACCTAAGCATTAACCGAGCTGGGGGATGAGAGAATTCCATTTCTTGCAATCCGGGTTGGTAGTTGTTACCGTTTTTGACGAAAACAAACCTCTCGAAAAGGAGAAACAGCCATGGCTGATACCGACAATGTGAAGGAAGCCAAAAATTTCTATCCGGAAGTTCCCACAGAGAATAAGCCGTTCTTTTTAAAGGGTTCAAACGCTCTGGGCTGGGGGATGCAGAATCGTCTCTCCCGTGTTTTTAATCCCGAATCGGGTCGCACCGTCATGTTGGCCATCGACCATGGGTATTTCATGGGGCCGACCACAGGTCTGGAACGAGTGGATATCAATATCGTGCCGCTTCTCGGCAACTGTACCGCCCTGATGCTGACGCGAGGAATGCTTCGCTCGACCATTTCCTCGAGTTTCGGGGGAGGAGTCGTGATCCGGGCCAGCGGGGGTCCCAGTATTTTGAAAGAACTTTCCAATGAACAGATCGCAGTAGATATCGAAGATGCGCTGCGCATGAACGTATCCGCCATGGCGGTACAGGTCTTCATCGGGGGCGAGTTTGAAAGTCAGTCGATTCACAACCTGACACGCTTGGTGGATCTTGGGAATAAGTATGGTCTGCCCATTCTGGCGGTGACGGCGGTAGGGAAGGACATGAATCGGGACGCCCAGTACTTGCGTCTGGCTTGCAGGATATGTGCAGAACTGGGTGCCCACATACTCAAGACCTACTATGTGCCCGAGGGCTTTGAAACGGTCACCGCATCGTGTCCGGTTCCCATCGTGATGGCGGGGGGCAAGAAGTTGCCGGAACTCGACGCTCTGACGATGGCCCACGATGCCGTCGATCAGGGAGCCTGTGGTGTGGACATGGGCAGGAACATTTTTCAGTCCGATTCCTCATTGGCCATGATTCAGGCGGTTGGCAAGGTTGTGCATGAGGGGATGAAGCCGCAACAGGCCTACCAGCTGTTCCAGGACTTGAAGAACGAACAGAGCCCAGTGGTAGCAGATGGCTGATGCGCGTGGTTTTGAGAGCCTGCGGGCGATGATGCCCACCATCAGCGTCGGTATCAATGCCGCCGACATGATGACTCTGGGCTCGGAGCTGTCCCTTCTCGAGCAGACTGATGTAAAGCTGGTCCACTTCGATGTGATGGACGGCTGCTTCACCCCCATGATGACGGTGGGGCCGCCGTTTATCAAGGCCTTGAAAACTCCCCTGCTCAAAGACGTCCATCTGATGATTGAGGCGCCGCTGGAGAAGGTAGAGGCGTATGTGGTTGCGGGGGCTGACCTGATTACGGTTCACGTGGAGTCCTCCACCCACATTTACCGGGTGCTTCAGAAGTTGGGTGGAATGGAGAATGCCAATGATTCCTCCAGAGGGGTGATTCGGGGAGTGGCTTTGAACCCCGGCACTTCGCTGGCCGTGCTGGATCCTCTGCTGGATGAGGTGGAACTCATCATGCTGCTGGGAATCAATCCCGGCTGGGGAGGGCAGAGCTTCATCTCCACCACCTTTTCCAGGATTGCAGAATTGAAGAAAATGATTGCCGCCCGGAGAAAGGAGCCTCTGGTTTGTGTCGACGGCGGCATCACCAGAGAGAACATCGGCGATATGGCTGAGGCGGGCGTTGATTTGGTGGTGACCGGAAGTGCCGTTTTCGATGGCAAGGATCCCGTCGGGAATGCCCGGTTGATGCTCGAGACGCTAGGGGCGGCCGATGTATAGGTTTCTAACGGGCTGCAAGGCACTGCCATTATGAAAAGCCTATGGTCCGAGAACGAGGCTTCTGAAGTAGCCTCTGAGTGGGCCCCCCAGTGGGGCGAAGATCTAGCCCTTCGAACCTATTCATCGCGATTGCTGGGAGTTGAGAAGAGTCTCGTTTTGCATGGCGGCGGGAACACTTCGGTCAAGAGCATCACGACCAATATTCTGGGAGAGAAGCTTCCCTCTCTTTTTATCAAGGCTTCAGGGTTTAATCTGGCGGAAATGGAGCCGGCCGGACATCCTGCCCTGGATCTGGAATATCTCAAGAAGCTGCGAGTCCTGGAGGATCTCTCCGATGAGCTCATGATGCAGGAGCTGCGCACTCACCTTCTGGACTCCCAATCCCCCACGCCCTCGGTTGAGACTCTGGTGCATGCCTTCATCCCCGGTAAGTTCGTTGATCACACCCATGCCGACGCCATTCTGGCTCTCACCAATCAGCCCGAAGGAGAAGCGCTGGTCAGGGAAGCTCTGGGCCAGAACATGATCGTACTGGAGTATGTGAGGCCCGGATTCAAACTGGCCAAGGCGGTGGCGGAGGCCATCGACGCCCATCCCGAAAAACAGGCCATGGTCTGGATGAGGCACGGGCTGGTGACCTGGGCGGAGACGGCGCGGGAATCCTACCAGGCCACTATTGAACTGGTGAGCAAGGCGGAATCATTTTTGGCCAACCGTGCCAAGCATCCCGTGACGGCGAGTGTCTCCACCGAGTTGAGTCAAGCGGAGGCCCGGTGGGTAAGGGTGGCACCGGTGTTGAGAGGGTTATTAGCGGAGCCCACCGGAGATGCGGATCAACCCTATAAGCGGGTCCTTCTCTCCCCCTTGATCAACCCGGACATCCTGACCTTCGTCAATTCCGAGCAGGGCAAGAAATTGGCCGATACGCCACCCCTGACTTCCGATCATCTCATTCGAACCAAATCCTTCCCGTTGTGGGTGGAGTCCCCGGCCTATGAGGAACCCTCCAAGCTGAAGGATCAGATGAATGGAGCCATTCAGATGTATCGGGACTTTTATCAAGCCTATCTGGATCGCAATGCCGGGAAGATGAAAGCCCAAATTTCCCGTTTTGATTCAGCTCCCCGCGTCATTCTGCTGCCCGGGATGGGCGTTGTCTGCTCAGGGCCGGATGTTGTCGCCGCCCATATTTGCCGTGACATTACCGAGCAGACGTTGGAGGTCAAAGCCAAAATCGGAGCCATGGGGAAGTACCAGGGTTTGAGCGAGAGTGACCTTTTTGACATGGAGTATCACACCTTTCAGCATGCCAAGCTGGCCAGGGGTGAGGCTCCTTTGAGCCGTCAGGTGGCGGTCGTAACCGGAGCGGCGGGTGCCATCGGATCCGGCCTCTGCAGGGCCTTCCTGGGCCAGGGTTGTCAGGTGGCGGTCACCGATCTGCCGGGGGAAAGGCTGGACGGCCTGGTCGAGGAGTTGCGGGCGGAGTACGGCGAACACGTCCTTGGAGTCCCTCTTGATGTGACCGACCAGGCTTCCATAGCGACGGCGTTTTCGAGCATTATTTCGACCTGGGGCGGCGTGGATCTGGTTCTGATCAATGCCGGTCTGGCCCTGGTGGCTTCGCTGAGTGAAATGGATCTGGAGGAGTTCCGCAGAATTGAACAGGTGAACGTGGAGGGAACTCTTCTGGTGCTGGCAGAGGCGGCACGGCACCTTGAATTGCAGGGAACGGGTGGGGACGTGGTGGTAATTTCAAGTAAGAACGTCTTTGCCCCGGGAGCTCAATTCGGAGCCTACAGCGCCACCAAAGCGGCCGCTCACCAGTTGGCTCGGATTGCAAGCCTGGAATTGGCCGAGATCGATGTGCGCGTGAACATGGTTTCGCCGGATGCCGTGTTCTCGGAAGGAGATCGCAAATCGGGCCTGTGGGCAGAGGTTGGACCGGACCGGATGCGGGCCCGCGGCCTTAGCGAGAAAGAACTCGAGGAATACTATCGTAACCGCAATCTATTAAACGCTAAAATAACAGCTTCTCATGTCGCCAAGGCGGCCCTGTTCTTCTGTACCCGCCAGACTCCAACGACGGGAGCCACCCTGCCCGTGGACGGGGGGCTTCCGGATGCAACGCCGAGGTGGGT
>JAYZBY010000021.1:0-4766 GCA_036338555.1 Acidobacteriota bacterium | reverse complement strand
GTGGACGATGCGGCCGCCGCCCACTTACTGGCGGCGGAGCGTCTGTCTCCGGGGTCGCCCATCTCCGGGAAGGCTTTCTTTATTTCCCAGGGAAGGCCGATGCCTTTATGGGACTTTATCGGCCGTGTTCTGGAAGCTGCCCATCTCCCGGCGATTACCGGCCGCGTGTCCCCTTCGCTGGCCTATGCTGCCGGCGGGCTCCTGGAAGTACTCTACCGGCTCCTCCCTCTCAAAGGCGAGCCGGCGATCACCCGCTTTTTGGCCGAAGAACTGGCCACAGCCCATTGGTTTGACATCAGTGCCGCTCGGCGGGAACTGGGCTACGAACCACAGGTGAGCATGGAGGAGGGCTTTAGTCGCCTGCGCGAATGGCTGGAAGAAGCTGACCCTGACCGTTGACTCCTGTCCCTCCTTTGGGCGAGGCCCGAAGGTGAGTGTAGGGAGGGACAAAGATGTGCGCCCACGGCAAGGACTGTCAAGTTAAGAAGGGCGCACGGTCGAGCGCCCCGACCGTTCTTATCCTTGTCTGGAGATGCCTCAATGTGGGCGGCGCCTCAGTGCGCCGATTCCGGAAGCCGTTCACAGAGCGGCCGGTACAAGATCCCACCTTCTTACCCGTTCAGCGGTCTTTGCCTCTGTGGTGAAATTCTCTTCCACTGCCTTCGTGTTTCAGCCGACCTCGGGGTCCACATCCAGGTCGAAAACATCGGCCAGTCTCACAAGATAGTTAAAAATTCCGATGATGTGAGTGGCTAGATAGATGTCATCATCAGAAAAGCCCGCCTGTCGCAGCTTTCCCAAATCCTCATTGACGATCTGGGAGGGTGTTAGCGTGACCTTTTCGGCGAACTCCAGAAGCTCCAGGGTTTCCGGATCCAGAGGAGCGCTGCGAAAGTTGGTGGTAACCTGTTTGAACAGTTCGGGTGAAGCGCCTTCAAAACGGAGAAACTCTCCGTGCAGCTCGGTTCAGTAGCGGCAGCGATTGGCCTGGGAGGTGACCACCGCGATCATCTCACGCTGAAGCCGCGTCAGTCTGGCCGGGTCTGTCATGAGCCGAGCGAACAGCTTTCCAAAGGGGACACCGATATCGGTTTGGACCGAGAGAAGTCGTCCCATGTTGGGCATGAACTGTGTATAGGCCTTAGCCTTGGTGACACGACGCTCCGCCATCTGGGAGTTTCGGATTTGACACTGTTGGTCTGAAGGTAAGGAGATTCGAGTCATGGATTCTCCATTTCTGCGATAATTTACCATAAGGGGATGGAAGTTTTCCTGGACAGGTTGAAAGCCTTGGTTAAAATGGGCAGACACGGGATATTCGAAAACACTGAATTCACTTCAAGACCTTGATGTTATGAAAAAAAGGACGACGACCTCCGGATATGTGCTCGAGAATCCCATCTCCCTGATTGTGGATAAACCACGAGAGGATTGGACCCGGGCGGATCTGATACGTGTCATCGAAGAAAAACAGATCGAGAGGATTGCCTTCCACTACACCGGTCTGGATGGACAATTAAAGGAATTGAGACTGCCCTTGAACGACCGGAAACAGGCTGAACTGATTCTGGGAGAGGGAGAACGCGTGGACGGCTCGTCTCTCTTCAAGGGATTGGTGGATGTGGCGTTGTCGGATCTGTATGTGGTTCCGGTATACAGAAGCGCCTTTTTGAGTCCCTTCGACGAAGGGACACTGGACGTGATGTGCCGGTACCTGACGCCTGATGGAAATCTGGCGCCGTTTGCCCTGGAAAATGTTCTTCACAAGGCGCATGAGCTTTTTCGAAACAATACGGGCCTGGATCTTCATGCCATGGGGGAACTGGAATTCTTCTTGTTGAGCACCCCGGACGAGAACATCTATCTTCCTCCCAAGCAGAGGGGATATCATGCCGCGGGACCCTACGTGAAGACAGGGGAAATTCTCAATGAGATGGTCCACCACATTTCTCAAATTACGGGAGCTGTGAAGTATGCCCACAGCGAGGTGGGGAATATCGCCAGCGTGCGAAGTAATCTGGAGGAGATCCGGGGCAAACACGCCTCTCAACTGGAGATCGAGTTTTTGACCACTCCCATAGAGGATGCAGCCGATAACCTGGTGCTGGCGAGGTGGCTGGTCCGTAACATTGCCTTTCGACATGGTTGTGTCGCCACCTTTGCTCCCAAGCTGGAGGAGGGTGTTGCCGGGAACGGATTTCATGTGCACATGGAACTGATGAAAGACGGCAAGGATGTGATGAAGGACGGGGAAGGGAACCTCTCCTCGGAGGCCAGGAAGATGATTGGCGGTTTGTGTCACTATGCGGATTCTCTGACGGCCTTCGGCAATATGGTGTCGTCTGCCTATTTGCGGCTGGTTCCCAATCAGGAGGCACCGACAAGGATTTGCTGGAGCGACTTGAATCGCAGTGCCATGATCCGTGTTCCCCTGGGGTGGGCGGGGGGAGAAAATCTGGCACGCAAGCTCAATCGTCAGGAAACGGAGGATCTTCAGGATGGGACGGGTCGGCAGACGATTGAATTGCGCAGTCCTGATGGGAGCGCCATGGTTTATCTGCTGGCAGCGGGAATCACGATGGCCGCCGAGTGGGGGTTGTCCAATGTGAAGTCTTTGAAGATCGCTCAAAAGCAGTACGTCACGGGAAATATCTTCAAGAACCAGGAACTTTTGGAGCAACTTCCCGCCTTGCCCAGGAGTTGTGTCGAATCCTCAAGGATTCTACGTGATAAACAACAACTCTATGAGAGAGAGGACGTTTTTCCCAAGAGCATCATCGATTATGTCGCCCAGTTGCTCGAGACTGAGGATGACGAAAAGATGAATCAGTTCCTGGTTGACCTGCCGGCGGATGACCGGCTCAGCGAGACCCGACGCATCATGCACAAGGATCTGCACCGCCATTGAGAGGTGATCGATGTCTCAATCATACTGGAGAGAATCCATGCTGGATCGGCGAAGGTTTTTATTCTCGGTTGCTGCGGTAGGAGGAGCGTTGATGGCGGCTCCAGCCAAGGAGTTCACGCTCCTGGGGCAGCGCCGCGTCCAAGGGGTTAAACCCGGGGATTGGGGGGCATTCGGATATGACCTCCGAAGCACCCGATTCAATTCCGATGAGACCCTCATCGGTCCGGAAAATGTGGGACATCTGGCCCTGAAGTGGACCTTTGAAGGGATGCAGGATTTCAGCCAGAGCACTCCCCTGGTCATTGACGGCACCCTCTATACTGCCGCGAATGACGGCTGTATCTATGCACTGGATATCGCCTCGGGAGAACTGAAGTGGAAATTCAATGCCTGGGAGGGCGTCAAGGCCAATGAACCTGGCCAAATTCAAGTGGAAGTCAACGCCGATCCGGTGGGTCAGATGCGAGGTTCCGCCGCCTATGCCGAGGGACGTATTTTCATCGGCGATGGGACATCGCGGATGCACTGTCTGGATGCCCGAACCGGAGAAGAGGTATGGCGAAGGCAGCTGGATCCCCTGGCGGGCACCCATCGCAGTAAGATCTCCTCGACGCCTATCGTCTATGACGGCAAGATTTATGTGGGTACCTCAACCGTGGGGGGGCGCTCCCATATCACTTGCCTGGATGCCATCACCAGCGCCATTCGCTGGCGTTTTGACATCGTTCCTGATCCCAAAACCATCGGGGGAGGCGCGGTCTGGACGGCTCCTGCCCTGGACCCTGAAGAAGGTGTGGTCTACAACGTCACCGGGAGTGTGCATGGACGGCTCCCGGGGCCTATGTTGTTCAGTGAAAGCATCATCGCCAACGACATGGAATCTGGAGAGCTGCTCTGGTATCACCAGCTGCGGGCCCAGGATGCCTTTGATCTTGACTTCAGCTGTCACCCCATGATTTTTGAGGCCACCCATCCGGAACGATCAGCAGCCCGGCGACGCTGTGTGGGCGCCGGCAGCAAGACTGGTTTTCACACCTTCGACAGGGATACCGGTGAGCACCTATGGACGGCGTCCGTTACCAATGGCGGCCCCACCCTCAACAGCACCGCCTACGGCCACGACAAGATTTATGTGGTGAACAACTCCGCTGCCAACCACCGGCTCATTGCCCAATCGGCCACGGTGGCGCTTCATGCCTGGACCGGAGAGGTGCTGTGGTGGACTCCGAATGCTTCCAGCATCCAGGGAGCTACGGCCGGGGCCAATGGTCTCTTTTACCAGGGTTTTCGAGACGGCACCCTGCAGGCTCTTGACGTGGAGACGGGAGAGCCGCTCTGGAACTTCCAGCTGCCGGCGCCCCGTCGGGGGGGAATCGTCATTTCCAATGGTGTGGTATACACCGCCTGCGGAGCACAGAGTTCAGGCCCTCATACCGTCTATGCATTCAGCATCGATGGGAGGTAGGCCATTGCGGCCTCGCTCCGCTCGGCCACGTTCCACGTTTCACGTTCAAATTGAGCACGATCCAGCAGCCTGTTGTAGGGGCGCACAGCCGCGCGCCCCTACTAGCCATTATCCGACCTACTCCCACTTTTCGGGCTTGTTTTGAGCGGCATCCGGAGTGTGGGAGGCGCCTCAGTTCGCCGAATCCGGAAGGCAGCTAGTAGAGCGCCATTACAACATTTGTTGCCTGATTCACGAACGAATGCACGATCCGGGGCGCAGCCCCGAATCAATCCAGATATGACGTCCGGATCGGATAGGTGATGTACTCCACTTTCTGGTTGGGATCCTGATTGGGATTGGTATAGACCACCCGGCCGTGGGTGATGGTCATGAGGATGGGGATGTCCTTGA
>JAYZBY010000020.1:0-8159 GCA_036338555.1 Acidobacteriota bacterium | reverse complement strand
CGACTACACAAAGCTTCGTACACCCAGGTAGAGAAAAAGAAGCAGGCTTAACATTAGCAAAAGGTTGCTAGGCCAGCGATTGCGAAGGGGAACACCGACCCGGCTGGGGCTGTTGTTCATCCAAAGCAGCGTGGAAATAATAAAGGGAAAGAAGAGCGCCCCGACCAGGGTGTAGACGAACACCAGCCACACCGGCCTTTCGAGGTAGACGGTGGAAACGGAGGCCAGAGTCATGAAAATCAGGAAACCCCGATAGGGCCGTCCAGTATGACCCTGGGGTTTTTGCCGGCGCCAAAGATGGATCCAGTCATCAAAAAGAAAAGGGACTCCGTGCCACACTCCCAGGACCGAGGAGTAGGCCGCACCCCAGAAACCCAAGAGAAAGACGATTCCTCCGAGAGCACCCGTCTCCTCAGCAATCCGGTCCGCCAGCATGATACAAAACTCCGGTCCCTCCTCTAGGATGTCTCCTTCCCACCCCACCTGCGTGGAGAGAAAAATCAAGCAGAAGGAGAAAACAAAAACGATGACAAAGGACACGCCCAGATCACTTCGAACCGTCTCGACCCGTCCGGTGCCCTCCCACCGCTGCTCCCGCATCCAGTACCCGTAGGAAAGCAGGGTCACCGTCCCTCCCACTCCCCCGATCAGTGAGAGCGCATACACAAAGGAAACTTCAGCAGGCTCCGTGGGAGTCCAGCGGGCACCCGAATAGAGAATTAAAAGGTTGGCCGAAATCAAAGAGGAGAACATCAGGGCGACCATGAATTTCATGATCTGAACGAAGCGTTCATAGGTACCCCAATAAACCAGCACGGCGGCCAGAATGGCGTGCAAAAACCCCCACATGGGCTGTGAGGAGCCGGGAAACAGGGCGGCGGGGACCATGGCGCTGGTCACCACCAGAGCACCCGAGACAAAGTAGGTCCAGACCAGGAAATATCCGAAAAAAGCCAGCAGAACGGCGGGCGGCAGATGGTCCCTCCAGCCTTCCATCAGGGTGGTCCCGGTGGCCAGTTGCCACCGGGCCAGGCCCTCGGTAATGATGAACTTCAAGAGCACGCCGGCGGCCAGGGCCCAAATCAGGATGAATCCGTACTTGGCTCCCACCACCGTGGCCGAGACCATGTCGCCCACACCGATGCCGGTAGCGGCCAACAGCAGTCCCGGGCCCAGATCGTTGAGTACCTGCTTGAGCTTTCTCATGGCAAAAAACGGTAAGAAACTCGGCGCCTCCATCCTCTCAGACTTTGATGGGAGAATACCGAATTCAGAATCCAGAATCCAGAATGAAGAGTCCGGAGTGTGGGAGGCGCCTCGGCCGCTGGTCTTCGACCAGCGCGTTCCACGTTCCAGGTTCCACGTTCCAATTCGGCACGATCTTGCAACCAAGCCCGGATTCTGTATAGGTTGGCGTAACGAAGGGCGGCAGGCGCCACGATGACAAGGCGTGCGACGCAGGGCCCCGCAGGCGTACTCTTGCAGTAGGCCGAGGAGTCCAAGGAAGCACAACACAGTCAGCGCGGATGGATGCGGCACTGTAGTAGACAATTTATGCGGAATTCGGGCTAGAGTAGGGGCGCACGGCCGTGCGCCCCTACTAGCACCTTGTTAGGGGTCAGGGGTCAGGGGTCAGCGCTCACCCGGAGGGAGTTGTGCTAAGATACAGGCCTTTCTGGACGGATGGTCAAAAAACCGGTCGCTTTCTTCCTGCTCCTGCTGACTTCCCTGCTCCTTGCCATCACCCCTGTTGTTTCTCAGTCCTCTCATGCCAATCGATCCCTGCGCGCCCTTTTCTCGGATGCGCCACCCACCCTTGACGGACTCCTGGATGAGAGCCTGTGGCTCACCGCACCTCAAGCGGAACCTTTGACTCAAAAGGAGCCCACCGAAGGCGATCGGGCCTCGGAATCGACCGAGATCCGGGTGGTATACACGAAAACCAGCTTGTTCCTTGCCATCGTCTGTGCGGACTCGGCCGCCGACGACCCCATCGCCACCGAACTCCGAAGAGACGGTGACCTCAGCAAGGACGACAGTATCTGGATCCTGATCGACTCGTTTCACGATCATCGCAACGCCTTTTTATTTGCCACCAATCCGCTGGGCACCCAGTACGATGCCCTGATCATTGATGAAGGCAATGAAGTGAATGTGGAGTGGGACGAGGTGTGGAAGGTCGCTTCTCATCAAGACGAGCAGGGATGGACGGTCGAGATCGAAATCCCCTTCAAGGCTCTCCGCATGAACGCCCAGGGGGGAGAGGTCGGTCTGGAGTTTCGGCGCATCATTCGGCGCAAGAATGAATTTGTTTTCTGGAACTCCTGGAACCGGGACTTCAAGTTCGAAGAGGTGTCCCAGGCCGGGCATCTCACCGGACTCGAAGTTCTTGAACTGGGCAGCCGATGGCGCCTCAAGCCCTATGCCCTGGGTGGATTGGGCAAAAGGGGTGGCGGGGGCTGGGAGAACCGTTCCGAGGTGGGAATCGACGATTTCAAATGGAGACTCACTTCCACTTTAACCGCTGATCTCACCTACAACACGGACTTTGCAGAAGTGGAACTGGACGCACAGCGTGTCAACTTCTCCAATCCGAGAAGCCAGCTCTTTTTCCCCGAGAAAAGGGAATTCTTCTTTGAAGGGGCCACCTTTTTCGATTTCAGTGCACGGATGAATGAATTCGCCGGAGAGTCCTTTCGTGCCTTTTTCAGTCGCCGCATCGGGCTGACTTCGGATGGTCAGCGCATTCCGGTTTTGGGAGGCGGCAAGCTGACCGGCAGGGCGGGTCCTTTCTCCATTGGAGCCCTCAACGTCGAGACCGAGGAAGAAAACGATATCGGCTCCAATAATTTCAGTGTCCTTCGCATGAGGTACGATCTTTTTTCCCGTTCCACGATCGGCGGAATCGTGACCAACCGCTCCGGAAACGGAAGCTTTAATCGAACCGCCGGCCTGGATACCCGGGTGGTCCTTTTTGAAAACTTCATTTTCGACGGGTTTTGGATGCGCTCGGTGACGCCCGGCCTGGAGGAAAACCAGGATGCCTACCACGCCAAGGGATACTGGCGGACCGACCTGTTGGACATCGGGTTGGGACACCTGACGCTGGAGGAAAACTTCAACGCGGAAATGGGATTCGCACAACGGGCTCATACCCGCAAAAGCATCTGGGACGTTGCCTACAAGCCCAGACCTGGCATCAGCTGGCTGCGCCAACTCTCTATTCGAGCATTTGCCGAGTACTTCACCACGCCGGACAACGTCGTGGAGAAAAAGATTACCCACTACAATCTGGACTTCATCTTCGAAAGCGGAGATACCCTTCGCCTCTCTCCCCACGACCGTTTCGATCGTCTGTTTCGTCCCGTTCAGCTGGCTCCGGGTGTGGTGGTTCCTCCCGGCGATTACCGGGGACAGAGTTACCTGGTCCAGTTCCGGCTGGATCCTTCACGGCCTTTGGGGGGCCGCATCCAGTTCTCTCCCCAGAGAGGATTCTTCGGCGGCAGCAAGATCACCTTCGGAGTCTTTCCTCAATGGAAACCCGTGCCTTCGCTGATCCTCGATCTGGGTTATGACCTGAACAAGATCGACGTTCCCCAGGGAAAGTTCACCAGTCATCTCGTCAATGCCACACTGAATTACGCCTTGAGCACCGAGTTCATCACCACCGCGACCTTTCAGTACAACAATAAGGCCCAGGTCAAGACCTTCAATTTTCGGTTCAACTATATCTACCGACCTGGAGACGACATTTTCTTTGTCTTCAGGGAAATCCAGAGCCAACTGGATCCCACCTTGAATGATCGGGCCATCCTGCTCAAATTCACCCGCTCCTTCGATTTCTAGCCCGGATTATGCATAGGTTCTCGTTACGAAGCGCCGAAAGCGCCGGCCTGACAAGACGCGCGACCGAGGCCCCCGCAAGCGTACTGTACGGTACGCTGAGAAGGCTGAACGAGCGCAACACAGTCAGGACGGATGATAGCGGCGATGCAGTAGAGAATTTATGCATAATGCGGGCTAACAACCCCGGACGAGTGTCCCTGGCCTTTGTGTTCTTCCTGCCTTTGTGGTGAAATTCCATCCATGAATTACGATTTCGTTCCGCTTCCCAGCCGCAAGCCTCTCAATTGGCCGAATCACGCTCGCCTGGCCCTGATTGTGACCATCAATGTGGAGTACTGGGACCTGTTGAAAGACACCGAACAACCCTACTATGCGGGAGGACCTTCCATTTTGCCGGATCCTCTGCCGGGCAATGTGGCGGACTTTCCCAACTACACCTGGAGAGAGTACGGCCAGCGCGTTGGCGTGTGGCGCATGATCGACGCCTTCGACGAAGCGGGAGTTCCAGCCAGCATCACCATCAATGCCAAGGCAGGACTGGAACGCCGTCAGATCATCGACGCGGTCAACTCTCGCGGCTGGGAAATCGTGGCCCACAATTATGTCCAGTCCGATCTACTGAGCAACCATTTCTTCGAGCCGGAGAAGGAGCGTGAAGTCATTCGTGAAACCTTGCGCGTTTACGAGGAAGTGGTAGGCCGCAAAGCCAAGGGATGGCTCTCCTCTTCCCTACGATGCACTCCCAAAACAGCGGACTTTTGTGCTGAGGAGGGATTGATTTTTTTCACCGACCTTCTCAATGACGATCAGCCTTATCTGATCCAAACCCCTTCAGGTCCCATCGTCTCCATTCCCTACACTGTTGAGATTAACGACTTCATGATTTTTTTCCGCCGGGGCATGACCACCTCGGAGGCCTCCCAGCTGTTCCAGGAACAGCTGGATGAACTTTACCGCGAAGGTGCCGAGAGCGGACGACTCATGAATATCGGTCTGCATCCCCATGTAACCGGCCAGCCCTTCCGCATGCGCGCACTTCGGGAGTTTCTGGAGTACGCGAAAGGACTCGAGGGCGTCTGGTGGACCACCCGGGAAGAGATCGCCACCTGGTACCTGGAGAATCACCTATCGCATATCGGGTAGGAGCGCTGCTCTTGGAGTAGCGCGTTCCACGTTCCAGGTTCCACATTTCACGTTTCCGGAGTGTGGGAGGCACCTCAGTGTGTTCATTTTCAGGACATCCCATACACCTTGGGATACCGTTTCCCTCCAGGAAAGGAGGGAGAGGTACCCTGGAAGGAAGCGGGAAGGCATGCAATGTGTTCGGGGTATGAGGTCCAGAACCCCGAAGGGGTGATGTGAAATAGCCTGGGGCGTGAGCCCAGGATTGAAAGTGTTGCCAGTGAAGGAGCCCTGTAAGGGCGATGTAGGGTCTCCGGAATCGGCGCACTGAGGCGCCTCCCACATTCCGGACTCTTCATTCTGGCTTCTGGATTCTACACTCTGTGGCCGGTATGATTGCATCGATGAGGGCAACGCCAAATTTGGGTTTGATTTTCTTGCTCTTCGGAGTCCTCCAGGGAGGGGACGTTCTGGCTTCATCCCAGGGCAAGAGCGTGGCCCTGTTGACGACCCCCAACCAGAATCCCTTCATCGGTGTCTGGAACGCCGCTTTCAAGGCAGCGGCCGAAAAAGCGGGCATGAAGGTGACCAATCTAACCACTCCCTACGACGCGGCTTTGCAGGCTCAGCAAGTCGATGACGCCGTGGCCCGAAAATTCGACCTGATTGTCCTTCTTCCCACCAATCACCAAGCCATCATTCCCCCTCTGATGCGCACCCGAAACGCCGGCCTACCGATTGTGCTCATCGTCAGTCCCATCCAGGACTTTGAGGACCTTTACGTGTCCTTCATCGGTCCCGATCACTACGAACTGGGGCGTCTGGCAGGAGAGAGCCTGGCCAGGGCTTTGCATTCGGGGGGCCGAAAGGGAGGCAGGGTGGCAGCCATTACCGGTTCTTCAGAACAACTCTCCACCCAAATGCGCGTGGCCGGATTCAGGGACGCCATCGGGGCCCATTCCGACATTGAAATCGTGGCCGTTGAGGATGGGAAATGGAATACAGCTCTCTCGGAACGAATCGCAGCCCAGCTTCTGGTTCGGTTCGCGGTGCGAGGCGGTCTGGACGGCATCTACGGAATGGCGGACAATCAGGCGGCAGGGATCATCCAGGCCATCGAAGCCGCCGGAATGAAGCCTGGGCTCTCAACTGAAGAGATTGTGGTGGTCGGCAGCAACTGTATGGAAGAGGGCATCCGGAATATCCGGGCTGGAAAACAGTACAGCACCAATACCCAGCTTCCCACCGAGAACGGAAAGGCGGCAGCGGAACACATCGCACGCTACTTCAATGGGGAGAAGCTGGAAAAACGCGAGATTCTCAAAGCCGACGTCATTACCCAGTCCAACGTCAATCGCTACGCCGAGCCCTGTACATACTAAGAACACATGAGCAGCAGTTCGCCTGGCGGGAACTCTCCACCTGAGACATCGATCCTGTCCGTAGAGAACCTCTCCAAGAGCTTTGGCTCCGTCGATGCGCTTGACGAGGTCTTCTTTTCGGTTGACCCGGGCGAGATTCGAGCCATTTGTGGAGAAAATGGCGCGGGTAAAAGCACACTGGTCAAAATCCTGACAGGAGTCCACCGTCCCGATCAGGGAACCGTTCGGATCAATAACCAGACTCACAACCTCCGCCATCCCCAGGCAGCTCAGCAGCACGGGATTGCCCTGGTGGCTCAAGAACTGAGCCTGGCGCCTCATCTGTCGGTCCAGGATAACATCTGGCTGGGAAACCGGACCGTCCCCCTATTTCACCGCCGCCGCCATCTGCGACAGCAGGCTCGCCGGGTATTGGACATCATCGGCCTGGATCAATTGGATCTGGATCGACCGGCAGACTCCTTGACGATCGGAGAACGGCAGCTGGTTGAAATCGCCCGCATGCTGGCCCGCCAGGCCCGGGTTCTTATTCTGGATGAGCCGACGGCCGGACTTTCGGACGTTGAGATTGACCGGATCTTTAAAGCCCTGAAGGCTCTCAGTTCTCGGGGTACGACCATTATCTATGTGACGCACCGGCTGGGAGAAGTCTTTGAGCTTTGCGACACGGTGACGGTCCTGCGCAATGGCAGGTTGGTTCGGAGTTGCCGCGTCACGGAAATCGATCGGGATGGCTTGATCGAGCTCATGCTGGGACAATCCATGCGCGAGTTGTACCCCCCATCTCGAACCTCCACCGAGTCGCCCCTGTTGGTGGTTGAGGACTTACAAATTTCGGGATGGGTCGAAGATTTTAGTCTGAGCGAGTCTTCGGGACAGATTGTCTCGATTGCCGGTCAGATTAGCTCCGGGGCCGCCCAGGTGGTGCGGGCCGTGGCGGGGCTCACTTACGACGCCACCGGCCGGGTCCGGATCAAGGGACAGCCGGTGTCGCTCGGATCGGTCAGAGGGGCACAGAAGTCCGGGGTCCGCTTCATCTCCGAGGACAGGGCCCGGGAGGGCATCTTCCTTCAGTTGAAGGTCCTGGAGAACCTGATCGCCACCCGTCTGGGAGCGGGATTTCTCTCCTGGTCGGCCCTGCACCAACTCGCTTCAAGCCTGGCCCGCAGGGTGGGTCTGGACGATCTGAGACTGGGGGCGCGGGCCGAGGAACTGAGTGGGGGAAACCAGCAGAAACTGGCTTTGGGCCGGTCCATGGGGCAAGAGCAACAGGGAGTGTTCTTGATGAATGAACCCACCCGAGGCGTCGATGTCGGCTCCAGACGAGACATCTACAAAGTCATGAGACAACTGTGTGAAAACGGCAATTTGATCGTGATGACTTCATCCGATCTGGAAGAGGTCGTGGGGATCTCCGACATCATCATCACCATGTACCGCAGCAGGCAGGTGGCCCGATATGCGCGCGGCCAGGTTACGATGCACCAGGTGCTTACCGATATCACCCATCCTCGAACTCGACTGGGAGAAAGGAAGACGAAGTCATAGCCGGGCAAGGAACTCAAGCGGCAGCCTTGACTCAGCGGGCCGTGCTTCTCATCTTGACGGTGGGGGCCCTAGCAACGCCCGGATTTATCTCGACTCCCAGCATTGCGGCCCTGCTTACCGCCATCTCCTTTATCGGCTGCGTCGCGGTGGGAATGACCTTCATCACCCTCTCCGGCAACATCATGTCGCTGTGTCTGGGTGCCACGCTCGCGGCCTCTTCGCTCATCTTCATGGCCGGCCTCAGCTTTGGGGTGGGCCCGG
>JAYZBY010000019.1:0-6726 GCA_036338555.1 Acidobacteriota bacterium | reverse complement strand
CACACGCCGTCCGCTGTTCTTACCTCCACCGTCCTGGCCGGGGGCCCACCCCGGGCCGCCCCTACATTCGGCTGCCGGTGGGTCCCACCCTGGAAGGTGCACCGGGGTGGACGACCACCAGCGGCCGAGGCGCCTCAGTGGGCCGATTCCGGAGCAGCTACATCGCCCCTACAGGGCTCCTTTCTTGCCACCTTCTGACTCCTGGGGCTCACGCCCCAGGCTATTTCACATCACCCCTTCGGGTTTCAGGACCTCGTACCAACAAGACATTGGTCCCTGACCGGAAGAAGGGCGCACGGCCGTGCGCCCCTACTAGCCATCATCCGTCCTGATCCGATTTTCCTGGGTTGTGTAACTGAGCGGCTTCCGGAAAATGGGATGCGCTCAGGCCACTACATCGGGCCTAAAATCCGAAATCCGAAGTCCCAAATTCGAAACGTTCACCACGAACCCACGATTGCACGAATCCACGATTGCACGAATTCACGGCGTAAGCACCTGCGCCGGCACGGCAGCCATGAAGTTGAGAGAACGATCTCCAAAAATCGCAAATCCGCTGATGGGCCCGTTGGAGCGTACTCGAATGAAGCCACCCTCCTGGTCTTCCAGGTCGGGGAAGAGTTCACTCAAAAGACGGGAAACCTTTCGACCGGCAGCTAATTCCAGGAACGCAACCCCGGCTCGCTGTGCGCTCCCATCAAAGACCTCAACGCTCACCACCCGCGCCTGGGTTGAAGTGTTCAGCAGGGCCAGCGCCGAGAACACCTCAGGCGTGTGCGCCACGTGGCTGAAAATAATCTCGCGAGCTCCCTCCTGGAAAAGAGGTAGCGCTGCCAGATATTGGTTTCCAGAATCACGGAAAGTAACACTGCCCAGCAGATCTCCATCGATCGCTTGAATCCGAAGCCAACCGCTATTTTCCTCCGAGGAAAAATCAAATATATCCCGCAGATCTCCGAAAAACTGTTCTCCGGTGGACAACTCCTCCAGGATGAATGATCCCAGCAGATCTCCATCGTCATCCAGGGCTTCCACCCTGACCTGGGTCGCCGGACCGGTGTTAATCAGTTTCAAGGAGGTCCTCACCTCATCGAGGGAAGCGAAATGGGCGGAGAAGACCTGGGATCGGGAAGCATTGACATCCAGGGCGGCCAGTCCGCCCCGCGCACCGGAAAGGCCAAAAGTCTCCATCCCGACAATGGTCTGCCCCCCCTCCACGGTGGCACTCACGAAGCCCCCGCTACCCTCCCCGAAAGTCTGTCGAAAGGTGGAGACAAAAAGACCCTTGCCCACCAACTGGAACAGACTCTCCAGGCTGGACCCATCGGAACGGGTCCATTCGAGGCGCACCTCAATTTCTTCCGGATTGGGATTGATCAGGTAAAGCCACGTCTCTTCGTTCTCCTGATTCCGAACCTCGGGGAAGATCAGCCGGCTGGAGTGGGCCAGGGACAATTCGGCTCCGGCCAGGAAGCCCATTCCGGAATTGCCCTCGAGCACAAGGCTGGTCAGTTCCGGGTGGCTGGAACGAATTTGGACCCAGGCGGCTGAAACCGTATCGAAGAGTTCTTCAAGAAGCACGGCAGACTCCTTGTGACCGGCAACCTCCAGAGTCTGGAGACTACCGAGCAACTGACCCTTGTCATCATAGGCCCGCAGTTCCAGGGTGGCATCCTGAGAGAAGGCATTGGTCAGGGCCAGACCCACAAACTCAGTCTGAGCACGGGAAAGGACGGGCACCATCAGAGGGCCTCCGAAATCGGACCCAAACTCAATGGCGCCCAGGTCCACCCGGGTCTCTCCATCTCCGTCTCCATCGACGGCTCGTTCATGGGAGAACAGATCAAGGGAAGACAGAAGCACCTCGGCATCACCTCGATCAATGGCCGGAGATCCCGTTTGGAGTGAAAAGTCCAGACTCAGGGGATCAGCGAACAAGGCCTCACCGCCCCGGTTCCCATTGACTCCTTCGAACATTCCGTCGCTTATGAGGTTACTTATGAAATCATCGGAGCTGCCTCCCGACAAATCACCGCTACCATTCTGCTGAAAGATCGAGTGTGAAACGGTCGGCTGGGCTCCCGAGAGACGCAGGCCGAAACCACTGTTGTCAAAGAACGTGCTGTTTTGAATCACCACCGTTCCGGCCATTGCAAAAACCCCATCTCCCCCTGTCGGCTGAAGGGATCCGGTGATGAGGCTGTCAAACAACAGCAGGTTTGAAGACACCGACTGGATGCCTGCGCCATTTTCCAGGAAACGGCTCGAATGGAGTTCGGCTCGAGATTCTCCCTCCACACGTAGGCCGGAAGTGGGATTCCCTCGAAACAGGTTGCGCAGAAAAAGCCCTTCAGCTCCCTGAAAAAGAAACACCCCATGCCTCGCATTCCCCTCAATCGTGTTATCCAGAAACGACACTTTGGAGGAGGTTCCACTCACCTGGATCCCATCGCCCGAACTTCCCTGGGAACCCCGCACCGTATTTCCCTTGATCAAGCCTTCATTACTGGAAATCCGAATTCCCTGCCCCTCGAACTGCCCATTGCCATTGTCCACAATCTGGTTCTCAAAGATTCCCAGAGGTCCGCCGGGAGTGGCAAAGATGCCGTTGATCCTGTTGCCCCTTCCGATCTGGTTCTCCTGGATCAGAGCGCTCGAAGCGAACGCGACGATTCCACTGCCACCGTTTCCACGGAGAGTGTTGCCAAAAACATGGGCGCGGCTACTGAACAGTGCAATGCCGTGAGAGGAGGAACTCTGGAGGTTGTCCTCGATGGTATTGTTGCGAATGACGCCGGAAGCATTCCGAAAACTGATCCCTCCCGCTCCTCCTTTGATACCAAGACCTTCGATGGTGACCCGCTCCAGGTCTGAGACGGTGATAACAGCCTCGGTGTTGGTGACTGGGCCGGCATCAATGATCGGGAATTTTCCCGGAGCACTCCTGAGAATCAGTCCGTCCAGATCGAGTCCGTCCCGGTTGCGGTTAATGTTGAGTACTTCCGAATAAATACCGTCATCGGTAATTTCGATGACATTTCCCGGCTGGGCTGCTTCCAGTGCCGAGGACAGCGTAGAAAAGACCAATGGACCTGCTTGGGCCACCCGTAGAACCACCGAATCATCCTGGACCGTTACCCCTCCCCAGTAGGTGGCGGAAAGATCGGTTTCCGAATGCATACTGGTGATGCGCACGAAGCCTTCAAAGATACCCCCGGTCAGGGGCGGATCAAAATCCGCATTCACCGTGAACTGTCCAATCTCTCCGGAAGAGAGGGTAAGCGAAGATGGTGAAACCGTGATCTCCACCGTCGGGTTCCCCACCGTTTGGGACCACTCTATTTCAAACGACTGCAGTCCCGGACTCAGGTTGGTCAATTCGAAGGGACGCTCTAGATGGAGGGGGAGGTCCTGCCCCACCAAACCAAAACTCGCGCTGACAGGATTCAGTACGGCCGTGACCCAGCTGGCCTGCGCCAGATCCAGGCGTCCGTTCCCGGTGTGAATCGAGTCCGCGGGCTCACCCTGCCAGACGGCGCTCCTGACAGCGGTGTTCACTAGGGCCGATTTGATGGCCCTGGCCATCCCTACCGCGGAAAGTATCTCAGCCCACTCAGGATGTTGCTGTTTGATCAGTACAGCCGCACCGGACACCATAGGAGTGGCGAAACTGGTTCCACTGCTCTGCAGAGAAAACCGGATTTCTGGAACCGTCTCGTTCGAGGCCGTACGAATATTCTCACCCGGTGCCGTCAAGTCGGGTTTGATCGCCAGGTCAATGCTGGGTCCTCGACCGCTGAACTCAGCAACCAGATCCGGCTGGGTGGGGAAGGACACATTTTCGTCGACTGGCCTGAAGGTAATTTCAGAGGGTACTCCGACAATTAGAAAATCCCGCAGGGATTCACCGAAAGATCTTTCGATCATGACCGCCGGTTCTTGGATTCCATCAAGACCGTCCATGACAACTGCGCTGCCCTCGACATTATTGTAGACCACCATTCCTCTGGCATCGGCTTCAAACACGTTGTTGGCCTTGAGAGAAAAGAAGCAGGTGCCTCTTCGAATCAAGACAACCTTCCCGGACAAACTCCCAGCCGGAAAGGACTCACAAGCGAGTTCCGTCTCATCCAGTGTTTGAATCGAAACAATGGGCAGGGGTCCTACACTTTCGGAAATAACCTCGCCGGTTCCGGCAACATAGCCAATCCTTTCCAGTTCCATCGGCAAGGAGGAATCGGCGGTGATCTCCAGAGCGCCGGCGAAGATTCGAGCATTGCTGGAGGCTCCCACCGTTATGGCATCCGGGCTTGTTCCGGGTGAAGTGATGGTGTGGGGGTCGGGGCCGGCATTTCCGGCGGCCGCAACCACCACCACTCCAGCTTCAACCGCCAGCGATATGGCCATTTGCTCGGGATCCTGGTCGGGAAGGCGGGCCGGCCCACCCACACTGAGATTGATTACATCCATCCCATCCTGGACCGCATCTTCAATGGCAGCAATCACAGCGGCCGCTGTTGTGGTGGGATTCACCGAAGGATTGCCGAACACCTTGTAGCTTCCCAAAAAAGCACGAGGAGCCACCCCCTGAATGGTCACCAACGAATCAGTCACCAATCTACCCCCGGCGACCCCAGCCACCTGGGAGCCATGGCCCAACTCATCCTCGGGGGTCTGATTGTCCTGATCCCTCAAGCCAAGTTCCGGCTTCACATAAGTTCGTGCCACAATGATCTTATCGTTGGTGAAGCCCACATCGCCCAAGGGGAATCCCGCCGGGGCTGTGAAACCCTCCCCCTGAAACATGGGATGATCCTGGTTGATCCCGGAGTCGATGATGCCGATCCTCATCCCCTGTCCGGCTTGACCGACCCCTCCCAACACCTCCCATAAATCCGGGGCTCCTATTAGAAACGGGGCACTGTCCAATAGCGGGTAAAACTCACGGTTGGGATAAACTGCCCGAACCTCCGGGTGTTCCCGCAGTCGCTCAATCTCGCTGGCTGAGGCTCTGACCAAAAGCGTGTTGAGTAGATAGGTTCTCCGGTCCAACACATCCAGACGCCCCGTCCCAATCCCTGCAGGACTTTGCGAAAGGGCGCGCAAGAATCCCAGCTGTCCATCTTCGACCTGCTGCTGGTAACCAACCGCTTCAAGGCTCCCGAGTACGGCGCGTCGCAGCTGTGTTGATCCTTCAGGAGTCCACTCCAGAGTTTTCTCGACCACCGAGGGTTCCATGAGAAGGACCAGGTAGTGTTCCGATTCTTCCGCGGGAGGAGGGGAATTTTGAAAAGCCGGCAGCGGGTGGGATAAAATGCCGAGAACAATGAACCCCAAGGCCAGTCTTTTCATAGAGAAAGCTCTGTTTCTGAAGCAAGGGGGATACGCATTAATTGCAGTGGGCCTGATTTTTTTAATGTTTCTCGGGACCATCCCGGAACTGCATGTACCTTGGCTATTAGCGGGCGTTTACCTCCTTATCACGATTGGAGGCATTTCGGTGGTCCTTTATAAGTGCATGGAAATTATACAATATTCCCATCTCAGGAAACGCACCGCCCTTTGCCAGGGGTGCGGCTGGTTCGGGCAGGGCGACCAATGGTATCGCTCCGGGAGTTGTCCACAGTGTGATTCCGAGAACATTTTCCTCCACTGAACGCACACAGCACGTCACATTGTTCTATGCGATACGGTATCGTTCTCGATGATTCCTTCACCCGTCACTTGACTCCCGCGGGCCATCCGGAGCGGCCCGAACGGGTTGCCGCCCTGCTGGAAGCGCTCAAGCAGTGGGATCGCCTCGATGAGCTGATCCGGATTCCCACTTTAACCGCTCAACAACAGTGGATTCGAGCCGTCCACAGCCCGGAACACCTCGCTCAAATCAAAGCCACTGCCGGAGCAGACTTCTCACAACTGGACGCCGACACCAGTACCAGTGCCGACTCGTACCAGGTGGCACTTCTGGCCGCCGGCAGCGCTGTGAGCCTGGTGGACCAGATAACCCAGGAAAAGATTGACAGCGGATTCGCTCTCATTCGTCCCCCCGGGCACCACGCCGAAAGCAACAAAGCCATGGGGTTCTGTCTCTTTAACAACATCGCGGTGACTGCCGAGTGGGCGATCCGGGAGGACCTGGCTCAAAGAGTGGCGATTGTCGACTTCGATGTCCACCATGGAAACGGAACCCAGGAGATCTTTTACTCCCGTTCCGATGTCCTGTACCTGTCCACCCATCAGTATCCCTTCTATCCCGGCACCGGTCATTTCTCAGAAACCGGTGCGGGTCCGGGCCAGGGATTTACCGCCAACTTCCCCATTTCTGCCGGCACCGGCGATCATTTTTACTGCACTCTATTTCGGGACCTGCTCCTCCCCATAGTTCGTCAATTTGACCCCCAGCTCATCCTGGTATCTGCTGGATACGATGGGCACCGCGATGATCCCCTGGCCGGCATGAATCTTTCAACGGAAGGATTCGGAGCATTGGTGAATCTTCTGAACGATGTGGCTGGTGAGATCTGTGGAGGTCGCATTCTGTACCTTCTGGAAGGAGGATACAACTTGACGGCTCTGTGTGAGGCGGTACTCCTTTCCATCGAAACGACATTGGAGCCCAGGAAGTTCGATGTTCCTGTTACCCAAGTCGAGGACTACGAAATCTATCGGGACGTGCTGAGATCCAAGCTCTCGCCCTATTGGGAATTGTGAAAAAGCTGACCACAG
>JAYZBY010000018.1:0-5548 GCA_036338555.1 Acidobacteriota bacterium | reverse complement strand
CCTCCCTGATCGGCCCGCATCGCTTCCAGAGCCTCTTTCAGGTCGCGAACCAGGGCCTGGACCAGAGGATTGCTGGAAGTGTGCTCGTAGATGACTCCCTTTTGTTCCGTGCGGTAGGTCTCCTTGAGGAGGTTGACGGCTTCGAGAATGTGCTCATCCGTGAGAGTCTGCAAGCTGGCGGAATAATTGATGATGCTCTGTTCGATTTTCCCGAACACCGGTCCGAAAGCCTGACTCGTTTCGTAAAGTTTTCGGCGTTTGACCAGATCTTCCTCCTGCCGGAGCTGGGCCGAATACTTCTTGATGGATTGATAGGCCTGTCCCGAATAGAGATAGGCGCAGTCCGAGGGACAATCGATCTCGGTCACACGTTTCTCCCCGCAACACTGGGCACAGATGGAGGTGTTCTTGGCGGGGCAGAATCGCTTGCCTTTTCTCTGATTACACAGGATGCACTTCATAAGGAACCGATGGCTATTCTCCACCATTCAGGCGTCAAAGTATAATCCCAATCTGCTCGGCCCGATCCCCGCTGATATAATCAGAAGGTCATGGAAAAGCGCTTTTTTACGGTTGCGGAAGTCCGGGAACTTCTGCCGACCCTCAAAAAATTGGTGGGCCAGGTGTTCGAGACCACCGAGCAGCTGGAGCAGCAGCGGGAAGTGGTGCAAAAATTCGCTGAAACTTCTGCCAATGATTCGGGAGGCCCGGAGGGAGCGGTTTATCTGGCAGGATTGGCCCTGATGCGCAACTGCCTGGGTCAAATCCAGGAGACAGGCTGTATAGTCAAAAGCCTGGAGGATGGACTGATTGATTTTTCCCACCTGAAGGATGGCCGTGAAGTCTATCTTTGCTGGAAGTATGGAGAAGAGGATATCCTCTACTGGCACGAAGTGGAGGAGGGTTTTCAGGGTCGGATGCCTTTGTTAGAGGAGTAGATCACGATTGAAATCGAACCACCATGGAGGGAGAGAGTTTATGATGGACGGCAGCTGGAAGATGACACTATTGGGGGTCGGCTTCACCCTCTTACTGGCGGCCGGATGTTCCGATTTGGAACCGGTTCAACCCTCCCCATCCCTCCCACCGACTCCCTCCTCGGCCGGTTCATCCTCGGCCTCCGGGACGGCAGCAGCAGCCGGTATCGAGTTTCAGGCTCCTGACGGTTGGATTCAGGAAGCCCCCTCTTCATCGATGCGCGTGTCCCAGTATCGAATTCCTGGTGTGGAGGGAGATAACGCGGATTCGGAAATGGTGGTTTTTCATTTTGGCGGTAGAGGTGGATCGGTTCAAGCCAACGTGGACCGATGGGTGGGCCAGTTTACAACCGCCGGGGGAGGCCCGGTATCGGATCAGGCCCGCATCTCCGAGAGGAGCGGCAATGGAGTGGAAATAACCATTGTCGATGTCAGTGGAACCTACAATGAATCAGGAGGTCCGATGATGGCCCAGACAGCCGCCCGGCCTGGTTACCGAATGTTGGCTGCCGTGGTAGAGGGAACGGGAGGACCCTGGTTCTTTAAGCTGACCGGCCCTGAGAATACGGTGAATCAATCCAAACAGGATTTTGACTCCCTTCTGGACAGTCTCCAGCCGCCTGGGTAAGCGGCTATTGAGGGGCAGCGTCGAGAGGTCCCAGCGATGAATACGATCGTCGAATTTTGCATCATTCCGTTAGGCGTGGGTGTCAGTCTTTCCGAATATATTGCCGCTTGTGAACAGGTGCTCGAAGAAGCGGGGTTAAAGGTGGAACTACATGCCAACGGGACCAACATTGAAGGGGACTGGGATGCGGTAATGAAAGCGGTCAAACAGTGTCACCAGCGGGTTCATGAAATGGGAGCCCCTCGAATCTCCACAAGCCTTAGGGTCGGAACCCGGACCGACCGGGAACAGACTCTGAGCGATAAGATCCAAAGCGTCCAGGAAAAAATGAAGGGAGGAGAATCTTGAACCCTTTAACAATCCTTCTGCTGGTTTCTTTTCTGGGTGGGGTTGAAAATGACTCCGGTCAGATCGAGGTTTCTCATCGGGCGCGGTCGCTTCAACCTGGAGAAGTGGTTCTGGTGACCGTTCAAAGCCAACTCCCCTTGACCCAGATGGAGGGAAGGGCCTTTGAAAAGACTTTCCTCTTTTACCCCACTGATCAGGACACGCTCTGGCAGGGCCTGATTGGGATTGATTTGGCAACCACCGTGGGTCGCTACCCGATTCTGCTGAAGGGTAAAACCTCGGATGGCTCTTCAGTCGAAAAGAGCTATGAACTCCAGGTCGAGCACAAGGAGTTTCCCACCCGACGGCTCACCGTGGATGAAAAGTTCGTCAATCCTCCCGGGGAAATGATGCCGCGCATTCGCCGCGAGTCCAAAAGAGTTGCCCAGGTGTTTGCCGGCCTGAACTCTGAAAAAATATGGGAGGACTCCTTTCTCTCCCCGGTTCCGGGAGCCCCCACCAGCGGCTTCGGCAAGCGCAGCATCCTCAACGGGCAGCCCCGCAGTCCCCACAGCGGAACCGACTTTGACGCAGATGAGGGAACTCCCGTCGATGCACCCAATCGAGGAGAAGTGGTTCTGGTCTCCGATCTCTACTACTCGGGCAATACCGTGATCCTGGATCATGGACAGGGACTTTATTCCTACTTCGCCCATCTTTCTCGCTTCGCTGTCGAGGAAGGGCAAATCGTTGCGCCTGGAGATCGAATTGGAGAGGTGGGAGCTACCGGTCGAGTCACGGGTGCTCACCTGCACTGGACGGTTCGCCTCAACGGGACTCGAGTGGATCCGCTGTCGTTGATGGAGGCTCTTTCGCAGCTCGATTAGGTCCTCACTACCAAGACACAGAGTGAAAGAAATCCTAAATCCGAAACCCAAAATTGGAGTCTGTTTCGAATTTGGGAATTCGGATTTCGGTCCGTTGTAGCGGTCGTCCTGCGAGTGGCTCTCCGAAACTCTGGACCAACACCTATCGTCCCTTCCAAGCGATGTCTAGCAGCCTGAAGTAGGGGCGCACGCCGTGCGCCCCTACTTCAGGCTGCTAGATATCGCCGAATCCGGCACCATTGCATCGCCGCACCACAACACGAATTGACAATCGCTCCGGGTCGTCTTACAATTTAAGTATCCCCCCCCCTGGGGGGTGGGGTTGGGAAGAAAGGAGAAAAATGAGCACCAGAGGTGAGGCCGGCATCTTACGCAGGTTAAAAAGCATTGAGGGGCACGTTCGCGGGGTTTCCCGGATGGTGGAGGAGGACCAGTACTGCATCGACATTGTGAACCAGATCGGGGCCGTCCAGCGTGCCCTGAGTAAAGTGAGCGAGCTGGTCCTGGATCGCCATCTGCATACCTGTGCCACGACCGCCATTCGAGGCGACAACCCCAGCGATCGAGAGCGTGTGATTGAGGAAATCCTGGATGTTTTCAAGAGTTCCGGAAGGCGGTGAAATCATGAGTACCAAATCATTTCGAGTTCCCAGCATCAGTTGTGGACACTGTGTCATGACGATCGAACGAGAGCTGGGTGATCTGGAGGGGATCGTTTCAGCCAGGGCTGATGAAAAAAGCCGGATGGTGACTGTGGAGTGGGAGGAGGCGTCGCTGGATTGGGAACAGATCGAGGGCTTGCTGAGGGAAATCCAGTACCTACCGGAGCAGTGATGCATTCTGCCTCTGAAACGGCTGAATCTGCCGGGAAGCAGCGGGAAACTCTGGCCATCACCGGAATGACCTGCGCCAACTGCGCTGCCGCCATCCAAAGGACCCTGAAGAAGAAGGTTCCGGGTGTGGTGGACGCGACGGTCAACTATGCCACCGAAAAGGCCACCGTCGAGTATCTTCCCGAGCAGGTGAATCGAGCAATTCTGACCCAGGCCATCGAGAGGATCGGTTATGGGGTGGTCGAGGTCCGGATGTCCGAGGACAGTGAGGGAAAGGTCAGGGAGGCAGAGATTCGAGCTCAGAGTCTCAAGCTCTGGATTGGGGTTATCTTCTCGGTTCCCCTTTTCCTGCTGGCCATGACGCGAGATTTTGGGTTGCTGGGGGCCTGGGCCCATCAGCCCTGGGTCAATGTGTTGATGGCGCTGCTGGCCGCGCCGGTTCAGTTTTACGTGGGCTGGGGATTTTACGTGGGGGGCTTTAAATCCCTTCGCAATGGGACCGCAAACATGGATGTCCTGATCGCCATGGGCTCATCCGCCGCCTATTTCTATAGTCTGCCGGTCACGATTGCCCTGGGCCTGGGAAGCCAAGCCCTGGGAACCCATGTTTACTACGAGACGGCGGCTGTGATCATCACCCTGATCAAACTGGGCAAGCTGCTGGAGGCCCGGGCCAAGGGGAAAACCAGTGCGGCCATCAAGAAACTGATGGGGCTGCGCCCTGGAACGGCCCGCCTGGTGAAGGATGGTCAGGAAATCGATGTTCCGCTTGAAGAGGTTGTAGTCAACGACCAGATCATCGTCCGGCCCGGGGAGAGGATTCCCGTGGATGGCATCATCATCCATGGGAAGTCCAGCCTCGATGAAAGCATGCTCACCGGAGAGAGCCTGCCCGTAGACAAGCAGCCGGGAGATGAAGTGATCGGAGGCTCGATCAACAAACAGGGAAGGCTGCAGTTTGAAGCCAGACGAGTGGGAGCGGATACCGCCCTGGCTCAGATCATACGGATGGTGGAGGAGGCTCAGGGGAGCCGGGCACCGATTCAGCGGCTGGCCGACCGGGTGGCCGGTGTGTTCGTCCCCATTGTGATCCTGATTGCCGCGGGAACCCTTCTCACCTGGTGGCTGGTCCTTTCGGCCGGCTTTACGGCGGCCATGATCCGGATGGTGGCGGTGCTGGTCATTGCCTGTCCCTGTGCATTGGGGCTGGCCACGCCGACCGCCATCATGGTGGCCACCGGACGGGGTGCTCAGAAGGGGATTCTCTTTAAAAACTCCCAGGCCCTGGAGCGTGCTCATTCCCTCAGGACCATCGTGCTGGACAAAACGGGGACCCTCACGCTGGGACAGCCCTCAGTTACCGATATTCAAACTTCCGATCCGGGCGCCGGCGATTGGTTGCTGGGACTTGCCGCCTCAGTGGAAAGCGGGAGCGAGCATCCCCTGGGTGAAGCCATCGTCCGGGCGGCCCGGGAGCGGCATCTTCCGGTAGGATCACCTCAGGAATTTGAAGCTCAGTCGGGGGAGGGGGTGCTGGCCCGAGTGGAAAATCAGAAGGTCCTGCTGGGTAATTTAAGGATGATGACCCAACACCAGGTGGACCTCAACGGACTGGAGGAGGAGGCCGGGCGTTTGCAGTCCCAGGCCAAAACCGTCATCTGGGTGGCCCTTGAAGATGAGGCGGTCGGCCTGATTGGCGTGGCTGATACCCTCAAGCCTGGAGCCCGGGAAGCGGTTACCGAGATGCGGCAGCTTGGTTTGACGGTCGCGATGCTGACCGGCGACAACCAGGCCACGGCTCAGGCCATCGCCCGGGAGGTGGGAATTGAACATCTGGTGGCGGAGGTCCTGCCAGGTGAGAAGGCCGTGCAGATCGAAAGGCTCCAACAGGAAAGG
>JAYZBY010000017.1:0-7688 GCA_036338555.1 Acidobacteriota bacterium | reverse complement strand
CCTGATTGTAAAACCCTAGGCCCTCGTCCAGCTGCGATCTCACTTGAGCCGCCGCCGCCGCCCGTGCTTCTGAATCGTCCGACCCTTCTTCTATTGCCTTGATTTCTTCGTCGGTGAGCTCGAAAGCCAATCGACCGGCTGCCCCGGGTGTCAGGACGAAGTCAGCCAGACCCGCCGTAGCTCTGCGATCGGTACCCGGTCTGAGGCCCTCAGCATAATTTCTTTGGAAGCCATCTTTTTCAGCGATGACCCGGTAGGTTCCCTGCCGGCTAACGCCTCCGTGAAAGTACTCTCCTTTAGCATCGGTTTTCACCTCGTACTTTCTCGAAACTTCAATGCCCTCGATCCTGATCAAAACGTCTTCCAGGGGGGTACCTTCCGGATCCGTTACTTTTCCCCTGATATTGCCGATTTGAGCCTCGAGCGAGGGAATGAGCCAAGACAGAAGAAAGATGCCCAAGAAAAGCCGTGCTGTTTTCATTTTCATAATATTCACTCCCTATCTTTATTCATTGATGCATCTTGATGATAGAAGCGTCGCAGTTCCTCAATTTTATCGGTCACAGGACAGTTTGGCAAGCTTTGGAGGAAGAGTTGGCCATAACTTCGGGTACGAAGACGGCTGTCGAGGACGGCCAGAATTCCGCGATCCTGACGTGACCGGATCAGCCTGCCCAGTCCCTGTTTCAGGGTAATGATGGCCTCGGGCACTGAGTACCTCAGGAAGGCGTTTTCCCCTTCTCTTTCGAGCCAGCTGATGCGGGCAGCGACCAGAGGTTCGGTGGGCACCAGAAAGGGCAGTTTGTCAATGACGACGGCGCGAAGCGCAGCTCCCTGTACATCGACTCCCTGCCAGAAACTCGAGGTAGCGCAAAGGACGGCATGGGGAGTTTCTCTGAAAACTTCCAGGAGCCGATTCTTGGGGAAATCACCCTGGCGCAGGAGGGGGAAGGGAATCTCCTGGGCCAGCGCCTCATAGACGCGGTTCATGTGAGCGAAACTGGTAAAGAGCAAAAAGGCGTGTCCTTCTGTCAAAGTCAGGATCTGCCGGATCTCCTGAAGAGCATGGGATTGGTATTCGCTTGAACGGGGCTCGGGAATCTGGGGGATGTAGAGAATGGCCTGTTCGGCGTAGTCAAATTCACTGGTGGTCACGACTTCTCTGGGTTCGGGAATTCCAAGTCTTGCCTTGAAGTATTCAAAGTCGTTGTTGGCGGTGAGAGTGGCCGATGTGAAGATGGCCGTATCCGTCCGTGAGAAGAGGTGCTCTTTCAGGATCGGCGCCATGTTGATGGGGTTCACATGCAGGAAGACTCCGGTGGGTCGTCTTTCAAACCAGTAAACATTCTCGCCGGATTCCGGATCAAAGATCTCGTCCAGGGCAGAAATGGTTTGTTCTAGGCGGCGAACCAGCGGAGTTGCTTCGCTGGGACGGTCGCCTGGGCCTTCGAGTCGGTGGAAAAGAGCGAGGAGTGCGTTTTGCAGTCTTTGATGCGGTCGGGCGCTGGCGCTGCGGAGATCGACGGTGCCAGCCTCCGGGTCCTGGTAACAATTGAGCGAATGGCGTCCCATTACAGAGGGGAATGAGCTAAAGAAGATGGCGGCTGCAGTTTCGACCTTGTCGACCAGGTCCGAGAGTTCGGAAACCTCGGCGGCAAGTTTACGAAAATCGTGACACAGGAATTCGATCTGGCGGTTGCTGACCCGTTTCCCAAAGTGATTGGCTGCGATGTCTTCAACTTCGTGGGCTTCATCCAGGATGAGAACCGAAAAATTAGGCAGCACCCGTCCTATCTCATCGGTCTCCAGGGCCAGATTGGCAAAGAACAAGGCGTGGTTGACGACGATGAGGTTGGACTCCAGGGCCTTCTGGCGCATGCGGGTCACATAGCATTGGTCAAAAAAGGAGCATTTTTGCCCGGTACAGGTGTCACTTCGAGCATCGAGCTGTCTCCAAAGGGAATCATCATCTCCCATCCAGCTCAACTCCGAACGATCTCCTGTCTCGGTCTTTTCGATCCAATCCGAAAGGTCCTTCCAATGTTCCTGGCCCTCTCCTGCTCCCGTTTCTTGCTGAGTCTCCTCATGAAACTTCTTCAGGCAAAGATAATTGGTCCGGCCTTTCATGTAAGTCACGCGGAGATCCGGGAAGAGATGCTGGCGGATGAAGGGGATGTCCTTGAAGAAGAGCTGGTCTTGAAGATTCCTGGTGGCCGTCGAGATGATCACCCGCTGGATGCTGAATAGCGCGGGAATCAGGTAGGCCAGGGTCTTTCCGGTGCCTGTTCCGGCCTCTACACACAAAGGATAGCGATTCTGGATGGCATCCAAAACCGCTTCCGCCATGGTCGATTGGGAAGGCCGGTATTCATAGTTGGGAAGCCGACTTTGCAGAATCCCGCCGGGTTTGAAAATGTCCTCAAGGGTGAATCCCTCGGGAAGAGAGTGCTTGTCCGAGACCAATCCTTACAAGTCCATCCGGCTCTCAGGAAACCGGCACAAGCCGTTTGGCATAGAGAGGAAAGCGGTCGGTGAAGGTTTTCACTTCTTCTTTGACCTCGCTCTGGACTTTGTCGCTGTCGATGTTTTTGAGGACTTTCCCCATCATTTCTGCAATTTTCCCCATTTCAGGTTCTTTCATGTTGCGAGTCGTCACCGCAGGGGTCCCCAGCCGAATTCCACTGGTTACCAGAGGTGGAAGGGTATCAAAAGGGATCATATTTTTGTTCACCGTGATCAAGGCCTGTTCCAGGGCTTTCTCCGCCTGCTTCCCGGTAATGCCCTGGGAGAAAACCTCCACCAGGCAGAGATGATTGTCGGTTCCATCCGACACGATTCTAAAGCCCTGCTCCTGGATGGCCAGGGCCAGGGCTTTGGCGTTGCTGACGATCTGTGTTTGATATTCCATGAAGGTCTCCGACATGGCTTCCTTCAAGCACACGGCTTTGGCCGCGATAATATGCACCAGGGGTCCTCCCTGGATGCCGGGCAGCACCATTCTGTCGAGCGCTTTCTGGTGCTCTTCCTTGCAGAGCACCAATCCTCCGCGAGGGCCCCTCAGGGTCTTGTGAGTGGTGGTGGTGACGAAATCGGCGTGGGGCACCGGGCTGGGATGCAGGCGGGTGGCCACCATTCCGGCTATGTGAGCGATGTCTGCCATCAGATAGGCGCCCACCTTCTTGGCAATGTCCGCGAGTCGGTCAAAGTGAATGACCCGGCTGTAGGCACTGGCACCGCACACGATCATCTTGGGTTTTTCACGCTTGGCGATGTCCTCGACCCTATCGTAGTCGATTTGTTCGCTCTCTCGGTCGACCCCGTAGTCCACCGCTTCATAGAGTTTGCCGGAGAAGTTCAGGGGATGACCATGGGTCAGATGCCCTCCATCGGACAGGCTCATTCCCAGAATCTTGTCTCCAGGTTCCAGGACCGTCATGTAAACGGCCATATTGGCCTGGCTTCCGGAGTGGGGCTGCACATTGGCATGCTCGGCTTCAAAAAGCTGTTTGGCCCGTTCAATGGCCAGGCTCTCAACTACATCGACGTTTTCACATCCACCGTAGTAGCGGCGGCCGGGATAGCCTTCGGCGTATTTGTTGGTGAAGATGGACCCCATGGCTTCCAGAACAGCCTCGCTGACAAAGTTCTCCGATGCGATCAGTTCCAGGGATTCACTTTGGCGGCGTGTTTCTTGCAGAATCGATTCAGCAACCGGTGGATCAACTTCATGTAATGGTCTATTCAACTTGGGTGACTCCCTTGTCTTCCAGTAACTCGATCTTGTCCAGGCGCTTTTGATGGCGCCCGCCCTCGAATTGCGCCTGAAGCCATTCCTCTACGATCGCCAGGGCCACCTCGGTCTCCAGCACTCTCGCTCCAATGGCCAGGACGTTGGAATCGTTATGTTGCCGGCTCAGGCGTGCCGTTTCAACGCTGTGACACAGGGCCGCTCGCACTCCGGCCACCTTATTGGCGGCAATGGACATGCCGATTCCGGTGCCGCAAATCAGGATTCCTCTCTCCGATCGAGCCTCGGAAACGGTCTGGGCAACCGCCGCCGCGAAGTCCGGATAATCGGTGGACTCGCAGTTAAAAGTGCCTTGATCATCAATCTGGTGATCGGAGTCTTTGAGGTACTGTTTCACTCTTTCTTTGAGTTCGAAGCCGGCGTGATCACAACCGATCGAGATTTGCATTGGATACCTGCAATCCTTGCGGAATCTGCATACTAGCCCACTTATCTGACACCGGTCAAATGGGCCTGAAGACAACGCGCTGACGCGCGTGGAGAAACTCCTCGCTGACGCTCGGAGTGGAGAAACCCCTCGCTCAGGCTCGGTGTGGAGAAAATGGAAATGTATGGAGCGTACAGACGTAAGCCCACGGCACGGTCGTTGTAGCGGCCGCTTATTAGCCCTCCGGAATCGGCGCACTGAGGCGCCTCCCACACTCTGGAAAGAGCGACTTCGCTCAACTCGGCCGCGTTCCAGGTTCCACGGTCCACGTTCCAATTTGGCACGATCCTGCAGCCTGTTGTAGGGGCGCACGGCCGTGCGCCCTTTCTGGCAGATCCCGGCGAACACAATCCCCCTGTCAGGGGTCAGGGGTCAGGGGTCAGCGTTTCCAGGTATTCCCAGAAAGACTCGCCCTGGATCTCGGGGGGTGAGGAAATTTCCTTCGCTTCTATCTCCGAGAGATAGTGATCGTAAACGGTCTCTCTTTCATGTGCCAGAGGAGTCGGGCAGTAGCAGGTCTCCGACCACTCGATGACCCCGGGTGAAGTCAAACGGGCGCGACCCATGGATGCCACAATCTCCGGGCCGTCAGGTTGCTGCTCTTGGATGGTGCCGTCGCTGAGTTTCTGGAAGAATTCCTGCATCCTATCTTCAACAATGTTGGCGCGAATCCGATAAAGCATCTTGGGCCCTCCTTTCAGCGGTGGTCCACTACGATTTTCCCACCCTTGATTACGACTTCGATGGCATGAAGCTGGGCTATATCGGCCAGGGGATCACCGTCGACGATGATGAGATCCGCCACCTTGCCTACCTCGACGGTTCCCAGTTCCTCCAGCTTACCCAGATGGCGTGCCGCACTGCGCGTCGCCGCCTGAATGACCTGGTCGGGATCCATGCCTGCTTCGACCATCAGTTCAAGCTCCCTAAGCGTATCCGGGCCCGAGGCGCCTGCCGATGGGATGCCGTCGGTTCCGACAACGATTCGGACCCCCTGATCGGCTAGCCTTTTGAGGTTCCCCATGGCGGTTTCCAGGACTTCGGGACGGCGTCGCGCATACAAGGAGAGAGTGGGAACATACGAGGCCTGGCGCTGTCGCAACTGGGGACCGAGTTCCATGCCCCGAAGTCGCGAGCGCGACACGCCATGTTCCAGGCCGTCACACCCCGCCTCGAGTACCGCCAGGGCATCCCCCAGATCATTGGTGTGGGCCGTGACCGGGAGTTGATGGCGATGGCTTTCATCGATTACGGCATGCATGACCAGGCGGGCCATCTTGGGCAGAGGGACCCCGGGACGAAACATATAGGGCTCTGCTTCATCGTTACTGCCCTGGTAGACCAATTTGATGGCGTCAACGCCCAAAGCCGCCAGCTGGCCAACGGCGTTTCGTGCTTCTTGCTCAGAAGTCAGTTCGATGACGTGCCGGGTGCGCAGCCAGGGATTGTCCTTGAAGAGTGTGGCCGCAGGATGTCCGTCCACACCGGTCAGCGGAGGGCCGGTGAGGAAGAGTCGAGGACCCTGGATTTCACCCTGCTCCAGCCGATTTCTGGTCTGAATCAAGAGAGCAGCCGGATCTCCTACCGATTTGATGGTGGTGACACCATAAGAGAGATAATCCTCCAAATCAGCCGTCAGTCCATGGGCAAGGTAGTCGTTCAGGGTCTGTTCGTTGACCACTCCAGGGGGTCGCAAGTGGACGTGGGCATTGATCAAGCCCGGAAGAACTGTCTTGCCCTCGGCGTCAATCGTCAGGGCGGCCCTGAGCTGAGTGGGGCCGGGATGAATCGCCGCGATGCGCCCTCCGGTGATGGCCAGGGTTGCACCTTCATGGACGGCACCGGTGCCGTCGATCACCCGTGCCCGGGTGATCAGCAGATCCACAGGGTCCGAAGGCGCCTGAGCGGCCAGCAAAGGGGCCGGCAGGAATATGCCTGCCAACGATACTGTGAGAAGGGCACCGAAACGATTCATTCTAAAGACTACTGGTTAGCCAGGAACTCCAACCAATCTCCGTAAGCCTCCTGGTGCTCTCTGGTGATCCAGGGAGCGGGATTGTTGGCATAGTCACGCCAGTAGTCTCCCTCAACATTGATGCCGGGGATGGCCGGGATCCACCCTTCCTGGAGCAGCTGGTCGGGATCGCCGTACTGGGCTGCCAGCGCCCTGATCTCGGGATCATCCAGAGCCGTAAGATGTCCTTTGTCGAGTACCTTGATTTTTTCGCCGTCCTCGGTCTCGATCTCAAAGGTGGTGAAATAGGTGTGAACGTGAAAGTGCCCCTCGGGCAGGTCTCGTTCGTTGGCCCACTTGGAGATGGGCCCTCCTGGCAAGGCTCCCCCCACCACTCCGATTCCCCAGTGGATGATTCCCGTTCGTGCTCTTTCCCAGCTCCAGATGCGCCGGGCTTCATGCATGGCGTTGGCCGGCCGCGCTGCTTTCGGATTGGTTCCTATAGCGACCTCATAGAGCCAGCCCATTCCGGGTCCAGGAGAGCCCGGCCACTGGACATCCTTGTACTTCTCCAACACGGCCTTCCAGCTTTCACCTTATGCTCCTCCGGCTTCAATCTCGGTGATCTCATTGTTTTCAATGTAAACCTTGATGTGAGGAAAAACGCCGGCGTGGTTCGAGGTCCCCGCGATGACTCCTTTGACGTCCAGGACGTCCTTCAGATCCAGCGGGGGATGGGACATGATATGGCCTCGGTAGACCACATCCGATCTCGACCTTGCCATCGCCTTTTCTTGATCCTCCCGTTTCACCGTCCAGCTGATGTCCGTCCCCTCAGGGTCTGTGATCCGGACTTTTCTGGCCTTCAGCAGCATTTCCCACAATTTCTTATCGAGCGCCTCGGCCAGATCGGGGGGAAACTCCACGGTGCCCGAGATGAACTCATCAACAGTCTGCCAGGGCATTTTCTCCCACTTGACGTCAACCTCCGGATCCGCCCCTCCCGATCCGTGGATGATGATGTCATACTCGCCCACCGCGTTGACTAGCTGGGCGACGAAAATCTTGCTGCGCATCACGTTGTCGGCTAGAAAGGTAAAGTACTCCAGCTCGGCGTTGCCATCGGCAGGCTCCATGGGAGGATAAAAACTCGAATAGTCGATGTAGAAGACATCGGGCTTTCCTCCGGCCTCCCGAATCGCCATCTCGATTGCCTCTACTACAATCCGATCCTGTTCGCTGTCCACCACGATCAGGGCTCTGTGGCCCGGCTCAATGCCGTAACCTGGATAAAGGCTGGCTCCCCTGGAGGGTCGTCTCACCACGGTTCTGGCCACGTCCAGCAGGTCCTTCGCGCTCGAGACCCCCCCGAATTGAGGATAGCGGGGTGCGGGATAGTTCTGATTCTCCTGGGCCAGTCCGGTGGCCGTTAAGGCCAAAACAATGGCAGTGAGCCATAGAGTGTATCGGTGCAATGTGTTCAATTTCATCGGGTCCCT
>JAYZBY010000016.1:0-20769 GCA_036338555.1 Acidobacteriota bacterium | reverse complement strand
TATGATGTGCTAGCAACTGACATGAAGATCGAGAACTCCTATACCGACTGTACTCTCAGGGTTCGCTACGCCGAAACCGACCAGATGGGCGTGGCTTATCATGGGAATTACTTGATCTGGTTCGAGGTGGGTCGATCGGATTTTTGCCGCCAGCATGGATTTTCCTATCAGGAGATGGAACAGACGACCCAGCGTTTTTTGCGGGTGGCCCAGGTCCAATGTCGCTACCTGGCACCGCTCCAGTATGATGCCGAGTTTGTGGTTCGGACTCGGCTAAAGGCGCTGCGCCGGCGAACCGTCACTTTTGGCTACAAGCTGATCGATTTCGACAGCAAAACGGTTTATGCCGAGGGAGAAACCATTCATGTGGTTACCGATGAACAGGGGAGGCCCAGGAGCTTTCCCAAGCGATTTGAGAAGTTGCTGATCGGCCGAAGGGGACTCGAGAGTTGAGGACATCACGAGACTCCGGTCCCAACCATCGGGTTGAGATCTTCCAGCCGGACCAGAAGGACCGTTGGCGTCAGGTTGAGCCGTCCATTTGGTCACTCGCCAGCGATGAGCAGCTTGACCATGGGGAGCAGTCCCTGCTGGCGACCCTGTGGGATCAACCCAGGAGACTGGAGCCGCAGTTTTTGTACGATGAGCGGGGTTCTAAGTTGTTCGAGCAAATCTCAGCCCTGCCGGAGTATTACCTGACCCGTACCGAAGAAGCCATCCTCTTGAAGGAGGCAGAAACGATGATTTCGATGGCTCCCGTCGAATCTATCGTGGAGCTGGGTGCGGGCTTTTCCAAAAAGACCCGGCATCTTTTAAAACAGCAGGTGAGCCAACGACAGCAAACGGCTTTTGTTGCGGTCGACGTGAGTCTCTCTTCCCTGGAGGGGTCCAGAGAGTCGATCGAAAAAAGATTTCCTGAAATCCAGTTCCATGGATTACTGGCTCGTTATGAGGAAGGGATTTCCTGTATCGACAGCAGTCTCTCCACCTTGTTCGCTTTCTTGGGAAGCAGTGTGGGAAACTTCGATCGATTTGAGTTTGCGCGGTTCTGCCAGTTGGTGAGAAGGTGCATGGGGCCTCAGGACTATTTTCTCCTCGGAGTCGATTGCGACAAGGAGAGAGAGGTGATCGAGAGAGCCTACAACGATTCACAGGGAGTGACCGAACAGTTCATCCTGAATGTTTTCAATAACGTGAATCGAATCCTTGGGAGTAATTTTGATCCCAACCAGATTCGCTACCATTCGGTCTATGATCCCGAGTGGCGTCAGGTGGAAATGTATGGCGTCTCCACGGCCAGGCAGGTGATCGAGGTGCCCTCTTGTCAGTCCAGATGGGTCTGGGAGGAGGGTGAGAAAATTTTGGTCGAGATCAGCCGTAAGTTTGATAGTGAACAGTTGGAGCAGCAACTTCAGCATTTCGGGTTCGAATCGGTGGGTCGTTTTACCGATCCCCAAAAATGGTTTTCACTGTTACTATTCAGGACAAGGACCTCATGATCAGCTCGAAACAACTCATCGAAGATTTGACGGAAGCTCGAAACAGGACCCTGGAGCTGGTGAGCGATCTCACCGATGAGCAGCTCATGGGACCTCAGCTGGACATCATCAACCCGTTGCTTTGGGAGATTGGTCATGTCGCCTGGTTTCATGAAAAGTGGATATTGCGCCATCTGTGGAACCTGGAGCCGGTTCGCGAAGATGCGGATCACCTTTACGATTCCATGGCCATCGTTCATGACGTCCGCTGGGATCTGCTCCTCCCCTCCCGAGAGGGAACGCTGAATTATATGCAGGAGGTGCTGGATCGTATTATTGAACGTCTCGATTCCCGTGAGCCTGAAGAGGACGCCTACTTTTACTTACTGGGTCTCTTTCATGAAGACATGCACGATGAGGCCTTCACGTATACCCGACAGACGCTGGGATACCCAGCGCCTTCCGTTTCCACCCAGCCGGCGAGAGAACCGTCCCCGGCCGGGGCAGGGGGGGCGCTGCCAGGTGACGTGGAAGTTCCCGGAGGCAGCTACCTGTTAGGGGCAACCCAGGACATCCCTTTCGTTTTTGACAACGAGAAGTGGGCTCATTCGGTCGAGCTGAAGCCGTTTCAGATAGCCTGTAGGGCCGTCAGCAACGCCGAGTATGCCGCTTTCGTAGAGGATGGGGGTTACCAGCGCCGGGAATGGTGGAGTGAAGAGGGTGCGAAATGGCGCCAGGAGGTCCAGGCGGAGCATCCCGTTTGCTGGAAAAAGGAATCTCCCAACCGGTGGCTGCGAAAACACTTCCAGGATTTCGTTCCTCTGGAGAACGATCTCCCCGTTATTCATGTCAACTGCTTTGAGGCGGAAGCCTACTGCCGGTGGGCCGGTCGCAGGTTGCCGACTGAAGCGGAGTGGGAAATGGCGGCATCCACCGAGTTCGAGTCGAATGGGACTCCCAAGCAGAGGAAGCGGCGATACCCCTGGGGTGATGAGCCCCCCACCAGCAGTCAGGCCAATCTGAACTGGCAAGCCATGGGATGTGTGAGTGTAGATGCCATGGCTGAAGGGGACAGCGCCGTCGGATGCCGTCAAATGATCGGCAACGTGTGGGAGTGGACAGCCAGTCGTTTCCTGCCCTATCCGGGGTTTGTTGTGGATCCCTACAAGGAGTATTCCGAGCCCTGGTTCGGAACCCGACGGGTGCTTCGCGGAGGCTGTTGGGTGACCCGGTCGCGTCTGATTCGCAATACCTGGCGGAATTACTACACGCCCGATCGCCGCGATGTATGGGCGGGATTTCGCACCTGCGCGCTGTAATTTTCGTTTCTGAGAGATCATGCAAATCAAGCTCGTCATCCCTTCTCCCAAAGGCGTCCTGGACGGAAATCGGGTGACCGTCCGGCGCTGGGCGCGCATTCTGAAGGGACTGGGACAGCGGGTCGGGATAGAAGGTCGGTATCGAGGAGATTCCTGCGACCTACTGATAGCCGTTCATGCATGTAAGAGTTTTCCGTCGATCGGTCGATTTCGCCGGGAACATCCCCGTAGACCTCTTGTGGTGGTGCTATCGGGCACCGATCTGTATCAGGATCTCAAACGAGGATCTGAGGTCACCCAGTCCCTGACGATGGCCACCCACATCATTGTTTTGCAGAAACAGGCGCTGGAGGAGATTCCTCAGAAGTTTCGTCACAAGGCCACCGTCATCTATCAATCTGCCGAACCCCTCAAAGGGTCCCCTCCGCCGCCCAAAAGTTACTTTCGGGTCTGTACGGTTGGAAACCTGAGGCCGGTGAAGGATCCTTTTCGCCTGGCTCTGGCCGGCCGCCGTCTTCCCGCTTCCTCCAAGCTGCGCATCTGGCAGGTGGGCCGGGCACTGAGTTCCGGGATGAAGAAAACAGCCCTGGCGGAGAGCCGGAGAAATGGGCGCTACCGGTGGATGAATGGACTGCCCTATTGGAGAACACGGCGCCTGATTGCCAGCAGCCACCTGGTGGCCATCACTTCGAGGGTCGAGGGGAGTTCCAATGTACTCTCGGAAGCTCTGATTTCCTCCGTCCCGGTGGTTGCTTCGCGAATTCCCGGACTCATGGGCACCCTGGGAACTGGTTACCCCGGTTATTTTCCCCCTGGAGACACGCAGGCCCTGAAACAGCTACTTCTAAGGGCTGAGACGGAGGCCGAGTTTTATCAAGAACTCAAGGCCGAATGCACCCGGCTTGCTTCAGTCGTCCAGCCCCAACGCGAGCAGGAGGCGTGGGCGAAGCTGATCAAGAGAATTCAGAAGACCGAAGACAGAAGATGAAAGTGTAGGGGCGCACGGCTGTGCGCCCGTTGGTCAGAACCCAGAAGACAGCATGAAAGACCAGGGGTCAGGGGTCAGGGGTCAGGGGTCAGGGACACCTCCCCTCGAAATGTTGGGTCACTGGATCATCTATGCCGGCGTGAGGATGTTCCTTTTCCTGGTGGGAATCCTGCCGCGTTTCATGGCCTACCCCGTCTGCGAAGGTCTGGCTCTGCTGGTCTGGCTCCTTGACAGCAAGCATCACAAGATTGGCATGGTCAATCTGAACATCGCTTTTCCGGAAAAGGACGAAGGCTGGAAAAGGAGAATCCTTCGACGCAGCTTTCAGCAGCTGGGAGACCAGGTGGTCGAAATTTCCCGTATGTCCCGACTCACCCGTCAGGATGCCATGAGGCGGGTTCGATATGAAGAGGGACGTGGCCTTGAAAACTATTTGAGGGTGCATGAGCAGAACCGACCGGTGCTCTTCATGACAGCCCATATCAGTGCCTGGGAGTTCCTGCCCACCGTGCATGCCCTCTACGGTCATCCTTTGAGCTTTGTGGTGCGTTCCCTGGATAATCCCTATCTGGAACGCTGGACCACTGGTTTGCGCAGGCGTGCCGGAAATCAGGTCATTGCCAAGCACCGCTCCATACGTCAGATTTTAAGAACCCTCAAGGAGGGTGGCGACGTGGGATTTCTGGTGGATCAGAACAGTCAGGAAAAAGAAGGCGTCTACGTTCCGTTTTTCGGTCATCCGGCATCAACCAACTCGGCACTGGCTGCCCTTGCTCTGAAGACCGCCGCTCCCATCGTACCCGGATTCATGTATCCGACCCGCCGACGGGGCCATTATGTCATTCGGTTCTATCCGCCGGTCGAGTTGGTGAAGAGTGATGATCCGGAGCAGGATGTGGTGGAGGGAACGGCGCTCTTGAATCGCTTTATCGAGGAGGTCATTCGCGAGTATCCGCACTGTTGGCTGTGGGGACACCGGCGCTTTCAAACCCAGCCGGACGGCCGCAATCTCTACCAGTAAGAACGGCCTTCCGAGGTCTTTGGCGCGTAAAAAGGGTTCGGGTTTCGAATTTCGGATTTCGAATTTCCCAAGCGGATAGCCCGGATTCTGCATAGGTTCTTGTCACAAAGCGCCGGGAGCGCCGGCCTGACAAGGCACGCGACCGAGGCCCCCGCAAGCGTACTGTAGGGTACGCTGAGGAGGCCGAACGAGCGCAACACAGTCAGGCCGGATGATTCTTCGTTCCTCAGATGAAGGCGGGCGGCGATGCAGTAGAGAATTTATGCAGAGTGGGGGCTAAACCCGGTTTTGTTCCATCTTGTGTCGTGACCGGGCTGTTGGTATAAATGAGCTGTTGGATCGACCGTTGTAATTAGAGCGATGAAAGGAGACGCGGAATGCCCACGAAGGTAGGTGTTAATGGTTTCGGACGGATTGGCCGCAATGTCTTTCGTGCAGTACTGGAGACAGATTCGGATCTGGAAATTATAGGTATCAACGACATTACCGACCCCAGAACCCTGGCCCATTTATTGAAATATGATTCTGTTTATGGGCGGCTCCAGGCCGAAGTGTCGCACCATGAGAATGCCATTACCGTAAATGGTAGGAAGGTCCAGGTTTTTGCCCAGAAAAATCCCGCCCAAATTCCCTGGGGCGAGGTGGGCGCTGAAATTGTCGTCGAATCCACCGGTCTGTTCAGTAGCCGTGAGGACGCCTCCAAGCATCTGCACGATACGGTGAAGAAAGTCATCATCACCCAACCTGGCAAGGGACAGGATGTGATGATCTGTCTGGGAGTGAATCAGGATCAATACGATCCCAAACAACACACCATCATTTCCAATGCAAGCTGTACCACGAATTGTCTGGCTCCGGTGGCCAAGGTTCTCGACCAGCAGTTTGGAATCCGCAAGGGGCTCATGACCACCGTTCACAGCTACACCAACGATCAACGGATTCTGGACCTCCCCCACAAAGACCTGCGCCGCGCTCGCGCTGCGGCGTTGTCCATGATCCCTACTACCACGGGAGCCGCCCGCGCCGTCACCCTCGTTCTCCCTCAGCTGGAGGGCAAGCTGGATGGGATTTCCATCCGGGTTCCCACACCCACGGTTTCACTGGTTGATTTGACGGCGACGCTGGAGAAGAATGTCACCGAAGACGATGTCGGGGCAGCTTTTAGCAAGGCTGCCGAGGGGGATCTGAAGGGTATTTTAAAGTATAGCGAGGAGCCTCTGGTGTCTTCCGATTTCATCAAGGATTCCCATTCAGCGGTCGTGGATGGTCCCTTCACCAAGGTTCTCGCCCAGAATATGGTCAAGGTCCTGGCCTGGTACGACAACGAGTGGGGATACTCGAATAGGGTCCTGGAACTGGCTGCCTTCGTCGGAGGGAAGCTTTCAAGCTGACAACTGACAACTGACAACTAACAACCGGACAGAAGACAGAATAGAAGAGTAGGGGCGCACGGATGTGCGCCCACGGCAAGGTCGTTGTAGCGGGAAGCATGCTCGATAAGCTCTCCATCACAGATCTGAATCTGGAAGGAAAACGTCTTTTTCTTCGGGTGGATTTCAATGTTCCTTTGAACCAGATGCAGGTGGCCGACGACACCCGCATCAAGGCCGTTCTTCCCACCATCCAGTGGGCGGCTCAAAAAGGAGCCCGTATCGTTCTGGCATCACATCTGGGCAGGCCCAAGGGGGAACGCCGAGAGGAGTTTTCTCTCGAGCCGGTGGCTCGGCATCTAACCTCGTTGTTGAATCAGGAGGTGCGTTTCGCCGACGATTGTATCGGACCCGAAGTCCGAGCCCGGATTGATTCCCTCCAGTCCGGCGAGTTGCTCCTGTTGGAGAACTTGAGATTCCAGGAGGGGGAAACCCAAAATGATCCCGATTTCGTCCGCCAATTGGGAGGATGGGCCCAGGAATACGTCAACGATGCCTTTGGTGTGGTCCACCGCGCCCACGCCTCTACTGTTGGGGTTCCGAGTGTGCTGGGAAGGGGTGCGGCAGGGTTTCTGGTGGCCAGGGAACTGGAATACCTTTCCCGGGTACGGGACCAACCGGAGCATCCGGCAGTGGCCATCCTGGGAGGGGCTAAAGTTTCCGACAAAATTGAAGTCATCGAAAGTATGCTGGGCTTTGCGGATGCCATCCTGATCGGTGGGGGGATGGCTTTCACCTTCTTGAAGGCTCAGGGTGAACGGGTCGGGAACTCACTGGTGGAGGAAGATAAGATTGAAGTGGCCGAGCAGGTCATAGCCGCCGCCCGGGCGCGAGGTTTGTCGCTGCAGTTGCCCGTTGATAGCGTGGTGGCTCGGGAATGCCGGGGCGAAGTCGAGACTCGGGTGGAGACTTCGAGGATTTCCGAAGGGTGGATGGGCCTGGATATCGGTCCCCGGACGGTAAAAGGCTTTCAAAGGGAGATGGCCGGGGCCCGGACCCTTTTCTGGAACGGCCCGCTGGGCGTTTTCGAGATTGAGGAGTTTTCCCGGGGCACGATGGAAATTGCCAGGTCTGTGGCGGACAGTTCCGCATTGTCGGTGGTCGGGGGCGGGGACTCGGTAACGGCGGTGATTCGAGCGGGTCTTGGGGACTCGATTTCCCACCTTTCAACAGGAGGGGGGGCATCGCTGACATTCATGGCCGGAAGACCGCTCCCGGGAGTGGAGATTCTGACCAACAAGTGAGGAAAATTTTATGAGTCGCAGACCTTTGATAGCGGGGAACTGGAAAATGTTCAAAACCCGGGGAGAAGCTCGGGACACGGTCGAGCAGCTGAAGCAGTTGCTGGGGCCGAGTCTCTCGGTTGATGTGGTGGTCTGTCCACCATTTTCTGCCTTGTCAGCCGTAGAGGAGGTGATCCGGGAGAGTGAGATTCAACTGGCGGCCCAGAACGTGCACTGGGACGATGAAGGTGCTTTTACCGGTGAGGTATCAACCGCGATGTTATCGGATTGCGGTTGTCGGTATGTCATTCTGGGCCATTCGGAACGTCGGCAATTCTTTCACGAATCGGACGCGATCATTCATCGGAAGATCGGGAAGGTGCTCACCACGGAGCTCACCCCCATTCTGTGTGTGGGAGAGTCTCTCGAGGAGCGGGAAGCGGAGCGCGCCAACGAAGTGATCCATGGCCAATTGGAGGCGGATTTGGGTGAATTGACAGCCAGCGAGGCTTCTCGTATCATTGTCGCTTACGAGCCGATCTGGGCCATCGGGACCGGGAAGACGGCCACTCCGGAGATAGCACAAAACGTCCATGGGTTGATTCGCCAATGGCTGAGCGAGAGGTATGCAGTTCAGGTCGCAAGTCGAATTCGAATCCTCTATGGCGGAAGCGTCAAGCCGGATAATGCAAGGGAGTTGATGGCACAGGAAGACATTGACGGAGCTCTGGTGGGTGGAGCCAGCCTGGACGCGCACTCCTTTGCTACAATAGTCAAGGAAAGCGGGTAGACCGCCAGCCCGTTGTGGCGGAAAAGAAGTGAAAAAATAATGTTGGTACTCATTGTAACGTTGCACGTATTGGCTTCCTTGGTCCTGATCCTGGTGGTTTTGCTCCAGTCGGGCAAGGCGGGGGATTTGGCCTCAACCTTTGGAAGCACGGGAAGTCAGACCGCCTTTGGGGCACGGGGAGCGGCCACCTTTTTGACCAAGGCCACCACTTTTTCGGCTGTCCTGTTTATGCTCACCTCTCTTTCCCTGGCCGTTTTGTACACCCGGGGCACCAGCCAGTCGGTCATCGAAACGGTTGAATTGCCTGAGGCCGCACCGGTGGAGTCCACCCCCGAGGAGCCAACGGCTGAGGAGTCCACGACTGATTCCCCGACGGTCCCTGTGGAGCAGCCTGCCGCAGCTGAAGAATCCTCAGGGGAGAACGAATAAGAGTTCGTGCCGGAGTGGTGGAATTGGCAGACACACCATCTTGAGGGGGTGGCGCTCGTGAGAGTGTGCGGGTTCGAATCCCGCCTCCGGCACCAGAACCTTCCTGCTAATCGATCTCAAAGAGCTCCTTCAATTCACGCGACGGTTTTTGAAATTCGAGAATGGGGCCGCCGCGGGCTAGGCCAGTCTTTGGATCGACCATGTCTAGTCCTCGATCTAGATAAAATAGTACCTCATTGAAGTGGTTATCCTTCTAATTGGAAGTATCTAATCAAGCCAGACGATATGGAAGCTCCAATTTAGGTCCTCCTTCAATCTTTGAAAGGCCTATCCGGGCCTCTCCTCTTTCTCCGATCAAGTGGTAAGGGCAAGGCTGAAAGCCCACCCTTACCAGCTGCAAAGAAAAGGAGGGGGCAAGCCCGAAAGAAAAACCTGCACTGCGTCCAAAGGGTGGATACAATAGCTACTATGGAAGTGAGCCGTTCGTTGAAGATCTGGGATCCGGCGCCTGATTTCGAATTGAAGGATCAACATGGAAACTCGGTTCGCCTCAGTGAGTTTCTCGGGAAGAAGAATGTGGTGTTGGCCTTTTACGTGCTGGCCTTTACCGGTGGCTGAACCAGGGAACTGCAAGGGTATCAGTCTGATATCAAATTTTTTCAAGAGAACGACACGGAAATTCTGGCGGTGAGCGTAGATGCCTGGCCAACCCAGAAGAAGTTCGCCGAGGAAACGCAAGCGCAGTTCACTCTGCTGAGCGATTTCGCCAAAGAAGTCTCCCACATGTACGGAGTACTGGATGAGAAGGCAGGGGTGGCCTGGAGGGTGACGTTTGTCATCGATATAGAGGGCACCATTCGCCGCATCGATTCGGGAGAGGATGCCCTGGACCTCAGTGGCGTGAGGGAAGTGTGTGAAGAGTTGAACCCCTAACCCCTGACCACAGACCAGCCGCTGGTCCTCGACCAGCGCGTTTCACGTTCCAGATTCCACGTTTCACGTGGCCGGAGTGTGGGAGGCGCCTCAGTGCGTAGAATCCGGAGAGCCGCTCATAGAGTGGCCGCTACAACTTTCCAGAAAATCCGAAATCCGAAATCCTAGATCCAAAACCTGAATTTTCCATATTCTCTACGCGGAGCCCAAGCGACGCGTTTCCCCGCGTGCGGAGCTCGCTTTTCCTCACTCCTTCGTATTGAACGTGGCAGACCAATCCTTTACCATTGTGTGGCTATGGGATGGCAAGATTTTTCAGAAGTTAAAAAGCAGCTCACTCCTGCTGAAGTGCGCTTTGAGGAGATCCGCCGCAGTGTCGGCCTGTTCCTGGGACCGCTGGCCTTCGTGATCATTGCTTTTCTCCCGCCTCTCCCGGATGTCACCTCCACCGGGATGCTGACTTTGGGAGTCTTCACCTGGGTGGTTCTTTGGTGGATGACGGAGCCCATCCCGATTCCGATGACGGGGTTCCTGGGTCTGGCGCTGTTGGCCCTATGCGGTATTTTCCCGGTGGCACGAGCCTTTTCCTCGATGGGCCACTGGGTCATCTTATTTTTAATAGGTGCCTTTATCATCGCTCATGCCATGACTGTGAGTGGGTTGAACCGCCGTTTCGCCTACCGGATGATTTCCTTCAACTTCATTGGCGGCAACCCGTGGCGTCTGATAGCCATGTACCTCATTGCAGCAGCCATGTTGAGTGCCGTGGCCTCCGATACGGTGACGACCGTTATCTTTATGGCCATCGGAATGGGTCTGCTCAAGGCGCTCGACATCTCGCCCGGCAGCCGCTACGGCGAGATGTTCATTCTTACCACCGCCTGGGCAGCTCTTTTCGGGGGTATGATGACGCCGCCCGGCACTCCTCCCAATCTCATCGGAATCGGCATGATCAGCGATATACTCGACTATCAAATCGGATTCGGCCAGTGGATGATGGTGGGCGTTCCTGTTGGCCTTGTTGCCATCATCGTCATGCTGACGGTGGTTCGATTCTCCCTGAAGGACGAGTTCGGCAAGGTGAAAATCGATTCAAACATCGTTCAGGAAGAGCGCCGCAAGATGGGACCCATGTCTCGAGGCGAGAAGATTGCCGGTCTGGGCATGCTCAGCGCCATCACTTTCTGGCTGCTGCCCGACTTCGCCAATCTCATCTTTGGAGGTAACCATGCAGTGACCCTCTGGATTCGGGGTCATCTGAATGTTTCGGTGGTGGCCCTGATCGGGGCTTCGGCCATGTTCATGATTCCGATTGATTGGAAGAACAGGAAATTTTCACTGACCTGGAATCAGGCTAGTGAGGGTATCGAATGGGGGACTCTGGCCCTGATTGCCGGGGCATTGGGGATTGGCAGTGCTTTGGCCAGTCCTGAAGTGGGCCTGGGAAAATTCTTCTCCTCCGCCCTGGGAGGGGTGGCAGGTCCCGGAACCTCTCCCTATATTCCCCTCACGGTAGCGATCCTTTTTACCGTGGCGATTACCAGCTTCATCTCCAACAATGCTGCCATCAGCATCGTGGCCCCCATCATCATTGCCATCGGTTCGGCTCCGGGCTCCACGCTCAATCCCATTGCCGGAGTGATTGCGGTGGCTATGGCCACTTCCATGTCGCTGATTCTTCCCTGCTCGACGCCGGCTACGGCGATAGTCTTCGGAAGCGGCTACGTTCGGATTTTGACGATGTTCCGAAAAGGCATGATCCTGGCGCTGACGGGCGCTTTGATCTGTATCTTTATGGCCTACACCCTGGCCGATTGGGTTTTCCCCTGGCCGCCGCCTCAATAAAAAGCGTAGGGGCGCACGGCCCAGACTGTCTCAAAACTCCAAAGCATGCGTACAGGTGTGCAACTTCCGATCAGGCGGCAAGCCCATTGTAGCGGCCGCTCTATGAGCGGCCCTCCGGATTCGGAACACTGAGGTGTCGCCCACATTTAGAGAGAACCCTAGAACAATATCGCAATGGAAGTGTAGAGGCGCACAGGCGTGCGCCACAAGGCGAACTTTATCAATGGCTTATGCAGGGGGCGCACTCGGTGCGGGCCTCTTGCTGCAGTTTGTAGGCCGCACATCCAGCGTCCTTTCATTCCACGGCTTGGCCTCCCTAGCCGCTCATAGAGCGACCACTACAAGTCAGTCGTCACATTCATTGGACGGACCTCCCGAAGGAACGCCGGCGACCCCACCCATCCGAATCAACTGGGTTTTGAAACGGCCTGGGCCGTGCTCCCTTAACTCGGTTTTATTCTTGTCCAGGCCCCTGATTCCAGGGCGGATCCTATCACTGCTCCCCCCACCAGGTGAGGTATCAGGAAGCCCGTCAGGGTAAGGGTCATGGTTATCAGTTGTTCCGCCAGGATACTGCCGGGGAAGGGTATCAGGAAGGGACTGGCCAGCAAGACACCTCCCAGGGCCCCTCCCAGGGTGAATCCGGCAGTACTTCGCACAACCAATTTCCTGGAACTCCCGATCGAGAGGCCGCCCAGGCAACCCGCAGTCCCAAAACCCAGAGCGCCCATGGATGCGCAATAAAAAAGAGCCCCGACAGGACCCTGGCCGGCTGAGAGAAACCGGAGGTAGGTGAACATCTGGCTGATGAAGAGGCCTCCCACCAGAAAACCGGATGCATAGCCCCAGGTCGACCGGCGACCGAGGCCCAACCAGTATCCGCCAATGGCTCCGTCGGTGAAAAAAGCAAGCAGCAGTCCTACCTGGCTGGCTGCAGGTAGAATCGGTTGGATCCAGGGCAGAGTGGGGGACAGAAATCCAAAAAAGAATCGGGGAAGCACTGCCATTACCAGCAGCGCCGCAGTGCCTCCAACTCCAAACCCAAGCGCCGCCCGGCGCGGGTTAGCAGCACTGTTGTTCGGGAAGACAAACACGGGGTTCAACCTCACCCTGAGGTTCAAAAACGGTGAAGTGGCTCCTGAAGGGAGCTGATTTCAGGATGGTGGCCGTCTTTTCACACACTTCCTTGAGGGTGCCGACCTGAAAAACATGATCCGGGTCAGGGTCGAGTTGCATGGAAACTCCAGGTCCGTGAAAGATAGCGTACTGACCCTTCCAGTAGCATTCTCCTTTCGGATCTACCACCGGCTTGAAGGATTCTATGGCCACCGAGTAGAGCCGTACCTCCTTCACTTCATTGGCTTCCTGGGCTGAAAGTTTTCCCTTTGAGCTTGCACCCTCCAGATCAAAGTAGTTGTGCAGAATTTGTTCTCCTGCGCTCCACAGATACAGCGGGGTCAAGGTGACGCCGTGAAAACCGGCCTGGTTAAGCCTTTCGCTCAGTTGTTGGAAGGAGAGGACGCCGGCGACACAGTCCGCCCAGGCTCTTTCGTTCTGCTGCAGCTTGAGCGGGAGCGGTTGGTAGGAGACGATGTCGGCGAAGGAAAGCTTGCTTCCCGGTCTGAGAACACGAAACATCTCATGGTAGGCCGTTTCCTTATCGGTGGCGAGATTGTTCACGCAGTTGGACAGGATGACGTCGATGCTGTTGGCCTCCAGTGGAATTTCGACGTCGAACTGACCCTTGACGAAGCGAACATTGTCGTAGCCCAGCGCCTCCGCGATCTGGGGTTGGAAACGTCTGGCCTGACGGAGCATCTCCTCGTTCATATCCAATCCGAAGACCTGTCCTTGAGCCCCGACCTTACGTGCCGCAATGAAGCAATCCCGCCCGAACCCCGGGCCTAGATCCATCACTGTTTTTCCAGGTTCCAGTGTCTTTAATTCGCTGGGAATGCCACAGCCATAGTTTCGTTCCAGCACTTCATCCGGGATATGGCTCAGATCCTCAGGTGGAAACTCCTCTCGGTAGTCCACTCCGCAACAAAGATCCTTCAAGATTTCCTGGGCAGCCTTCGAGTAGGTATCAAGGATAGCTTCCTTGCTCATTTGATCGGTTTCTTTCCGCCTCTAGCCGGCATTTTTAACACTCCCTCTACTGCATCGGCGCCATGATCCGTCATGACTGTGTTCCGTTCCGTCGGTCTCCTCAACGTACCTTACAGTACGTTTGCGGGGGCCTCGGTCGCGCGCCTTGTCAGGCCGGCCCTTCCGCCGCTTCGTGACGAGAAGGTGTGAGAAATCCGAGCCTAGGTTATTATATTCGAGGTTCACTCTTTTCGGCCATTCGTGCTGTCGTACTTCCGACACACTCACCTGCGAGGTGCGGACTGACTACTCCGGGGCAAAGTGAACCTCGATGGTGGTGAGGGCTTCCACCGGAATCCCATCCCGCGTGGCGGGCAGAAAATTCCATTGGTCGATGATGGTTTCAAGTGCGCTTTCCGCCAGCAGCGGGTGAGGGCACTCCAGCAACACGAAACGATCAGGATCCAGCTTCCCTTCAGTTGTAATGACCCCTCGGATGATCACCCTACCCTGTGCCGACAATCCCGCCGGATAACGGGGCTGAGGGCTCTCAAGGGGCTGTGGTTGCCCGGATTCGCTGCTATCTTCGAAGTCTGAAAAAAGGGGGATGGCCTGAACCGGGGTGAAAACGGCGTAGAGGGTTTGCCGTGAAGTCTTACGAATCATGGCCAGCACGGTCCGGTCGGTATGGACTTCTACCGGGATATTTTCAAACTTGAAGCCCTTGTATTCGCCGTTCAAGGCCAACTGGTAGGAGTTTTCCTCCCAACCGGTGGTTTTCAACTGAAAAGAAAGACCGGTAAAGGGGCTGCGGTTGGAGGCTCGATTTCCTTTTAACGTCTGCTCGGAGAGGGCATGGATGCTGAGCAGGATGACCTTTCTGGGGATCTGGATGCCTTCCGGCAAAGTAAAGTGCTGGAGCTTTCGAAAAGGAGTATACCTGCAGGAGAACTGCTGCGGAAACTCGGCTGAGGGCAGGGCCACGACACTGAAGCTGCCAGTTTCGGTCTCGGAAGAAACCGTGTAGGGATAGTCCTCAAAGAAAATCAGATGCAGAGCCGGTTCCAGACCGGAGTTTCCGGCTGAATCTCCTCTCGGGAAGGGGAGTAGGTTCAGTTGGAATCCCAGGGAGACCAGCAACAGTATTGAAACCGTTCTAAAAACCAGATTCACCCTCCCTTCAATATTGCCCGAGGTTCGAGTGTCTGAAGTATATACCATTCCCTGGAGCGTTTAAAAACCTTTGGGAGTACAATGAAGGGGACCAACCGGAGGGCGGTGTCCTGGGGATAAATACGGCGACCAGATCGATGATGGATAACCTCAAACGGGACATTCGGCAAAGATTATCCGACTCGCCTCCTCGTATTCTGGCCAAGAACTATACGGCGCAAGCCGCCGTACTGATCAGTATCTTCCAGCGTGAGGGAGAGCCTTTTTTCCTGCTCACCCAGCGTAGCCAGGAGGTGACCACTCATAAAGGACAGATCTCCTTTCCCGGAGGTGTGCGCGAACAAAGGGACTCCAACCTGTGTGAGACCGCCCTAAGGGAGACGGAAGAAGAGTTGGGGATTACGGCTGATTGGGTGGAGATTCTGGGACAGTTTGATGAGTACAGGTCCAAGACCAACCTTCTGGTTACTCCTTTTGTCGGGTTTCTCAAGGAAGGATTCACGGCTTCTCCGCATCCCCGGGAGGTGGAGCGGATCCTGGAAGTTCCCCTGGAATTCTTTTCTCAGGCCACGCCTCGAGAGGAGGTCCGCCAGCGCCACGGAAGGCAGGTGACCCTTTATTTCTATGACTATGAATCAGATATCGTCTGGGGTTTGACGGCGGCCATCATCCGAGATCTGATGAGACTACTGAGTTCATGAAGAGTAGGGGGGCGCACGGACGTGCGCCCCTACTAGTTTTATTCAGAATCAGGGCGGTTTTTGAGAAGGTCTGGCCTGTGCACCCTTACTCGTGAAACCTGGAACGTGGAACTTGGAACTTGGAACAAAAAAATGCAGGTCAAAGACCTGCTTTTTTCAGTCTTTATACGTTCCGAACAGCTCGTAGGTTTTGGTGGTCCGGCCTAGAAAGAATCCGGCCGCAATCGGGAGTGTATCTTTTTCCTTGAGTTGAAAGCGCTGGTAACAATCCTTTACTTCGTGCACGAAAAGGATGTCATGCCCGTAACAATGATTCCCATCGTTTTTCACCGCCAGGCTGAAGAGGGCTTGAAAGAGTTCCTCTTTTTTGGCCTCTTCCATCCCCAGGGCGGCGATAACGGCGGTGGCTGAGGCATAAGGGTCGGTATGGCTCACCACGGTTCGAAGCACACTCAGGGGGTCCACCGGGCACAACTCCCGGGCCAGATCGTCGACCTGGCGATTGTGATCCATTTCCCGACTTTGCTGAGAGGCCTGGTGCAAAACCACTGCCGCCATAGCCACAGCATAGGGCTTTTTTTCTGCATCGAGGGCAGACCACTGCTGAAGTGAGAAACAGAGGTGAAAGGCTCGCATGGGCCAAATCCAATTCCCCACCCGTGAGTTGGAGAGGGCCTGTGCGGCCGCCACCAGCAGCACCTCATAGACGGCATCCAGACCGGCCCCGGCATGGGCCAGAGCAGTTAGTGCGCTCAGGACCTCCTGCCTTCGGGCGCCAAATAGAAGAGCCCTTTCCGCGTCAATATAGTGTTCACTTGAAAGGGAGCCATCATTGTGCAGGAGTGAGGACAAGGATTCCCTGGAGAAATCGCGGATCTGCTCCGACAGGGCTCGGTCCTTCGGTGCCACCACCAGAAAGTGTAGAGCCGGGCACAGGATTTCTTCTGAATGGTTCCATTTGAGCGATTCGGCCAACTGCCAGGACTGGAACAGGTAGAGGAATTTATGGCCTCCCTGAAAGGTGTCATCCAGAGCGTACTGGAGGGACTTTTGCCGGAAAAAGGTGCGATCTTCTTCGCTGCTCAGGAACCCTTTGGCCCAGCTGAGAGCCTCTTGAAAGTCTCCGGCATCGGAAGCCTCCTGGAATTGCTTCCACCGTACTTCCGGATCGCCTTCCTGGTTGGCAGAAACCGCCCCGAGATCCAGGGGGTGGCGCTTTTTTTCTTTGGTGGCGAACCAGGATTGTTGAGCGAAGGGCTTCCAGTGGCCATCCTCCGGACCCGTCGCCTGAGATGAAAGAGAGGCTGAAATCAGGCCGAAAAAGCTGTGGGGCACGGAATCATCGTAGTAGTGGTGGTAGAGCCGGGTCGGCAGGTAAGCCGCCACCTCCCCTAGAAAAGCTTCCGGGTTTTCATACTTTTCTTCGGCTTCCTTGAAGAGAGGGACGAACTCCTTGATCTTGCTGGTATGGAACAACTTATCCAGAAAATCGCTCATTTCCGACACTCCTTCAGCCGATACTCATTCATCATAAGTGATACTGGCAGGAATGAGAAGGGGATCCTATTGTAAAATAGGGCCGATGATTGATCGCCGAAAAACTGTGACCGTAAAAATTGGGGATGTCTGTGTCGGCTCCGAGCACGCCATCGTGGTTCAGTCTATGACCAACACCGATACGGCGGATATTGAGTCCACCGTTCTGCAGGTCGGTCAGCTTGTTGAAGCCGGATCCGAACTGGTTCGGGTAACGGTCAACACGGAAGAAGCCGCCCGGGCCATTCCTGAGATTGTCCATCGGTTGGAGGAACAGGGACTCCAGGTTCCCATCATCGGCGACTTTCACTACAACGGCCATCTTCTTTTGACGCGTTTTCCCGAGTGCGCTGAAAAACTCCACAAATATCGGATCAATCCCGGAAATGTGGGAATGGGTCGCCATCATGATGAGAACTTCAAGCAGATGATCGAGGTGGCCCTGGAATACCACAAGCCCATTCGGATCGGGGTGAACTGGGGATCGCTCGATCAGAAATTGCTGGTCGAACTCATGGATGCCAACGCCCTTCTCCCTGAACCCAGGAAGGCGCACCAGGTGCTGATGGATGCCATGGTCCAGAGTGCTCTGGAGTCAGCCCAGTTGGCGGAGGAGTACGGGTTGCCTCATGATCACATTATTCTCAGTGCCAAGGTGTCGGCCGCTCCCGATCTCATCGAGTTGTACCGCCGTTTGTCCAGCCTGTGTGACTATCCGCTGCATCTGGGACTGACCGAGGCGGGAATGGGAACCCGTGGTGTGGTGGTCAGTACCACCGCGGTTTCCGTCTTGCTCGAGCAGGGTATCGGGGACACCATTCGAATCAGTTTAACGCCTTCACCCGGAGGAGACCGGACCGAGGAGGTGTCTGTGGCCCAACAGATCCTTCAGTCCTTGAATATTCGAAGCTTCTCACCCCAGGTCAGTGCCTGTCCCGGCTGTGGCCGGACCACCAGCACTTACTTTCAGGAACTGGCGGAAGACATTGAACGGCACGTGAAGGTCAAAATGGCTCAATGGAAGAACACCTATCCGGGAGTCGAAAGCCTGAAACTCGCGGTGATGGGCTGTATCGTCAATGGGCCGGGTGAATCCAAGCATGCGGATATCGGAATCTCGTTGCCAGGTACGGGCGAAGATCCGAAGGCTCCCGTTTATATGGATGGGAAACACCTCAAGACTCTCAAGGGCCCTCACATCGCTCAAGAGTTTCTGGAGATACTGGATGGGTATGTCAGTAAAAAGTATGCTCGAGGAGTTGTCGAAACTGAGAGTGCATAGAAGACAGAAGACAGAAGACAGAAGACAAAAGACAGAAGAGGAGCTACCCTGACTAGTGATCTGTAACCAATTAAAACGTGGTACCTGGAACGTGGAACACATTTGCGATGATCGAGGTTGAACATCTAACCAAACAATACGGATCGTACACGGCGATCGATGATGTGAGTTTTCGGGTCCCAAAGGGTGAGGTTCTTGGGCTCCTGGGACCCAATGGTGCGGGCAAGACCACCACCATGCGCATCCTGTCGGGATTCTTCCCAGCCACCCAGGGCACTGCGGTGCTGGCGGGATTCGACGTGTTCGAACAACCTCTGGAGGTGAAGCGACGGGTTGGATACCTGCCCGAAAATCCACCGCTTTATGGAGAATTGACCGTGGATACCTATCTTCGGTTTGTCGCTACCATCAAGGGGATCGCCCGGGGGCAGCTCCAGGCGTGCCTGGTCAAGGCAAAGGAACGCTGCGGTCTGGAGGAAGAGGGCGAGCGTCTCATCAAGCATCTCTCCAAGGGTTATCGTCAGCGAGTGGGCTTGGCTCAAGCGCTGATCCATGAGCCCGAGATCCTTATCCTGGATGAGCCCACCACTGGCCTTGACCCGAGACAGATCATCGAGGTTCGAGAGCTCATCAGGAATCTGGCCGGTGATCACACCGTGATTCTTTCCACCCACATTCTTCCCGAGGTCAGCAGGACCTGTGAGCGAGTCATCATCATTAATAAAGGGAAGATCGTAGCAGTGGATACCCCGAAGAATCTGACGGCTCAACTGTGCGGAGGGCAGCGGATCCAACTGGAGGTCCAGGGCAGGGCAGAAGAGCTCCCCGCCTTGCTCGAAGCCATCCCCCAGGTAAAGAGCGTTTCGGTGGGGCAGATCGAGAGTAATCATCACTCCGTCTCCGTCGAGATGCAGGGAGCTGAGGATATCCGGCACCTCATCGCGCGCAAGGTGATCGACTCAGGGTTGGAGTTGTTCCAGCTCAGTGTACAAGACATGACCCTGGAGGAGGTGTTTGTGGAGTTGACCACAGAAGAAAAATCGGTCGAAGAGGAGGAGCAGGTTTGAAAAATTATTGGGCGATTGTTCAAAAAGAGCTGCTAACTCTTTTTGTGAGTCCGATTGCCTACGTCGTTCTGGCTGCTTTTTTTCTGGTGACGGGATTTTACTTCTTCTTTTATTTATCGGGAGTGCTGGATTATCTCATGCAGCAGGCCCTTCAAGCCCAGCAGTTCGGCGGCAATCCGCCTCCTTTTGATGCTCCGGGAATTGTAATGCAGGGATTTTTCGGGATTTTGAGCTTTGTGCTGCTGCTCTTGTTGCCCATGGTCACGATGGGAAGTTTTGCTGAAGAGAAAAAGCGTGGAACCATTGAACTGCTTTTGACTTCTCCTTTGACCCATCTCCAGCTGATCCTGGGGAAGTTCTCCGCTTTGGTTTTGTTTCTTTCCGTCATGTTGATTCCCACCATCCTGAACACGGTACTTCTCTACCATTACAGCGAGCCGGCACCTCCTTTAGCCCCCATGCTGCTGGGCTACCTGGGAGCGTTTCTCCTGGGAGGGGCTCTGCTGGCATTTGGACTTTTCTTTTCTTCACTGACCGAAAACCAGATTGTGTCCGTGGTGGTGACGTTTTGCGTCTTTATGATCCTGTGGGTGATCGACTTCGCAGCCGGCACTGCCAGTACCTTCACCAACGAGACGCTGCGCTATCTTTCCGTTTTGAAGCACTATGAAGACTTCACCAAGGGCGTACTCGATTCGCAGCATCTGGTGTTTTACTTCTCCATGATTTTTCTGGGTTTGTTCCTGACCTCCGTTTCGCTCGATTCCATCAGGTGGAGGAAGTAGGTGTTCAAAAAAGTCATTGACCAGTTTGCTTATGTTGGCTCGATAGCCCTTATGGGAGCCTTGTTTCGCTACACCGTGAGCGGTTGGGATTGGATCGCGCAGACGCTTGTTTACGGCGGCCTGGGCTTGATCGGGGTCTACCTGATCGTCCATCTGGATGGGATCCGTTCTACCTGGAAAACCCGAGCGGCTCGCTACGGAGGGACCGCAGGAGCCACGGTGCTGTTGGTGTTGGGAATTCTGGTGCTTGCCAATTTTCTGAACGTTCGCCACAACAGCCGCATCGACCTGACCGAAAATCAACTCTACTCCCTATCCGAACAGAGCCTGAAAGTTATCGAGAGTCTCCAGGATAAGATTCTGATCATCGGCTTTTTCGGAGGAGATGCCGGGCGTCTTCGTTTTGAGGACCTCATCAAACAGTATCGCTCTCCCAGCATGGATTACCAGATCGTGGACCCGGAAGAGGAACCCGGTGTGGCGACCCGGTATGGAATCTCAAGAGATGGTCAGATCGTTGTTTTGAGAGGAGAGGATCAGGCATTGGTGGACGATCTCAGTGAGGAGAAGATCACCAACGCCATTCTCAAGATTACCCGTGAGGAAGAGAAGGTTATTTACTTTCTTCAGGGTCATGGAGAGCGTGATATCGACGACGACACAGCCGAGGGGTACTCCCTG
>JAYZBY010000015.1:0-14298 GCA_036338555.1 Acidobacteriota bacterium | reverse complement strand
CCGATCATCCCGCCGATGTTGGCGCGGCTGCTGGTGGCTGGGTCGGGAGCGAAGTGCAGGTTGTGGGTTTTTAGAGATTCGTTCAGATTATCCAGCACAATCCCCGGCTCAACCCGAACCCAACGCTCCTCGGAATTGACCTCGAGAATAGCGGTCAGGTACTTGGAGCAGTCCACCACCAGACCTGCCAAGACGGTTTGGCCCGCCAGGCTGGTACCCCCTCCCCGGGGCAGCAAAGGCACCTGGTGTTTGCTGGCAATCTGGACGATCCGGCGGATTTCATCACCAGACCGGGGTAGGACGATGCCCATGGGTTTGATCTGATAAAGACTGGCATCAGTACTGTAAATATGACACGACATCTCATCAAACAACACATCTCCCTGGATGGATTCGTTCAACTCTGCTTCAAGATTTGCCAATCGTGCCTTGTCCATAAGTGTCGTCACATTACTGTAACATGACAGTCTACAGGGCGACAGAGATGACAGTTCTGGAAGAACCGATGGCCGTTTTCACTTTTTGTGCGGCCACCTGTGGGGCGGTTTTTTGGGTCTCCGGTCAAAGCTGGGCTAAGGGTTTCTTCAGAATCGTTCCTTCCATTGCGCTACTTTACTATCTCCCAACCTTTGCCAGCAGCCTGGGCTTCATTCCTTCCGATTCAGCGGCCTATGACTGGATGAGAGACTATTTGCTTCCTTTCAGCCTTTTCATCCTGATGATCACGACAGATATTCCGGCGGTTCTGCGAATCGGTCCCAGGGCCCTGATCATGATGCTTCTGGGTACGGCTGGTGTGGTTGTGGGAGGGCCGATCTCACTGTTGTTGTTCTCTCAGTGGTTGCCGCCGGATGCCTGGAAAGGCTTGGCGGCTCTCTCGGGCAGTTGGATTGGCGGTGGAGGTAATTTCGCCGCTCTCAAGGAGGCGGTAGGGGCACCGGACGACATCATAGGCCCGATCATTATCGTGGACACCGTGGTGGCGTATACCTGGATGGGGGTCCTTCTTTTTCTAGCCAATTACCAGACCGTTATCGATCGCTGGAACAATGCTAGCGTCGAAGTGCTGGAAGATCTCAACCGAAGACTGAAGGCCTTCCAGGAGACTCAGGTCGGAACGATCCAATTGTCGGATGTATTGATGGTTCTGGCGATCGGATTTGGAGGGGCGGTTGGTTGTCAGTTTCTGTCGAGCAGGATTCATGACGCTACCCACCCGGGATTGATGGAAGTAGCCCCCAGCGTGGCCTCCATTTTTTCCCCTTTTACCTGGCTGGTCATTTTGATCTCCAGCTTGGGAATTGCGCTCTCGTTTACACCGCTGCACAGAATCGAGAGGGCCGGGGCCTCCAAGCTGGGTTATGCGGCGCTCTATCTGTTTTTGACCTCGATCGGAGCGAAGGCCGACCTGGCGGGCATCCTGGCGGCACCGGTTCTGCTGCTGGTCGGGATTGTCTGGCTCGCCATTCATGTGGCTTTTCTGTTGATCGGAGCCCGATTACTGAGAGCTCCTTTTTTTCTGGTTGCGGTGGGGTCTCAGGCCAATATTGCGGGGGCCGCCAGTGCTCCGATTGTAGCGGCTGCCTACTATGAGGCCATGGCGCCGGTCGGCCTTCTGATGGGAGTGTTGGGTTACCTGGTGGGCAACTACGCTGGTCTGCTTTGCGCTCTTTTGCTAAGACTAGTCGCCTGAGCCAGTGCTTTCGCGGAATCGTGGTTTCGCGTTGTCGTACGGATTTGGCGCTCTGAGGCGCCTCCCACACTCCGGATAGCCGCTCACAGAGCGGCCGCTACACCTTTGCAGAAAATCCGAAATCCGAAGTTCCAAATTCGAAACAAACTCCAGTTAGGTTTTCGGATTTAGGATTTCGAATTTCTCTAACAATATGTCTCTGTGGTGAAAAATCTCCCGTGTTTTGGTGGGGAAGGGCTAGTCCGGCTTAGGCATTTCCCTGACGTACAGATCCCGCTTCGGAAAAGGGATCTCGATTTTGGCCTTGGCCAGCGCCTTGTAAATCGAGGTATTGATATGATCCTGAATGAGGCCTCGTCTTTCCGGATAATCGATCCAGTATAAAAGTTCCAGGAGCAGGGCTGAATCGCCGAAATCTCGAAATCGTACCCGGGGTTCCGGGTTCCGGCAAATGTGCCCCTCTTCAATGGCACCGGTGGCAACCTCGAGCAGTACCTCTCTGACCTGGTCGATGTCGGATCCGTAGGCCACCCCAATTGAAACCCGATTGCGGTTCTTCACAGAGGGGCCACCGCTTTCGTTGAGGATCTTGGAATTGGCGATGGTGGCGTTCGGGATCGTAATTTCAACGTCATCGCGGGTCATCATTCGAGTGCTGCGAATTCCGATTTTACTTACCTTACCTCGTTCTCCGCCATCCAGGACGATGAAATCGCCGATCTTGTAGGGGGCATCTGCCAGGATGAACACACCCGCGAAAAGGTTAGCCAGGGTATCCTTGGCGGCGAAGCCGACGGCGATGCCGAGAATTCCGGCCGAGGCCAGCCAGGCCGTGACGTTCACTCCCCAGGAGAGCAACAAAAAGTAGAATGCGCCGCCGAAAATGAGCAGCTTGGTGACGATCTCGAAAAGTGGTTTGGTATCCGGCTGGAGGGCGTTAAAACGTTTCGGGTGCCCCGTCATCCAATCCAAAATTATTAGAGTCAGTCGAGTTCCCAGAAGCAACCAGATCACGACCACCAGAGTTTTGATGAGGCCAAAGGCCATAAAGGCAATGGATGAGGGGAGTTCAACCAGCGTGATCGCCCCTGAGAGGCCTGCCAGCAGGACGGAGTAACGGACTGGCTTGTGCAGCATCTCAAGTGCCTGGTCATCGATGGCACTAGCCGTTTTCTGGGTCAGGCGGGTCAGGACTCGGGTGATGACCCAGTCTGCGATCCTGGCCGCCAGTAGGGACGCCAGGATCACCAGCATGGCCTGGATGTAGGAGTGCTCTCCAATTACCCACAAAACCTGTGTGATCGTCTCCATCATCGAATTTGGTTACTCCTGCACCGAGTTTAAGACTCAACGACTGGTATTATCAAACTTGTTTTAAGGATTTTTATAGTTTTGTCGTTTGTTTCCATCTCGGATGGGACCATCCGGCTCTGTGCATTTTCTACGCTCGTCCAAGATTTGTTATCCTTGATTTCCAAATGAAAGGTAAAAGTTATGGTACATAAAGTGATTATCCTGGGATCCGGTTGCGCGGGTTCCACTGCCGCGATTTATACGGGCCGGGCCGATTTGCGGCCCCGTGTGTTCGAGGGGCATGAACCGGGAGGGCAGTTGTCTCTGACAACGGATGTCGAGAATTACCCCGGCTTTCCCGAGGGGATTCAGGGTCCCGATCTGGTGGCTCATATGAAGCAGCAGGCAGAGCGTTTTGGAGCGGCCTATACCATGGAAGTGGTAGAGGAGGCCGACCTGAGCCGGCGGCCCTTTCAGGTCAAAACCAATCAAAATAGCTATCAGGCCGAGAGCCTGATCATTGCCTCAGGAGCTTCAGCCCGGTTGTTGGGGCTTGATTCGGAGAGAGATTTGATCGGACATGGGGTGTCGACGTGTGCGACCTGCGATGGATATTTTTTTCGCGACCAGAAGATCGTGGTGGTGGGAGGGGGAGATACGGCCATGGAGGAATCGATGTTCCTCACTAAATTTGCGGAAAAGGTCGTCGTCATTCATCGCAGGGATGAACTTCGAGCTTCCAGGATCATGGCGGAGCGCGCGCTGAACCATCCTAAGATGGAGTTCATCTGGGATTCGGTTGTCACCGAAGTGCTCGATCCCAAACAGAAAAAGGTCGAAGCCGTCAGGCTGAAGAATGTAAAAACCGGCCAGGAGCAGACCCTCTCCGTTGAGGGAGTATTCATTGCTATCGGGCATGTGCCCAACACCAAGCCTTTTGTTGGTCAGCTGGATATGAATGATCAAGGATATCTTTTGGTTCACGATGGTTCCAAAACCAGCGTGGAAGGCGTTTTTGCAGCAGGAGATGTCCATGATCACGTGTATCGGCAGGCCATTACGGCCGCCGGAGCAGGCTGCCAGGCAGCCATTGATGCAGAACGATTCCTGGAAGAGCAGGCAGCAGTTCAGTCTGAAGCACAGGTAGGCGCCGAACCAGGTGCCTCAAATCCGTGAAAGAATCCGCCAGGAACTACACCACCGGCGATGCAGTAGATGATTCGGCGATGTCACGAAACTGACTTTCGGATGCTGTGGGGCGTCATCAACGATTCCGCTCAAGCCTATCAAGGCATCATTCCTGAGGATTGCTGGCGGGACCCCTATATGGCTGAGGATGAGCTTCGAAATGAGATCCGCCACGGCGTCCAATTCTGGGGCTACCAGCAAGACGATCAACTGGTGGGGGTGATGGGCATTCAAGATATTCAGAACGTCACCCTGATTCGACACGCCTACGTGTGTACATCCAGACGCAACTGTGGGATCGGTGGAGAGATGCTTTCTTTCCTTCGGACCCAAACCACTCAACCCCTTCTGGTCGGCACCTGGGCCGATGCCGTGTGGGCCATTCGTTTTTATGAAGATCAAGGATTCGAACAGGTTTCCGAGCAGGAGAAAGATCGGCTACTCCGAAAATACTGGTCGATTCCTGATCGTCAGATCGAGACTTCGGTTGTGCTGGCTGATGAGAAATGGCGGGGAAGGTCCTGACCGGCTGACCCCAGACCCCTGACCCCTGAGCCAGACTCCTGTCGTTCCTTCGGAGCGAAACCGGAGATATGGCGAGCAATTGTAGCGGCCGCTCTATGAGCGGCCTCCGGAGTGTGGGAGGCGCCTCAGTGCGCCGAATCCGACCCACTGCACCACTAAAAGTCGAAGGAATGGGTGAACTTGACGGCGAAGGAGCGGTCCATTTCGCTGGGATCGCCGGTTTGATCGCGGAAATCGTTCAGGACGATAAACAGATCATCTCCCGGTCGGTAGATGTAGTTGAGCCGGACACTGTATCCAATCACGTCACTGGAACTGTTGTACTGGATTCGGGTACTGGTTAACCATTTTCTGCTGAAGGCAACGTTAATGCTACTGTTGAGCTGATGGAAATTCTCCAGTTCTCCACCGAAGAGCCCAATCTGATTGAGGTTGTAGCGAATGTCCGCTGAGACTTGGCTGCTCAATTTGAGAGTGGGACTGATGGTCCAGTTATGCCGCCTTCCCCCTTCTCCGTAATAATCCTTTTCGTATCGGTAGCCCACTTGGCCGCTCAACATGCGGGCAGGATTCAAAAAGTATGTTCCGGAGGAATACCACCAGCTGTATCTTCCTTCCGGAACCATCAGATTGCCGGGGCGACGCAGGGGTTCAATCAGATTTTCCGTTTCGTGGTGGGGGGTGAATCGAAATGAGCTGCCATTCTCAAAAAAAATCGAAAAATTGAAATGATGAAATCGGGTCTCCAGCTCATCGGTGGCCAACCTCTGGAAGTCTTCCAATCGATAGGAAAAGTTAAATCGACGAATGATATCGCTGTCAGGACGAGGGGTATAGGCCGCTCTAGCTTCTGTTTTGCGGGTTCCCTTGCGCTCGATAAAGCCCAGATCCGAGTCGAAATTCTCCTGAAGGTGAGTGTAGCTGAAACCCGCGTCGATGAGATCGTCTTTCCAGCTTATGGCGCCGATCCCGATCATCTGATCCTCGTCGATACCGTCGGTGAAGGAACTCCCGATGAGCCCGGTCAGTTGAAGATGTTCCAGGAGCGTCAGATTCTGATCGAAGCCGACAACTCGGTTGTAGTCTCCTCCCTCGGCTTGCCGGTTGGTGAAAAAGAATCCCAGGTTGGAACGGGCCAGAATATCCCGTTTCAGGCGAAAGACGGCAAAGTTGTCGCCCGGTCTGGCCCCCAATTCGTCGGTCTGAGCTTCCAGAAAACCCATGGTGAATTTTTGGCCCAGCTTGCCGGTCAACTTGGCTCCACCCAGCATGGGGATTTCCGTCCCCTGATCGGAGAGTCCAATTCTCCGGCTGTGGTACAGCTTGATCTGAGGGCGACCCTCACCCCGGAAGATACCGAATTCGAAAATACCGGCACCCTCCAGAAAAAACTCTCGTTTTTCGGGAAAGAAGACCGGGAAGCGATCAAAGTTGATGATCTGATCATCCACTTCGGTTTGAGCGAAGTCGGTGTTGAGGGTCAGATCCAGGGTCAGTCCCGAGGTGACCGCGTATTTGAGATCCTCCAGACCAATATCGCCCAGGACGCTCGTGTCGCGCGCGGCAGAGCCCCGGGTAAGAATTCGGGTGCCGACATAGGGCTTGATGCGAAGCCTGAGGGCACTTTCAATATCGGCCATTCCATAGAGATGGCCGGACTGGGAAACTTGCTCGAAAGCGAAATTTCGGCTGAAGTTGTTCCAGTAGCTTGATTCGTTCTTGCGCCGGATGATTCGCTCAAAGTCGGCACCGAAGACCATGGCGCCGTCGGAAGCGGAGAAACGAATGGAGCCGAGAGGAATCCGAATTTCTGCCGACCAGCCGGTCTCGTCAATCCTGGCCTGGACTTCCCATTTCTCATCCCAGCTGGAGTTGATATCCCGTCCCTCATCGGTGACCAGAGCGTCGTACTGGGTGCCCCTGGGATTGATACGGAATAAAAAAGCATTTCGATGATCGTGAAAGGTATCCAGTATGATCGCGAAGCTGTCATCGTTTTGAAATTGGTTATCGCGGCGCAGTTCGGTGGCCCGGATCCCCTCCGCCTGAGAGTCGAAGCACTGGACTCCGAAGTAGAGGTTTTCGCCGTCATACAGGGCCCGTACTTCCGTGCGTTCCGTAGACGGCATGCCTTCATCGGGATCCTTCTGGATGAATTTGGTAACGCGTTCCGCCCTATCCCAGTCGTCTTCGTCCAGCTTCCCGTCCAGAAGGACTTCTCCGTCAATTCGGATCAGGGTCAGAGAGCCCTTTCCGTGTTGCTGGCCGGTGTCCTGAGCGGCCAAGAAGGCCGGTTGCATGAGAACCAGGAAAATCAGGGCAAGTAAGGAAGGTGGTGTGTTTTTCATAGAGAGTTCTGTCTTGAGCCGGTTCGAGCCCGGTGAGCGCTGTTTCCGATCGGGAGTTGGAAAGCGTATGGACTTCCAGGCAAGGCGACATTATCATCATAAATCGGCTCATGGTCAAGGCTAAAGAATCGGGTGCGGGGCTAGGTCCGCAGGTTGGAGGGGACATGAAAAGAAGTATTTTGATCGCCCTTGTCGTAATCGGATCAGTGCTGGGTCCACAGGACGTGCTAGCCCTGCAGGGCTCCAATCCCAGTGGAAATACCGTCCTGGGCGAGGGAGAGGTTGCCGTCGAATATGGGCGTCCCAGTACCCGAGGGCGGGACATCATGTCCATGATGCGGCCCGGAAGCTACTGGAGACTGGGGGCCGACAACGACACGATGTTGAAAACCCGGATGCCTCTGCGATTTGGTGATACCACCCTTCCAGCAGGCTCTTATATTTTGCTTGCTCACCTGAAGGAGAACGGCAGCTGGCAGTTGGTGGTGTGCATCACGGTGACAGCTAACTTCGCACCTCAGGACACTGTGGCCACGGTTCCCTTGACCTTCGAGGAGGACCGTCCCCATGTGGAGCAGTTGACGTTGGATCTGGAGCGGGACGGGGAGCAGTCGATGCTGGTGATCACCTGGGGTACCTATCGTCTGGCCACCCGGTTCTCCACGACTGATTGAATAAATCTGGTGCCCAATGACCCTGGAGAAAATATGAAAGTGCCTTTTGCAGATCTGGGTGCCCTCCATCGGGAGGTACGCGAAGAGGTGGATGCACTTTTTGCTGAGATTATTGATCAGTCCAGTTTTATCGGCGGTCCCTTTGTTAAAAGTTTTGAAGAAAAATTTGCCGACTATTGTGGGACGCGCTTCGCGGTTTCTTGTGCCAGCGGAACCTCTGCCTTGAAGCTGGCTCTCATGGTGGCCGGGGTGGGTCAGGGTGAAGAAGTCATCACCGTTTCTCATACTTTTGTAGCCACGATTGAAGCCGTCATTTCAGTCGGCGCCCATCCGGTTTTCGTCGATATCGAAAAGGAAACCTACAACCTTTCTGTGGATCGGCTGGCTGAGTTCCTGGAAAAAGAGTGTCAGGTTCAACCGGATGGTGGCGTGGTCAACAAACGATCAAACCGTCGTGTGACAGCCGTGCTTCCCGTTCATCTTTATGGGCTGTCGGTGGATATGGAGCCGGTTCTGGCCTTGGCGGAGCGCTTTCGTTTGAAGGTTATCGAAGACGCCGCTCAGGCTCATGGTGCGCTCTACTCGATGGACGGCGAGGAAAGAAAGGCCGGAACCCTCGGCCAAGCCGGTGCATTCAGTTTCTACCCGGGCAAGAATTTGGGAGCCATGGGCGATGGCGGAGCGGTCGTCACCGATGATCCCGAAAGGAATCGCCGGATGCGTAGCTGGCGCGACCATGGGCAGAGCGAAAAATACATCTACGTTTCGCCGCGAGGGTGGAACATGAGGCTGGATGCGTTGCAGTGTGCGGTGCTGAACGCGAAATTGCCCAGACTGGATGATTGGAATGAGGGACGACGGCAGGCAGTCGGATGGTACAGAGAAAGGCTTCAGGATGACCGTATTGCCTTGCCGGTCGAACCGGCTGGACGAAAGCACGTTTATCATGTCTTTGTGGTGCGTGTGCCGGACCGCCTAAAGGTCAGTGAAGAGTTGTCCGGCCGTGGGATTCAGACCGGGCTGCATTATCCGATTTCACTTCACCTTCAGGAAGGCTACCGCTATCTGGGATATCAGGAGGGGGATTTCCCCGAAGCGGAGGCGGCCGCAGAATCGATTCTTTCTCTTCCCATGTTTCCCCATTTGACCGAGGAGCAGGTGGACTACGTGTGTACAGAACTGCTTTCGATACTTTCTTAGCCCGGGCTATGCATAAATTGTCTACTGCGGTGTCGAGATCATCCGTCCTGACGGTGTTGCGCTCGGTCGGTCTCCTCGACGTACTTCACAGTACGCCTGCGGTGCTCTCCCGTCGCGCGCCTTGTCAGGCCGGCGCTTTCGCCGCCTCGTGACGACAACCTATGCATAATCCGGGCTAACCCAAGAAATAAATTCCAAAACTCCTCGGACACGAACTCATGGCTGTCCCCCTGCCCCCTGACCTGCCGACCGAACAACAGCACGAAAAAACGAAAAAACAAAAAAATGACAGCACTAGTCCGCGAAGCGGACCACACCACTGCCGTTGTCCCATTGTCGCCTTTACCAGTAAGATTGGGGCGTGGCCTATGGATACACCCAGGAACAGGAAATCCTGCGAGAGACCATTCGCGACTTTGCCCTCAAAGCAATCGCCCCCTATGCCCTGGAATGGGATGAGAAACAGGAATTCCCTGTAGAAATCCTGAAGCAACTGGGGGAACTGGGCATGATGGGCGCCATTGTGGCTCCCGACTACGGGGGAGCAGGGCTCGGATATCCGGAATACATCGTCGTTGTGGAAGAACTCTCTCGTGTGGATGGCTCGATCGCGCTGTCGGTGGCAGCCCATAATTCTCTTTGTGTGAATCACATCGATCTGATTGGGAATGAAGACCAGAAGATCAGCTATCTGAAACCACTGGCCGGTGGCCAGGCATTGGGGGCATGGGCCCTGACCGAACCAGATTCAGGAAGCGATGCCGCCGCTGCTCGAACTCGTGCGGTCAAAGAAAACGGGTCCTGGATCTTGAATGGGACCAAGAGTTTCTGTACCCACGGACGTTCTGCCGACGTTTATGTGATTCTGGCCGTCACGGTTCCGGAGCAGGGCAAGCACGGACTATCCGCTTTCATCGTCGAGAAGAATACCGAGGGCCTGGTGCCCGGAAAAAAAGAAAACAAACTGGGCTGTCGTTCCAGTGAAACAGCGTCGGTGGTGTTGGAGGATTGCCGGGTGCCGGAGGGAAATCTGTTAGGCAGGGAGGGAGAGGGTTTCAGGGATGCCCTAAGGGTGATCGATGGCGGGCGCATCAGCATTGCCGCCATGTCTTTGGGGATTGCCCAGGGCGCTCTGGACTGCAGCCTCAAATATTCTAAGGAACGGGAGCAATTTGGCCAAAGGATTGGAGAATTTCAGGCCATTCAATGGAAATTAGCTGAAATGGCCACCCGCATTGAGGCGGCACGCCTGCTCACCTATGAGGCGGCCTGGACCAAGCAGCAGCAACAGACCTCCGTGCCGAGGCACTCCTCCATGGCAAAGCTCTATGCCGGGGAAGCGGCGGTGTGGGTGTCCGAGCAGGCGATTCAAATCCATGGAGGCTATGGATACACCAAAGAATACCCACCGGAAAGATTCTGGCGAGATGCTAAGCTGGGAACTATCGGAGAGGGTACGAGTGAGATTCAACGCATGGTCGTCGCCAGAGAATTGCTGAAATAAAGACCAACATAAAGAGTCAGCGCGATAATAAAAGAGTCAAGACCATTTCAAAAGAAACTCCGCCAGATCAGACCCAAAAAATTCTTGATGGCGAGGTGCGTGCTATCGCCCGTGCCATCACTCAGGTGGAGAATGCCGACGGGAGGGACCTCGGTCAGTTGCTCAGGGAACTCTTTCCCTATACCGGTCGTGCCTTTGTCATTGGCGTGACGGGAAGTCCGGGCACAGGAAAAAGTACCTTGGTCGATCAGCTGGCTCGTCACTACGCGGAATCCGGATTGAAGGTGGGAATCATCCTGGTCGATCCTACCTCCCCTTTCTCGGGAGGCGCGATTCTGGGTGATCGCGTACGGATGCAGTCACTCTTTACCAACCCCGGAATTTTTATTCGCAGCATGGCCACGCGGGGCAAATTGGGAGGCCTTTCAGCTGCGGTCGATGAGGCCTTGATGATACTGGATGCGGCCGGATTCGAGATTCTAATCATTGAAACTGTAGGGGTGGGCCAGGACGAGGTGGATATTGTCAAAACCGCCCATGCCACCCTGGTGATGCTGGTTCCAGGGATGGGAGATGATATTCAGGCCTTCAAGGCTGGGATCATGGAAATTAGTGATATCTATGTAGTCAACAAGGCCGACCGCGAGGGAGCCTCTGCAGTAGAAGGTGAGTTGACGGAGCTGTTGTCCATAGCGACTGGACGTAACGATGGCTGGACGCCTCCTATTGTTCAGACCATTGCCTCCCAGGGGGAAGGTGTTTCTGAACTCGTTGCTGCCATTCAGGAGTACCGTGATCTATCGGGGGATCCGGAAAACGCTCAGGGCGGGATTCCTTTGTTTCGGGAACGGCTCATGGAGTTGCTGAAGCGTCGTTTGACAGGGACGATTCTGGGGCGGATCCCCGATGAAAAACTGGATCGGTACGCTGAAAAAATGATGACTCGAGAGTTGGATCCCTATACCATCGTGGAGCATTTACTGCGGGATCTGGGTTTTGAGGAGGAGTCTCATGGTTAAGAGAATTGCACATGTGGGGATTACAACGCGCTCGATCGCCGTGACCGCGGAATTTTACAAGAGTCTTGGCCTGGACATGGACGCCATTGAGATCGTTGAAGACCAAAAGGTGAAGGTCGCGGTGATGGAGGTGGGGGATTCCGCGATCGAACTGATTGAACCGACTGACGATGATTCTCCGATTCAGCGTTCGATTGAGGCACGCGGGGAAGGGATACACCACATCACGTTCGAGGTGGAGGATCTGGAGAAGCAGCTCAAAGCACTGAAGGAACGAAACATCAAACTCATTGATGATAAACCGCGCCCAGGTGCTGAAGGTTGTCTGATCGCTTTTGTTCATCCCGATTCAACGGGAGGTGTTCTGGTCGAGCTCTCCCAGTCTCCGGCCGGTGAATCATCGTGAAATGGGGCCAAATGGAACTGCATCTCATCTCCGATGGGACTCTTTGGATGGATGGTGGAGCGATGTTCGGGATTGTGCCGAAGGCTCTTTGGCAGAAAAAAACGCCTCCCGACCAACAGAATCGCATCCGGCTGGCTCTGAACTGTCTTTTAATCCAGACCGGTGAAAAAAACATCCTGATTGATACCGGCTGCGGATTCAAGTACTCGGAAAAAGAGATTCAAATCTACCGCATTGAACACGAAACGGACATTATGAAGGAGTTGGATCGAGTCTCTCTGGGCCCGGGCGATATCGATGTTGTGATCAATACTCATTTTCATTTCGATCACTGTGGGGGGAATACCGTTTTTCTAGATGAGGAGATCGTTCCCGCCTTTCCTCGAGCCGCTTATTGGATCTCTCGACAAGAATTCGACGATGCCAATCAGCCGAATGAGCGAACCGCGGCCACCTACTTTTCCCAGAATTGGAAGCCGTTGCAGGAGAGAGGTCTATTGCATATATTTGATGAAGAGCCGGAGGTGGTTCCCGGTGTGAAGCTCGTGCACACCCCAGGGCACACGGCAGGTCACCATTCCGTCAAGATCCAGTCAGAAAATCAGGTGATGTTTTTCATTGCGGATCTGTGTCCCACATCGGCCCATATTCGTCTTCCCTGGATCATGGGCTACGACCTCGACCCCATGACCACCCTCGAGGTCCGAAGGCAGATCTACGCCCAGGCCGTGGAAGAGAAATGGCTACTGTTTTTCGAACATGATCCCGAATGTCCTCTGGGATACCTATCCAAGGAAGAAGGGCAATACGTGCTGCGGCCGGAGCCCTGGACAACCCAATGATACAAGCAGAAATTGGTGTGATTGGTGGCAGCGGACTTTATTCCATGTCCGAGTTGGAGGACAAGGAGGAAGTTCAGATTGAGACTCCCTTCGGGAGTCCCAGCGAGCTTTATGTCGTAGGGGTTCTGAGCGGCAAGCGGGTTGCATTTCTGGCGCGCCATGGCAAGCACCACCGAATTTTGCCCAGCGAACTCAACTTTCGAGCCAACATCTATGGTTTCAAAAAGCTTGGAGTGACTCGGATTCTTTCCGCCAGTGCCGTCGGTTCGCTGAGATCCGAACACAAGCCCATGGAATTTGTGCTCCCTGACCAGTTTGTGGACCGTACCCGTTTGCGTGTCTCGACTTTTTTCGGTGAGGGTGTGGTGGCCCACATCAGCTTTGCCGACCCGATCTGTTCCCAGCTGGCCGATCAGGTGGAAATGGCGGCCGGGAATATTGAGTTACCCATCAAGCGAGGAGGAACCTACGTGTGTATGGAAGGACCGGCCTTCTCCACGCGTGGAGAATCTCGCCTCTATCGGAGTTGGGGAATGGATCTGATTGGGATGACCAACCTGCAGGAGGCCAGGTTAGCTCGAGAAGCCGAAATTTGTTACGTGACGATTGCCATGGTCACTGACTACGATTGTTGGCACCAGGAAGAGGCTCCGGTCACCGTGGAGACTCTCATCGGATACCTGACCCAAAACAGTGAGAATGCCCAGCATCTGGTCAAGGAGATTGTTCAAATTGTTCCGGGAAAGGTAGATTGTGCCTGCCATCATGCCCTGGAACAGGCCATCCTTACACCGGCAGAACACATCCCGGACGAAACCAAGGTAAAGCTAGAGCTAATAATAGGTAAATATGTTTAGGTAAAAAATATTATGTCATCTATATTATCCGTCGGTTCGGTGGCCTATGATTCGGTCAAGACTCCCTTTGGCGAAGTGGAAGAGGTTCTGGGCGGTTCGGCAACCTATTTCAGTGTATCAGCCAGTTTCTTTTCGCAGGTGGATCTTGTGGCCTGTGTCGGCAACGATTTTCGGCAGCAGGATGTCCAGCTTCTCGAGTCCAGGAATATTGACCTGGAAGGGCTCGAATACATGGAGGGACAGACCTTTCGATGGAAAGGGGAATATGGGTACGATCTGAACGAGGCTCAGACACTGGACACTCAGCTGAATGTGTTCTCTGATTTCCGCCCAACCCTTCCCGCCAGGTATCAGGATTCCAGTTACGTGTTCCTCGGAAACATTGATCCTTCCCTCCAGCGCCAGGTGCTTTCTCAGGTTCAAGCTCCTCAATTGGTGATCTGTGACACCATGAACTACTGGATCGAAGGTCATTTCGAGGCTCTTCTGGAGACACTGAAGTCGGTCGATATTCTGCTGGTGAATGATGCCGAGGCTCGACAGCTGGCCCAGGAGTCCAATCTGGTTCGAGGGGCACGGAAAATACTCGCCTGGGGTCCCAGGATCGTGGTGATCAAGCGGGGAGAGTATGGGGTTTTGATGTTCTATATGGATTCGGGAGGGACTCAGCCGGAGGACCAACTTCCCAGTGGAAACAGTTTGTCGGTTTTTGGCGCACCCGCCTACCCTCTGGAGGACGTCTTTGATCC
>JAYZBY010000014.1:0-12169 GCA_036338555.1 Acidobacteriota bacterium | reverse complement strand
AAAAGGAGAACCGAGATGAGCAAGATGCAGTTTCTTTTGATTTTCATGGTACTGGCGATGGTTAGTCCAGCCACGGCCTTGGCACAGGACGCCAAGATGAGTTTCTTTTTGGTCAGCATGGGCCCCGGCAATGGGGCCGACCTTGGTGGCCTGGAAGGGGCGGATCAGCACTGCGGGACGTTGGCTGAAAACTCCGGGGCCGGCGGACGAACCTGGCGAGCCTATCTGAGCGCCACCGCTTCGGGCAATCAGCCAGGCGTGAACGCCCGTGACCGGATCGGCCAGGGTCCCTGGTATAACTTTTCGGGCGTCCAGATGGCGCAGGATGTGGATGATCTGCACTCGGACAGCAACAATCTTACCAAGCAGACGGTCCTCAATGAAAAGGGAGAGATGACCAACGGACGAGGAGATTCACCCAATCGGCACGACATTTTGACGGGCTCTCAGCTGGACGGGACAGCAGTTCCGGGGAGTGAAGACACAACCTGTCAGAACTGGACGGGCAGCGGGGAGGGCAGCGCCATGGTGGGCCACTTTGATCGTACCGGCGGCGGCCAAAATCCCACCTCCTGGAACTCGGCCCACGGATCCCGGGGCTGCAGCCAGGAAAACCTGCAGGGCACCGGCGGCGACGGCCTGTTCTACTGCTTTGCTATTGATTGAGGAGGCGGGATCATGAAAAAGAAGACAGCGAGAGAGTTCCTGATTCTGGGTGTGTTGGGTGCCCTGAGCCTGTCCTGGGCCTGTACCCAGGTCGTCGAGAACAATCCTCTAGCTGAGGCCGCGCCGGCCCGGGAGATGAGCAAGATCGCCGTGGAGGATCCCAACAAGGTGGAGGTGGCTTCAATCAACTGGGGACTGAAGATCCGGGACTTCAGTGAACTCTTCCTGGTCTCCGGGTACGGGGCCACCGATGCTGAAGGAACCGTTCAATCCCCGGGTGATGCGGTAGCTCAGACCGAGTTCATCCTGGGCCGGTTTCAGGAGTTGATCGAGAACAACGGCTACAGCAAGGACAACATCATCCGTTATGAGACCACCGTGACCCGGGAGGTTCCAGCTAGTCAGTTCAGCGGGATCCGTCAGGCCACCTCGGCTTTCATGTCGGATATCGCCGTCAAGCCGACCGCCGCCACCTTTCGGGTGGTTCAGGCGCTGGGCAATCCGGAGATGCTGGTTGAGCTGGAGATCTGGCTGGCCCGGTAGTATTCCCGTTTCGGGGGTATTGGAAGAGAAGAACCAACCCGGATTAATGCATAATCCGGGCTAGTGCTAGTTCTTGATTGACGTGGAACGTGAAACCTGGAACGTGGAACGCGCTGGTCGCAGACCAGCGCTCCCTAGCCTGGCAAGACCTGAAAGATATGGACATTTTCAATTCCCGGACTGGTCCAGTCGGAATATTTCTTCACGAAATTCTGGTAAACGGCTTCCTTCTCTGCCGCATCCGTGACGAAGGAGAGGGCTTGACTGAATAGACGATCTCCGATTTTGAGGCGGACGCGCGGGTCGCGCAAGACGTACTGGTTCCAGAGCCTGCCGTAGGGAAACTCACCTCCCTGGTAGTAGGCTGAGAATACGTAGAACTGGCCGTCGTAGGTGGCACAAAGGGTGGTGACCGAGTGGGGAACGAAATACCATGTCCGGCTCTCCAGGTAAATTTCCTCAATTTGCTCAGTGAAGGACCAGTCGGTGACGGATGTGGTGACCGACTCCCCCTTGATCCAGAACCCGGCACTGCGATCCCGAGGCTCAAAACCCACCACCCACAGGGTGAGGAGCCCTATAATCAGGACCAAGCAAATCGATGATCCGCCAATGATGAGTGCCTTTTTCATGCCGTGCTCCCTGACCACATCCCGCTGTGGAAATCTCGAATGCCGTTCATTGTATCCTTCTTCTGACCCCCTGCGTCAAATGCCGCAGAATGTGCGTACTAACCCACCACTGGTCCCATGGAGAGGCCGGTGGAATCCCTTAAGCCATTGTTAAAGCGCGGGATACGTCAGCCTGAAGGATTAGCATGCCGGTTGCGACAGAAATAGGGACCGAGCCACTGATGGGAGAGGGACAAGCGAGGGCTGGAAACGGTCGAATTTACTTGAAACTTATTGTTTTTTTTCGCATATTCGTTGAGGTGGCCTGGGAGCCTGCAAGTCCATCTGTGCCCGTTTTGAGGAAATTGGAAATTATATAATCTGAAGCCATTGTGGGGAGTTTGAAAAAGTGTTATCGATGACCGAAGAGTTACTGGATACCAAAGAAAAACATGAAGACATCACGGCTTTACTGAACCTGGGTAAGGAGAGGGGGTATCTTCTGTTCGACGAGGTCGTCAATGCCCTGGCCGATGACATCGATTCTCCCCAAAGCCTGGAGAGCCTCTTTCAACTTTTGGGCAATGCCGGGATTGAAATCCTCGATTCTGAGCAGGAAGGGGCTGGCGTCCAGCAAAGATCGTGGTCCAAGGTGGTTACCGGGGACCAGGAGGCTGCCCAGCATTGGGACAAAAGCAACGATCCGATTCAGATTTATCTCAGGGAAATGGGGACGGTTTCTCTTTTGACCCGCAAGGAAGAGATTGCGCTTGCCATGAGAATTGAAGCAGGGAATCGAAAGTTCCTTGAAGTTTTGTTCCGTTCCCCGGGCGTGGTGGAGGAAGTTCTCAAATACGGCGACCAGCTCCGACAGAATGAAGTGAAGATCACCCGTCTCGTGAAGTTCCGCGAGGATGAATTAACGGACGAATCGTGTAAGAAGCGTCGTCGTCTGGTGCTGAGGCGCATTACCAAAAACGCCGGCTTGCGAGAGGAGGTTGTGCAACTCAGAAAACGACTGGCCAGAACCAAGAAAGATGGCCGGGCCCACATGAGGCTCTTGTCCCAGATCGCGGACCATCAGATCGCCATGGCTCGAGTCGTGGACAGTCTGGGCCTGAAGCCTGAAGTGCATCAAGACCTCGCGGAGGTGCTCAAAAGCACTGTCAATCAGATAGTGACCCTGGAAAGGGAATCGACCCGATTGAAGAAACGGCACAAGTCTTCCTTAAAGTCGGATGAGGCCATGAAGGTAGCTTTGAGGCTGCGGGTGATTTCCCAGGAGCTGACCCAGATGGAAGAGAGGCTGTTGGCGTCACCGGCTCAAATGAAGCAAAGCCTGGTGGTGCTCAAGCGGGCGGAGCTGGAGCTGGGGATCGCCAAGAAGGAGTTGGTGGAAGCCAATCTTCGGTTGGTCGTCTCCATTGCCAAGAAATACTACAACCGGGGACTGCACTTTCTGGATCTCATCCAGGAGGGGAATATCGGTTTGATGAAGGCGGTTGATAAGTTTGAGTATCAGCGTGGCTACAAATTTTCCACCTATGCCACCTGGTGGATTCGGCAAGCCATCACCCGCGCCATAGCCGACAAGGCCCGGACCATCCGAGTTCCGGTGCATATGATTGAGTACATCAACAAGCTCACCCGAGTCTCTCGATCTCTGATTCAAGAGTGCGGCCGGGAACCCACCGACCAGGAGATTGCCGACGCCATGGAAATTAGCGTGAGCAAAGTGCGCAAGATTCACAAGATTGCTCGGCAACCGATTTCACTGGAAACCCCCATCGGAGAAGAAGAGGATAGCCATCTGGGAGACGTTATTGAAGACAAGGATGTGGCCCCTCCCGATGAGGCCGCTATCCATATCCACCTGAAGGATCAGGTTGCTGCCGTGCTGGGGACCTTGCCGTCTCGCGATGAGCAGATTATCCGCATGCGATTTGGCGTTGGGGACGGACAGGAACACACCCTGGAGGAAGTGGGACAGAGATTCTGCGTCACCCGGGAAAGAATCCGCCAGATTGAAGAGAAAACACTTCGCAAGCTGCGAGATCCCTTGGCCTTTGCCAATCCAATAAGCTAAGTCTAGTGTTCCTTGGCTCCGGGCCAGCTGGCCTGCGATCCCAGGTCCGGCCATGCGGCAGGTGCCTTGGATGCTTTCGCAGCCTCGGATGGAGGCAGGCTGGCGTCCCAGTAGCGTCCCACCAAACGACAATCGGTCACGCCATCGGAGCCATCCGAGATTAGCCAGCAGATGGGCGCCACCATGACTTCGGGCTGGACCAGGCGAGCCCGGTCAAAGGGTGCGTCGGAAGGAATGAAACCGGTGTTGGTCGGGCCTCCCGGTACCAGCACGTTGACCGTGACCCCGGTTTCCTCCAGGTCCTTGGCCCAGCACGAACTGGCTGCTTCCAGAGCCGCTTTGGAAGGTCCATAGGGCGTGTAGGCACGCCGGTGCATGGTATCCAAACTGGTGGTCACGTTGACGATCCGCCCCCAACCCTGATCGATCAGATGGGGTGCGACAAGACTGGCCAAAATAAAGGGGCCCTTCCAGTTTACATCCATCAGCCGTTGCCAACGGTCCAGATCGGCCTCCCAGAAGGGTACCGGCTCGTTCATGTAGTCCTTGCGGATCGACTGCATCCCGACGCCGGCGTTGTTGACCAGGGCATGCACCCCGCCAAACTGAAGGCGTGTTTGCTCCACGATATTCCGGCACTCTTCAAGGCGGGTGACATCGGCGACCAATGGAAGCACGGCGCCCGGGCCGACTTTTTCCGCCACGGCTTTGGCCACGGCATCCACCGATGCCGGATCAGCATCCACCGCCGTAACCTGAGCACCCCTGGAGGCAACTCCCAGCGTCATGGCGCTTCCCATGCCGCCGCCGGCACCTGTGATAATGACGATTCTGCCTTTTAAGTCGCTCTGAGACATAAGCGGTTCAGATTCCTTTTCTCCAGATTCTTAAGTAGGTTCCCCAAAGGGAAGGACTTTGATTTTTGCGGACCCATTCACTAATCCCAGATTGGATAGGGTGGGATCATATCGTCAAAGGGGAAGGGAACCCGTTTTTTCTGTACGATCTCCCGGGAGTCAAGGATCTCGGCGGTCTTGAGTACGCCCTTGTAAATCGGGTTGCGACCTTCCCTGCCTCCATATCCCCACGGTTTTTCTCCAGGCCCTCCGGGACGGCCCACCACGATCCGCCCTACCATGCCCAGGACTTCCTGGTGTTTGCTGAAAAAGTCGTAGGTCCCCTCAACTTCAAGAACCCAGTCAAAAAACACTTGCTCCGGGAAACCGAAATCAAAGGGCTCGGCGGCTTCAGGAATTCGCAGCTCGTGATTGTCGTTGTCCGGATGGTAGGCCGTTAGTGTGGTGAACCCCATTCGTCCGGGTAGGTAGCGGATGGTCTCCCCCGGTTCGACAAAAAGGCCCACCGGATCAAAACAAAACAGCGAGTCGGAAAGTCTTCGAAGGCTGTGAATGGTGGGCTGGTCATCCGCCAAGGTCTCTGACTGGAGGTTCTGTCCGCCGAGTAGGGTCCGCCCCCCCCCGGCTGTGGCAATGCCACCGGCCAGCAGGAACTGACGTCGAGTGAGGGAAATGATTTTCATCGGTGTAATTTACCTCCTACTGGCCATCCGGTGAGAAGGCGTAAAGGGAATAACGGCCCGCGCCCATGAATTTCTCCACCATTTCCGGTGGATTCATTCCGGGACGCCCTCCCTCCAGGGTGGCCCCCGGAATTCCGTTGCTGCAAAAAAGGGTGCCGTCGGCGATGGTGAAGCCGGCCCGGCGACTGGTGGGCAGGGTATGTTCCCAGAGCACCCTTCCGGTATCCGTATCCAGGACTTCGATGCGTCCGTTATTGAATCCCTGGTAGAGAAGACCGTTGGCGACCGCAATCCCGCCTTGGCTGATGCCATCCAGATTGTAGGTCCACCACAAGATATCGCCGGTGTACCCATGCAGGGCGGCCGTCACTGAGAGCGGGGGTTTGCCGATCGACTGAGTGGCGGCGTTGGAGACCACGAAAACTTTATTGTAGGCCACCGCGATCCCGTCCGCGTTGGGACCGCCGAAATAATACCTGGGGGTCAGTTGCGCCCGCCAGAACTGCTCGCCCGTGTAGCGATTCATGCAGTAGACCCCGGACTTGTTGGTGGCGACCAGACATTGGCGGATCGCGCCCTGCTTCAAGGGTGGGCCCTCCGCGTCAAAAAGAATGGGATGGCTGCTGAAGTCGAGGTCGTGGGGGTCATTGGGCCGAATTTGATAAAACCACTTGAGGAGTCCGGTGTCAGCGTCAAGGGCGAGAATGCTTTCGGTATAGAGGGCCGGGCCGGGTTCGAAAATCTTAACGCTCCCGGTCGTGAAGTAGACGTTGCGCTGTTGTTCATCCACGGCGGGCGAGGTCCAAATGGACCCTCCGCCGCCGGGATAGTCAGGCCCGGTCACCCAGAACTGCCATCGAATGGCTCCGGTCTCAGCGTCCAGGCAAAGAGCGCGGTTCATTTGGCCCACCGTTCCCACGTAGATTTTCCCATCGAAGGCGGCACAGGCACAATGAACCCTGATGGGTCGGGTGCGGGTGGTATCCGGCTGAACGCTCGTTTTCCAGATCGATTTCCCGGTGGCCGCATCCAGGCAGTGCACGATGCCGAGGGAGTCTCCAAAGTAGAGACGTCCCTTATAGAATTGGGCCCCGCGGCCCAGTGTCGAGGCCCTCGCCGGGCGGCCTTGATCGGATGAAACCATCTCATACTTCCATTTGCGCTCTCCATTGAGAGTGTTCAGAGCGTAGAGGGCGCCCTGCACTCCGAAAAAGAGCAGATTGCCGACCACGGCTGGAGTGGTTTCAATAGGCATATCCAAATCGAACTGCCACTTGACCTGGAGTCGAGAGACGTTGTTTTTACCGAGTGTCTTCTCCAGGGGATTGAACCGCGTGTTCTGGAGGTCGTAGCCGTAGCGTTGCCAGTGGATGGGGCCCGGCGCTTCGGAAGTCGGGGGCAGCTGAGCGGCCTGTGCAGTGGCTGGCCCCAGCACCGCCAGGGCTCCGGCGGCGCCGACTCGTTGAAGAAATTCTCTCCGGTCAGTTCGAAAATTGCCGTGCTTGAGCATAGAAGGTCTCCTTGGAGTTCCATCAGGGCCGGGGACGACTTGTTTTCGGGTGAATTGTAATGGCGTCCCAAACAGGGATCAAGCGAAAGGTGGTAATCGGTTCCGGCAGGGCCTGCAGCAAGGCCCACCACAGTTTTACAGAATGGACTCACGAACTCTCTGACAAGAAAGAAGATTGACAGGGTTCTAGTTTTTTTTAGAGTTATCATCAGAGAAATGGCTGATCAAACCAATAGTTGGGAAAGAGAAGAGATTGAACGCGGCATTCTTTTCCGAGATGTCGAGTTGGAATCTGTCCTCGGTCTTCTGCAGGACTGCCCTGTGCACGAACTGAACGATGACGAAACTGGCGAAGATGTGACCTGGCCCTGTCAAGGGGTGAACCTCACCGGAGCCAACCGTTGAAATGGTGAGAATGGTCATGTAGAACGAGTCGAACAATGATCATCCTTCGATGTAGGTAAATCCGATCGTTCCCACCAGGGTCCAGATGCCCAGTAGTATCACCCCTAAGAGAAGACTGCTTTGTTGTTTCCTCAAAGGACCGGGAAGCGGTTTGTTTTTTCGGGCAGGGCGCTGCTCCTTTTCAAGTTGAGCGGAGTCCGGGCTAAGTGGGATCACCCGTTGAGACCTGCGACCTCAAAAAATCGTCGATGCGACCGGCACACTCTCCTGTATCTGCGAACGGGTCAGCCTTCGAACTCAATCCATCTCCCAGGGATTGGGCGGCTCGTCCAGTTCATCCTGGGAATCAAGAGCCTCACGAAACTTACCTTCCAGACCTTCTCGCCGTTCCCTTTCGTCCTCGAAGGCTTTTTGAAACAGCTCGTCAGACTTTTCCTTGCGTGTTTGAACCTGATCGAGAGCATCCTCGAAAGAGTAGCCGGATTTTTTCCCTTGGCTGTGGAGAACGAGTCCGGTCTTGGAGTCCACCGTCAGGTTGCCGTTGCAGAGGGGACAGACGACCTTGATTCGGTCACTTCCTTTGGTCATGGCCCCAATTGTATCAAGCGGGATGGCAATGGGAACAACCAATGGTGGGGACCAATAGCTCAAGGGAAGATGCCCAGCTCCCGTAGAGCGGTGGCGACCTTTTGAATGGCCACAATATAGGCTGCCGTCCTCAGATCGGGGACGCGGCGCCGCCGCCGGAAAATAGCCCGAACTTCTTCATAGGCCAGGGCCATCGTTCCTTCCAAACCCGAGTTCACCAGGTCGGCCTCCTTGGCACCCTTTAGAAAGAGCTCGCGGCTGGGGCCGGAGATGGGTTGTCCTTCCATCGCTTCTAGATACTTCACCAGGTGCTCTCCCCGGGACGCCTCCAGGCGGTTCCCCATGCGACCGTATCGGATGTGGGCCAGGTTTTTGCTCCATTCGAAGTAAGAAACCGTTACACCTCCGGCATTGAGATAAATATCGGGGATGACCAGCACGCCTCGCTTGAGCAATTTCTTTTCGGCTCGGGGTGTCAACGGTCCGTTAGCCGCCTCAGCCACAATTTTTGTCCGAATGCGATCCACGTTGCTCAGCGTGATCTGGTTCTCCAGGGCGGCGGGGATCAAGATATCGCACTCGGTCTCGAGCACGGCTTCCGGATCCGCAATGCTTTTAGCTCCCGGAAAATCCAGTATTGTGCCATGGTGTTTGCGGTGCCTGAAGAGCTTGGAAATTTCCAACCCTTTGGGATTGGAAACGACACCATCGTGTTCACCGATGGCAATGATCTTGCAGTCGTCCTGCTCGGAAAGGAAGCGAGCGGCATAATAACCGACGTTGCCAAATCCCTGTATGGCCACGCGTTTTCCCGCCAGTCCGGGGTCCAGGCCCAGTGCCTTGATTTCGTTGGGATGTTGAAAGACCTGGCGGATGCCAAATTGAACGCCCCGTCCCGTTGCCTCCCGGCGACCTCGGATACCCCCCTGGGTCACCGGCTTGCCGGTGACGCAGGCCATGTTGTCTATGTCTCCAGGATGGAAGGTGTCGTAGGTGTCGAAAATCCAGGCCATCTCCCTTTCTCCGGTTCCCATATCGGGTGCGGGGACGTTCTCGCCAGGCCCAATAAAGTTCTTGCGAAGAAGCTCGACGGTGAACCGCCGAGTAAGTTGCTCCAGATGCCGGACTTCCAGCTCACGGGGATTGACGGCGACCCCCCCCTTGGATCCCCCAAAGGGAACGTCTACCAAGGCACATTTGTAAGTCATCAGGGCGGCCAGTGCCATGATCTCGTCCTGATTGACCAGGGGGCTGAACCGGAGCCCGCCTTTCAACGGTTTGCGATGATGGGAGTGCTCTGCGCGCCATCCGACGAAGTGCTTGATCTTGTTGCCGATCTTTACCGGGAAGGTGACCTGAAAGACGTTGTCGCATTTCTTGATCTTCTCGAGCAGGCCCTGGGGTTCGTTCATCAAGGCCGCCGCCTGATCGAACTGCTGCGAAACAATATTGTTCAGGTTGAGGTCTTCTTTGATTTTGCGCTGCTTTTTAGGCATATAAAGAGTCTACTATATTGGCCGGGAATTTCTGGTATGGGGGTAGTGGCTGAACCACGAAGACACCAAGAAGATTTTCACCACAGAGACACAGGGGAAAGCTGGACCCCTAACCACAGCACCACTGCACCACTGCACCACTTACCGGGTCCAGGTCAGCCAGGTTGAAAGCAGCTTTTTGACAAAGGGGGTGAGTCGGGTCCGGCTGTAGAGGTCTCCGATCTGCTTCATTGCTTCAGCCTGGGTTGGATAAGGGTGGATAACCCCTGAGAGGGTTTTCAAGCCCACACCGGCCACCATGGCCAGCGTGATTTCACTGATCATCTCACCCGCATGACGGGCCACTATGGTGGCTCCCAGAATCCGGTCGGAACCCTTTTGAACCAGCACCTTCACGAATCCAACTTCGGCATCGATGAGCCCTCGGTCCACCTGCTCGAGGGGTCTGACAAAGGTTTCAACCTGGAGGCCTTGGTCCCTGGCATCCCGTTCGTACATCCCCACGTGGGCCACTTCAGGATCGGTATAGGTACACCAGGGCATGGTCAGGGCGCTGAGCTTCTTACGACCCAGAAAAAGAGCATTCTGGATCACGATTCTGGCAGCTGCGTCAGCGGCGTGGGTAAACTTCCAGTTCATGCAGATGTCCCCGGCTGCGTAAATCCTCGAATTGGTGGTCTGCAGGCAATCGTTCACTGTAACCCCGCGATGGGTGTACTCCACCCCGACCGCTTCCAGGTTCAAGCTTTTCAGATTGGGAACGCGTCCGACTCCTACAAAGATTTCATCCACTTCAAGGGTCGTTTCTTCGCCTTCCCTCTCCATGTGAAGGTGCTTTTTGCCCTGGTTCGAAGTCACTTTCTTCAGTTGGGTGGCCAATCGGACATCGATGCCCTCTTTTCGGAAGATTTCGGCAAGGATGGCGGCCGCTTCCGGATCTTCCCGGGCCAGGAACTGCGATCCCGCTTCAATGAGGGTGATCCTGGTTCCCAGGCGGCCAAAGGCCTGGGAGAGCTCGCAGCCAATGGGTCCGCCTCCTACCATGGCCAGGTGATCGGGCCGATCCGTCAGCGTGAAAATCGTTTCGTTGGTCAGAAAGCCCGTTTCCTTTAATCCTTCTATGGGTGGCTGCGCCGGTTTTGCGCCGGTTGCGATCACGGCCTTTTTAAAGTGCAGCATCCTATCCTCTACCGTCACCCGGTCGGGACCGGAGAATCGGCCCTCTCCTAAAAAAATATCCACTCCAAGATCGCGAAATTTTCGCGCCGAATCGTGGTGAGAGATCTGGGCCCGGAGGTTCCTCATTCGTTCCATCACGGCGGAGAAGTCCACTTCCGGACTGGCATCTCCGGAAACTCCAAACTGGGAGGCCGAACGGATGTCTTCCACGGCCCGCGAAGACCGGATCACCACCTTGGAGGGAACACATCCCACGTTGAGACAGTCGCCACCCAGCAGCGACTTTTCAATCAGGGCCACCCTGGCTCCCAGACCGGCGGCCCCGGCGGCCGTGACCAGGCCAGCCGTTCCCGCCCCAATCACCACCAGATTGTATCGAGGCGCGGGTTTTGGGTTGACCCAGTCAAGCGGATGAACATTGGAGACGAGGGTTTTATTGTGGGAGTCCATGGGGGGGACAATCACCGGGTTTCCTTCGGGCGGAGTCATGAGAGTTTCCTCCTTATGGTTAGGCAACCTTTTTTTGAAGAGCTTTACGAGCGATTTGAGTAATGTAGATGGTCAGAACAATAGTGGCCACCAAACCGATGAGGTAAAGTCCCCACTCACCGGGTGCGCGGGAACGCTCCTGACTGCCGAGGGTGGCCAGATCACCGGCCAGGGATCCGACGTACACGTATATCACCGTTACCGGCAGCATTCCGATCCAGCTGGCGAGGAAGTAGTCCTTGAGAGATACCTTGGTGATGCCGAAGGCGTAGTTGAGAAGGTTGAAGGGAAAAACAGGGGAAAGACGGACCAATCCCACGATCTTCCATCCCTCTCCCGCCACCGCCTGGTCAATGGCCTCGAATTTCTCATTTCCCTGGATCCTCTGGGCCACCCAATCCCGGGCCAGGTAACGACCGATCAAAAAGGCCAGGGTGGCACCTGCTATGGAGGCGACAGAAACCGCCACAGAACCCCAAACCACACCAAACAGAACCCCTGCCGCCAGGGTGAGGATAAACCCCGGCACGAAGAAAACGGTAGCAAGCACATAAAGAACAATGAAGGAGACGGCCCCCCAGGGTCCCAGAGAGGAAATCCAGTCCAGCGCCTCCCGAAGCAGTTGCTGGACGTCAAACGCCCTGGCCAGAGCGAACAAGCCGGCCACAGCGAAAAGAATTAACGTCCCTTTCACAATGGTTCGAGCTGGGCTTCTCATTGCCTTGCCTCGAAAAAGCAGGATGACCCTTATTGGGACCGGTAGTTGGTGAATTGGATATCGATGCCGAAATCCTTCTCTTTGAGAAGCGCGATGATGTCCTGCAAGGTGTCGCGATCCCGGCTCGACACCCGAACCGAGTCTCCTTGAATGGTGCTTTTGACCTTCAGCTTAGTGTCGCGGATAAAACGGACAATTTCTTTGGTTTTTTCGGTGGGAATGCCCTGCTGGATTCCGACTCGCTGACGCAGAGTTGTCCCCAGAGCGCTTTCGATTTTTCCGTAGGAGAGCGCCTTGAGTGGAACCTTCCGCTTGACGAGTTTCTGTTGCAGGATCTC
>JAYZBY010000013.1:0-15117 GCA_036338555.1 Acidobacteriota bacterium | reverse complement strand
ACGCCCGGTATCAGAGCGCCGGTTTCATCGGAAACCGTTCCCGAAATCCTGCCCCGGGTCACCTGGGACCAGGCGACGCCGGAAACGAGAAGAATAGCGACTGCAAAGATGATTCCCTTTTTAAACATAAGTCCCCCTTTGACTGGGTCGTTTAGGTGGCAAAATTGAAAAAAGCATGCTAACCCGACATCACTGCGACTAACTTCGAATATGAAGTTTCGAGCCAGCTTGTGATGAATGGCCAAACTCTATCAGCCCTCCAACCTCAAAGCAACTGTTCTCTCCTCATAATTTCGTATCCCGTCAGCGAAAGTTGGGGATTTGGGCAATCTCGGGTTGAGTCGATGAAATCCTTTGGAGGGCAAGAAGTAATTCATTTGTTGCGTATTTCGGACGTGTGGTTCAGTTGGGAGAAGGGGCCTAGCGAGGCTCAAAGTGTTACCCATTTGTTACCCATAGGCCAGATCTCTTCCTGTAGCGTGAAGGATGTGCTCCGGGAAACTATTGATGGATAATAGGTTAGAGTGGTGGAGACGAAGGGATTCGAACCCTCGACCTCCTGAGTGCGATTCAGGCGCTCTTCCGAGCTGAGCTACGTCCCCACATTTTTATTGTCAACTACTTGGGGGGAAGCGTCAATGGCAGGACCCTTACCATTTCTTGAAATTGAGATTACCGCAGGAGAGAATTTGTGCATAATACGGGGTAGCCGGGAAAAGAAAGAAGAGGCAAAAAGTTAGACATGATTGAAAAGGTACTGAAAGGGGTAGCGGCCGGGTTGGCCATGTTGATGGCGACCCTCCTGTTTCTCTACCTCAACCGCAGTGACCCTTACTCCATTATTCCGGGCAAGCAGCTTCGCGGAGAGGAAGTTACCGCGCCGATTGATGACTGGAGCTTCGTGAAGGAGGTCCGCACGGTCACCAATGAGGTGCGTCCCTCGGATCCATACTCGGTCAATACCGGATATGTTCTTCGTGAGGGGGTCCTTTATATCTTCTCCGGTAGAGGAGGCGAAAGCCGCTGGGCCGGGTTCCTGAGTCAGGATCCGAACATGAGGGTCAGAGTGGGGGAAAAACTCTACCCGGTCCGTGCTACACATGAGGAGGATCCGGAGGTGATCAGAGAGCTTCATGAAATCAGGCGCCGGAGGAATCCAAGCCAGGAGGAGCCAACACCCGAAGAGATAGCTCGGCTGGCTCGGGCCTGGTTTTTTCGACTTGATTCACGCTGATTTTCCACTCAGGAAGGGGAAATGAGAGCCGTTCTTGGATGGGGTGGAGTTACCCCAGGCCCGCATTGTCCATGATTTGGGCGCCCCTGTGCTAGAATTGAACCCAGTCCGGCAAGTAGAGAGGGTGATCGCCTTCCATTCGTGGTAGGAGGAAAGTCCGAGCACCATAGGGCAGGCGTGCTTCCTAACGGGAAGGAGGGGCGACCCTACGGAAAGTGCCACAGAAAATAAACCGCTTCAGAAGGGTTTTACGCTCTGTTGGAGTAAGGGTGAAACGGCGGGGTAAGAGCCCACCGCTTCGATGGTGACATCGAAGGCACGGTAAACCCCACGCGGTGCAAGGCTGAATAGGCTCTGCTTTTGGTCGGCCCGGCCAGTTCACCGGATTCGTCCGGTGATGGCGGAGCGGGTAAGCCGCTTGAGGATTGGGGCAACCCAATTCCTAGACGAATGATCACCGCCCTGAAAAGGGAACAGGACTCGGCTTATATCTCTACTTGCCGGTAATCCTGGGTGTGTCCGAAAGGGCCGCTCACAGAGCGGCATTCCGGAATCGGCGCACTGAGGCGCCTCCCACACTACGGATTTGTGAAAGGTGGAACCTGGAATGTGGAACACGCTGGTCTTCGACCAGCGCCCGCGGCTCAGTCGATCTGGATCACCGAACGGGTCATCTGGTGAGTTTCCAACCCGATAAGCTTGCCGTACACCTTGCCCAGCTTCACATCGGCTTCAAATCGAACGGGGACGCGTAGTGGATCGGTGGAGTACCAAATCAGCAAATCCCCCCCATTGCTGAACAGGCCGCCCACGGTACTGATCCTGACCGAGTCGAAGGAGCCAATGTCGGTGAGCACCTGTTCTTTTGCCTGCACCTCAATCGTGACCGGTTTGATCTTGCCGCGGTCATTCAAGTGAATCAAATAGGAATCTCCGGGACGGAGGGAACGCAGGCGTGCCACGTAGAAGATGGACAGGATGTCCGACACCGGTCCCGGAATCCCCTGGGTCTCCTCATTGCGAATCTCCAGGGGTGGTTCGACTTCGGTATTCCATTCGCGAAGGAAAATGGATTCGTTCTGGTAATCAAAAAGAACCTCCAGATCCCTCTTACGCTCGTTGCGGCGTGTCTGCCTCAGGAGTCGATAGGACTGAAAGGTTTCGTGATCGATGTTGGACTCAAAACGATCGCGGACCCGAAGAGCGGACACCGAGTTCAGCAAACCGGCCGAGTATGCCGTCCCGGAGATGGTGTAGGCAGGGCGCTCGTTGTAATAGGAGCCTTTGATGGAAAGGGCGAATTCCCCCGCCTTGAAAGCGGGTATCAGGAAGAGGGGCTTCCAATTGACTTCAAAGCGAAGGCTTTCTCCCTCTCGAAAGGGAACGGAGTACTCCCCGGGATCCCCCAGAAGGGTTTGAGGGGGGGGGGCCGAAGCTCGGCCTCCATCCGGGACCATCAGTAAGGCCGGGATCAAAAAAGTCAGAAGGGGAACTCGTTTCAGCTCCATAACATCTTCGCCCAAAGTACCACGGCGATGACCACGAAGCCCATCACTGCATTGTACTCACGATTTAAGATAAACAACCGCCACTGAAAGTTGCGTGGGAGTGGTGCCGAAGTCGAAGCCCCGGTTGGACTGCCAACTGAAATGCGGGGCAAAAAAAGAGGTATTTGTCGTCGATAGGAGTCGTATTCGGAACCGAAGGTGTGTTCGAGTTCTTTTTCTTCTCGCCGCATCACCGGGATATAGAGGGCGAAAAAAAGTAGGATAAAAAAAACTACCAGCCACACCTGGGCGGAGGCCAGGGTGAAACCCAGCCCGATCAGAAAAGATCCAAAGTAGAGTGGATTTCGGGTCCGTTGATAGGGGCCACTCGTGGCCAGTTGGCTGCCTTTTTCAATGTGACCGGCGGCCCAGATGCGAACTCCCAGGCCCGCAAGAGCCGGACCCAGTCCCGCCAGAAAAAGGTCCTGCCGGGGGTGCGAAAAATACAGAAAAGTCAGAGCAAAAGCCATTCCGGCCGGAACTCGAATACGTTGAACGATAGTCATTGGCCAAGGCGTCGAACCACGGCATCGAAAACATCCTCAACCGGAATGTCCATGCAGATGAATTGATCACAGGTTCGCTTGTAGGAGTCGGAACAGGGCAGATCACGCTTCACGATCACATCTTCCGGGTTAAAGGGTCCATTGCGCCAGGCAGAGGTGGGCCCCAGGATGGCTACCGTGGGCGTTCCCAAAGCCACTGCCAGATGCAGGGGGCCGGTATCTCCGGCCACCATCAATCGGGAGCGGCGGCACAGGGCGGCCAGTTGAACGAAGTCGGTGGGGAAGGCCACCACAGGAGATCCGACTGCGGCTTCCATTTGCCCGACCAGCTCCTCCTCACCGGGGCCGTACGCGACAACCACGGGGAGCTCCAGCTGCTGTTGCAGTTGGACCAGAAGGCGACCGTAGTTGGCTGCCCCCCAACGCTTGGTGATCCAGCCGGCGCCGGGGTTGAACAGGACCGGACGGGTGATCCCGGCCAGGTCCAGTTGTCGGTCCACATAGCTGCGGGCCTCCTCGGGCAGGTTCAAGGGAATCAGGGGACTGGCTCCGTTGGGCCTGCAATCCAGAGATCGGGTCAGTTCGAGATTGATTTCAATGGCGTGGGGCTTGTTGCCGTTGTCTCCCGGCAGAGTGTCGGAATAAAAATAGGCGGAGGCGGGTTCTCTGGATTGTTCTCGATCAAATCCGACCACCTGACGGGCGCCCGAAAGACGGGCCAGGACAGCCGATTTGATAAGACCCTGAAGGTCCAGCGCCTTATCAAAATGCTGCCGCCGCAGGGATCCGATCAACCGAACGGCTTCGGGAAGGGAAGTGATCTGGCGGCGCCATTTTTTGGTGTTGGCGATCCAGACTCGCTGGATGCCTGGAATCCGGCCAAGCAGTGCGGCGTAAGGAGGTTCGGTCAGCCAGTGAATCTCGGTCTCAGGGCGATGCTGGTGGATATGTTGCTGGGCAGGGATGGCATGGATGATATCGCCGAATGAGCCGAGCTTGACGATCAAAATTTTCCGAACGGCGGAGGGGGAGGTATGGCTAATCATTTCGGCTCAAGGGTCTGCCTTCGGCGATCTGCTTTAAAAGGTCCTTGCTGGAGTGGTCCTTGGGATCTCCCGCGATCCTGACCGATCCCCCGTAGGCGAGTACGGTTTTCCTCTCGGGAACAGTATCTTCGGAGTAGTCAGTGCCTTTGGCATGGATATCGGGCTGGAGTTCCCGGAGCAGGCGCTCCGCTGTAAGGTCGTCAAAAAGGATCACGTAATCCACACACTCCATGGCGGCTAACACTTCAGCTCGTTCTTCCTGGTTCATCGCGGGACGGCCAGATCCTTTCAGGAGTCTAACGGATTCGTCTCCGTTTAATCCTAGCACGAGAAGATCTCCGAGAGTACGTGCGGCCTCAAGATAACGGATATGCCCGACGTGGATCAGATCGAAACAGCCATTGGCGAAGACCACGGTCTTGCCGTCGCTTCGATATCGGGCCACGACTTCTCGGAGTTCAGGAAGTTCTTTGATCTTGGTCTCCACCACGAAACTCCTTATTGTTGCCCCTTCGGGGGCTTCGGAAGATAGCTCGCCGAATCCTCAGTTTTCGCAACCCCCTATATATTGAGGTAGGGGAGGGAACCCACATTTTGCACAACTCGGGCTAAACGTCCTTCTGGACGGCATCCAGCAGTTCGGCTGAAGAGATGGTGGCGGTACCCTTTTTCATGACCACAAGACCGGCCGCATAGTTGGCCAGTCGTGCCGCCTGCTGGAAGGATCCGCCCGCCGCCAGGGCCAGGCTGTAGGTTGCCGTAACCGTGTCACCGGCACCGGTAACGTCGGCGATCTCATCGCTGCCGTAAATGGGGATGGGAGTCATACCGTCCTCTGTGAAAAGGGACATCCCCAGCTTCCCTCGTGTTACCAGCAGGGCTTTCAGGCTCCATTCCTCGAGCAGTCGCGAGCCCACCTTTTCCAAGACATCCAGATCATCTCCGATCTGAATGGACAGCGCGGCTTCGATCTCCGTGAGGTTGGGCGTGATGGAGGTGGCACCGGCATAGTTCTGGGGGCGGTCGCGTGAATCCACAACGATGTATTTCTCATGCTCTTGTGCCAGAGACAGCGCCGCCTCGCGGATTCCAGAGTTGATGCTTCCCAGGCTGTAGTCGCAAAGGATCAGGGCGTCGATCTCGGGGACCAGTTCTGAAAGAGATGTCAGGATCTTCTGCTCATGCTCCTCGGCCAGGCGGTAGGGGTGCTCGTAGTCCAGGCGCACTACCTGTTGTTGAAAGGAATGAAAGGAGCCGGCAAGGAATCGGGATTTTCGAGTGGTCTGGAAGGCGGGGTCTTGAAAGGTATATTGTTTGTTGACTCGATCGGACCAACCGGAGAGCAGTTGGTCGGCCGCCTGGTCCTTTCCCAGGAATCCGACCGGGATCGCCTCGGCCCCCAATTGGTCGACATTGGAAACGGTGTTGGCGCCGCCGCCCGGAGCCGTATTGGTACCACGATACTTCAGGATCAGAACCGGAGCCTCCCGTGAGATCCGAGAGATCTCTCCGAACACAAATTCATCCAGGATGAAATCCCCCAGCACCAGGATCTTTAGCTGGGAGAATTGTTCAATCAGTGATTCCAGACGGTCTTTCAAATGTTTGCTCCATGATCCAATCAACGGCTTTGAGGACATTCTCGGCAACGTGAACCGGTCTCCGCAAGGAAACCTCCTCGAAGGGTGCCGAAAACTCGCCTTGATCCAGAACTCGCAACTCGCCTTCCCCATAACCGGTCTTGAGCAGGACGGATCGGCATCCTGCTCGGTGGCCGGCTTCCACCTCGTCCAGTTTATCGCCGATCATGAAACTGGTGGCAATCTCGAGGTGGAGTTCCCGTGCCGCGCGTATGAGCATGCCGGGCTGGGGCTTTCGGCAGGTGCATTCCTGAGTATAGGCACCCGTGCCGGCATCCGGGTGATGGGGGCAGTAATAAAAGCCATCAATCCGGGCTCCCTCTCGCCGGAATTCTTCCTGGAGGAAACCATGCAGATCGCCCAGTTCTTCCTCGTCCAGAAAACCGCGGGCGATGGCCGACTGATTGGTGATGACGATGGTCAGGGCGCCGCTTTGGTTGATTTTCCTCACAGCTTCCAGGGCCTCCGGGTAGATGCGCAGGTCCTCGGTCCGGCGCAGGTGCCCGACCTCCTCGTTCAAGGTTCCGTCACGGTCAAGAAAAATCGCCCGTTGGTTCCCCATGGCTAAAGTGCCGCGTGAACGGCATCATAAACTTCATCCACTGCCATTCGCGAAAAGCAGCGTAAATCGATAGGGCATTCTCGCAAAAGGCAGGGACTGCATTCAACATGTTTGTGAAGGACTCGAGCTTTGGAACTGAAGGGGCCGGTGGCTACTTCATCGGTGGATCCGAAAAGAGCGATCTGGGGGGTGCCCTGTGCGGCCGCCAGGTGCATGGGACCGGAATCATTGGTGACAAAGAGATCGCACCGACTCAAAACCCCCATCAGGGACAGGAGGTCGGTTTGCCCCGTTAGAATCTTGAGGGGGTTTTGGGCAAGGGTCTGAATTTCCTGAGCAAGGGTTTGTTCCTCCCGGGATCCCACCAGCACGATGTCGGCCTTGACTTCGTCAATGAGGCGGTCGGCCAGGGCGGCATAGCGGTCTGAGAACCAGCGTTTGGCCGGCCCGTAGTAGGCCCCCGGGTTGATCACCACCAGGGGGCCCTGGGATGATGGCCCGGCCGCCAGCAATAACTGGTCGGCTCGCTGCACTCCTTCCGAACCGGCTTCGAGGTGGATGTCGGGTTTAAAGTCGGGTTGCTCGAGATAGTTGAGGGGAGAAAGCCCGGTTTGGTAGAGGAGATCCAGATAATAGTAGACCTGATGCCGCTTGAGTTCCTTGCTGCGGGCGCGGGCCCGGCGGGTCAACAGAAGGCTGCGTCCATCGGTGGCGTAGCCGACCCGTTCGGGAATCCCTGCCAGGAGTGTCACGGCGGCAGCACGAAAAGCGTTTTGAAAGAGAATGGCGGTATGGAAACGGGCCAGCTGTCCACGCAACTGAATCAAGTCTCGCCAGCCCAGGCCGCCGGAGGGGAAGGGGATGATTTCATCGACGATCCCCTGGCCCTCAAACAGGCCCGACACCCAGGGTGTCACCAGAAGAGATAGGTGCTGTTCCGGGTACAGGCGTCGCAGTTCACGAAGGGCCGGCAGTGACATCACCGAATCACCGATCCAGTTGGTCCCGCGGATCAAGAGGTGTTTGACGGATCTCATAGGCCTTTCACCTGGTCGAGAAATTCCTTCTTGTATTCAGCCAGGTTCTCGGGAACGGCTTCGATCCCCAGTACAAAAATTTGCGACTCTTCGAAGTTCAGGTGTTCCAGGCGGACGGAATCCTTTTGGGTTGTGACCACCATCGCAGCCTGGAGGTCCGTCAGGCGGTCCAGAACACCATCCAGGTCGGATTGAGTGTAGGGGTGGTGATCGCGAAAAATGAAACGGTCCTGGATTTTCATCTGATAGTGTTCGAGATCACTCAGGAAAACCCGGGGATTGCCGATTGCTGCCAGGGCGATCACTCTTTTTCCAAAACCTCTGCGGATGGATTGTTGCTCTCCCGTCTTGAGATCGTACAGCGAAGTCGCGTCGTGGTGGAAATAGGTGATCGGTGTCCAGGGGTTCCATTTACGAATGTGCTGGTTTACCGCCTCCATCTCAAATGGGATGTGAGACCGGGTGATGATGATAGCGTCGGCCCGCTTCAGACCCCGGGTGCTCTCCCGCAATCGTCCCCGCGGCAGCAACTGCCCTCCCCCGAACGGGTCGGTCGCATCCAGTAACAGGATATTCAAATTCCGTTTGAGTTGAAGATGTTGGTAGCCGTCATCGAGTAGATAGATAATCGGGTCGGAGTAATCGTGTTGGACGGACCGCCCGGCCTGGTAACGATTCTTTGAGACCACGACCGGTACACCCTCCAGATTTCGTGCCAGCAGATAGGGTTCATCCCCAGAATCCTCCCAACTGCACAGGATCTTTTTCCCATCGCTCACGGTCAGGATTGGTGTCGGGTTCCTTCTCTTGTAGCCACGGGTCAAAATGATGGGCTGGTAGCCGGCTTTCTTCAAGATCTGTGCCAGAAAGCTCACCAGGGGAGTCTTGCCGGTGCCTCCCACAGTCAGATTGCCCACGCTGATGACGGGGTGGGGGAGTTGCTGTGAGGAAAGGGTCCCCCGCTGGTAGAGAAATACCCGCAGGGAAACAATGAAACCGTAAAGCCGCGAAAGTAAATACTTCATGAAGAAAGCTGACAACTGACAGCTGACAACCTGACAGGGGGATTGTGAGCCTTACCGTCTGACAGAAAATCCGAAATCCCAAATCCGAAATCCCAATTGGAGTTTATTTCGAATTTGGGACTTCGATTTTCGGTTTTTCGGTTCCGAAAGGACCGCTCCTGACCCCTGACCCCTGACCGTTTGATCGATTGACACCCAGTTCGATAGTTCATTAATTGAGGGCGCTCGTTTGTGCGCCCTAAACATCTTTCTCCACGCCGAGCTTCAGCGAGGCGTTTTTCCGGCACGCGAAGCGTGGCTTTTCGCCGTGCGGAGCACGGTTCTTCTATTACGTACTACGCGCGCCAGCGCGCTTTTCCGCGCGCGTTAGTTCGCCCGGCATATTGTCGCACAATTTGAAGGGTTCGTTCGACGGCCCCCTGATTGTCGCGAACGACTTTCCGGGCGTTGCGACCCAGCCACCTTCGGGTGTCGGCATCGCTGAGAAGATCATGGAGCTTGGAAGTGAGTTCTTTTGCGGACTGTACTTGAAGGGCTGCATAGGATTCCAGAAAGGCAGAGGAAATCTCCTTGAAATTCTCCATATGGGGACCAAAGAGTATGGGCTTTGCGAAGTAGGCCACCTCGATGATGTTGTGTCCTCCGGTGGCCACCAGGCTCCCGCCTACAAAGACAACATCGGCCAGTTGATAGAGGTAGGCCAGCTCTCCAATCGAATCCAGGATGAGCACTCGAGGGGAAGTGATCTTCTGCGAATCCAGTTGGGAGCTTCGAAGATGGCTGAATCCGTGATGGTCCACAAGCCGCGAGATCTCTTCGGCTCTGTGAGGATGGCGAGGGGCCAGCAGCATCCGTAGAGTAGGGAATTTCTGGCTCAAGGGAAGAAAGACTTCAAGTAGAAGTCTTTCTTCTCCTTCGCGGGTGCTGCCGCAAACCCAGAGGAAATCGTCAGCGGCCGGCTTGAGAATGTTCTCCAGCCGTTTGACCATCGCGGTTTGTTCCGGAATCTCGGTAAGCTGGTAATCGTACTTGAGATTCCCCATTTGATTGACTCGATCGGCACGGGCCCCCAACTTCAAAATACGTTCCTTATCCTGTCGTGTCTGCATGCAGAAGTGACTCATGAGTTGTAAGAGAGGGCCGAGGAAAAATTGAATGCCTTGATACCGCCGAAAGGACTGATCGGAAATACGTCCGTTGATGAGCAGAATGGGGATTTCAAGTGAGGCGGCAGCCGAGATGAAACCGGGCCAGATCTCAGTCTCCATCAGGAGCACTGCCGAGGGTCGAATCCGACTCAGGTACAAACGGCAGAGCCATTGCCAGTCCAGGGGAAAGTAAAAAACCTGAGCCTGGCCCACAAACAGGCTTCTGGCCAGGCCCTGGCCGGTATCCGTGATGGTGGAAACAAAGAGTTTTCGGGAGTCTTCAGTCAGCGCCCGGACCAACGGTTCAGCCGCCTTTACCTCGCCGACAGAGACGGCGTGAATCCAAAGGGTGGACTCGGGGGGGATGGTTGTGGGCAGTGCTGCCGGCGGAATGAATCGTTTGCATAAATTGACCAGGCTCTTGTCCTGAACCACAACCCGGTAGAGGAAAAAAGGGAGGTAGAGCATGACTGAAAATGTGTAAAGAACTGAATAAAAAAACAACTGTGCACGGAGCATGAAGACCTTTCGTAAAGGTCCAATCGTATACTCGCTGCCGGAAGGCTTCAACTACCCGGTTTGAGGGCTCCCGATAATTTTGTGGTTTTGCCAGAATGGGGCTAGAATCGGCGTTTCCAGTGCTTGACAGGAAGGGTGCGTCAAGCTAAACTTCAAGGCTCGTTGTAGCTAGTTTTTCTTTATTGAAATGATGCGTCGGCATCATTTTTTTATTTGAGGAGAACAGAGTGCCAACTTTTAATCAGTTAGTTCGTAAAGGGCGCCGGAGGGTCAAGGTGAAGACCAAGAGTCCGGCACTCCAGGGCAGTCCCCAGAAAAGAGGGGTATGCGTTCGAGTCTATACTCAGACTCCGAAGAAGCCGAACTCTGCTCTGAGAAAAGTGGCTCGAGTGCGGTTGACCAATGGGATTGAGGTAACGACCTACATTCCTGGGATTGGACACAATCTCCAGGAGCATTCCATTGTGCTCATTCGAGGCGGCCGCGTGAAGGATCTTCCCGGAGTTCGCTATCACGTGATTCGGGGTACCCTGGATGCGGTCGGAGTAGAGGGTCGCCACACTTCTCGTTCCAAGTACGGGGCGAAAAGGACCCGCACCTAAGGAACTGACTGGTCTTACATAGCTGCATGGACTGGTTCTTTGCAGCTCGTTTTGTATCTGGAGAAGCTGAAATGCCAAGACGTCGAGAGGTCCCGAAAAGAAAGATTCGGCCCGACGCTGTCTACGACAGCGAGTTGGCGAGTCGCTTCATCAACAAGATGATGAAACGGGGGGAAAAAAGCGTCTCCGAGAGGATTTTCTACCAGGCCATGGGAATGATAGAAGAGAAGACTGGGGAAGACTCGATGAAGATCCTCAAGAAGGCTTTGGACAACGTGAAGCCGATGTTGGAGACGAAGTCGCGTCGGGTTGGAGGGTCTACCTACCAGGTTCCCATTGAGGTGAGTACACGCCGCAGAGTTTCCCTGGGCATCCGCTGGATTGTGAATTACGCCCGAGAACGAGGAGAAAAAGTCATGGCCGAGAGGCTGGCCAATGAGGTGATGGAAGCCGCCGCCAATCGTGGTTCCGCGGTGAATAAACGAGAGGATGTCCGACGAATGGCGGATGCCAACAAGGCCTTTGCCCATTACCGGTGGTAGGGAAAGGCTGACAAGAGACAATAGACGACAGATAGCGGACAACGGACCACAAACAACAAACAACAGATAGCTAATCTTTGAGAAAAGTTGAGATAAATAGTCGTGGCCAGAGAAGTATCACTAAAGCAAACGCGCAATATTGGGATCATGGCCCATATCGATGCCGGCAAAACCACCACTACGGAGCGGATTTTGTACTACACCGGCATCACCTACAAATTGGGTGAGGTTCACGAGGGCACGGCCACCATGGATTGGATGGTTCAGGAACAAGAGCGGGGTATCACCATTACTTCCGCCGCCACCGCCTGTCTTTGGAAGGACACCCGGATCAATATTATTGATACGCCCGGTCACGTGGACTTTACGGCAGAGGTGGAACGTTCCTTGAGGGTCCTGGACGGGGCTGTGGCGGTTTTCGATTCCGTCGCCGGGGTGGAGCCGCAATCCGAGACGGTGTGGCGGCAGGCCGATAAGTATAGCGTTCCGCGCATTGCCTTCATGAACAAGATGGATCGAGCGGGGGCTGATTTCTTTGCCTCGATAAAATCGATGAAAAAACGTCTGGAAGCCAAGCCTGTTCCCGTGCAGATTCCGCTAGGGAGCGAAGAGAATTTCAAAGGCGTGATCGACCTGATTGAGATGAAGGCTATTGTTTATCAGGAAGATTCTCTGGGCTCCGAATTCGATGAGATCGAAATTCCGGAAGACTACCAGCAGGAAGCCCGGGAGTGGCGGAACAAGATGGTCGAAATGGTGGTGGAGACCGACGACGCGCTTCTGGAGGAGTACCTGGCTGAAAAGGAAATTCCGGCGGACCAGCTGCGAGCCGCTATTCGCAAGGCGACCTGCAAGCTTCAGTTCACGCCCTGTTTGTGTGGAGCGGCCTTCCGAAACAAAGGCGTACAGCCGCTGCTGGATGCCATTGTCAGTTTTCTCCCCTCCCCCCTTGACGTTCCTCCACTCCTGGGAGTCGACCCTCAAACCAAAGAGACCACGGAACAAGTAGTTTCTGATGATGCGCCTTTCTCGGCACTGATATTTAAAATCGTTACGGATCCTTTCGTGGGACAGCTGGCCTTTTTTCGAGTCTATTCCGGGTCTTTGAAGTCAGGTTCCACGACTTACAATTGTACGCGGGAGCGGGATGAACGGATCGGGCGACTTCTCAAGATGCATGCCGACAAGCGGGAGGAAATCAAAGAGGTTTACGCCGGTGATATCACTGCCGCGGTTGGCCTGAAGGACGTTCGTACAGGAGACACGATCTGCGACAAGAAACATCCGGTGGTTCTTGAAGCCATGGATTTTCCCGCTCCGGTCATCTCGGTGGCGATCGAACCCAAGACCCGAGAGGATCAGGACAAGCTGGGATTCACCATGGGGAAGCTGATGCAGGAAGATCCCACCTTCAAGGTTCATGTGAATCCCGACACGGGACAGACGATTATTTCCGGAATGGGAGAATTGCACCTGGAGATCATTGTGGACCGGCTGTTACGCGAGTTTGGCGTTGGCGCCAATGTCGGCAAGCCGAAGGTGGCATACAAGGAAACCATTACCGTTGCCGCTAAAGGTGAAGGGAAATTTGTGCGACAAACCGGTGGCCGAGGTCAGTACGGCCACGCCAAGTTGAAGATTGAGCCTGCTGAGTCGGGAGCCGGGCTGGTCTTCGAGAACGCGATCGTGGGGGGTGCCATCCCACGCGAGTTCATTTCCGCTGTGGAGCACGGTGTGAAAGAGGCCATGGAGAGCGGATTTCTAGCCGGGTATGAAATTGAAGATGTCCAGGTCCAACTCTATGATGGATCCTTTCACGAGGTGGACTCCTCGGAGATCGCTTTTAAGGTAGCGGGTTCCATGGCCTTCAAAAAGGCCCTGGCCAAAGCCAAACCCGTGATCCTGGAGCCGACCATGCGAGTCGAGGTTGTGGTTCCTCAAGAGTATATGGGTGATGTTGTAGGTGATTTGAACGGACGCCGCGGCCGAGTCAATAGTATGGAGCCTCGAGGCGACAGCCAGATCATCAATGCCTTTGTGCCGCTCGCGGAGATGTTCGGCTATGCTACGGTGGTGCGTTCCCTGAGTCAGGGAAGAGCCAATTACAGTATGCACTTCGATCGATATGAACAGATTCCCGCTCAAGTTTCGGCGGAAATCATTGCCAAGGCTCAAGGAAAGCTGGTTGGGGAGTCCGCCTAGTCCGGATTATGACGGGTTAGTATCCGGCAATTTGGAGATTCAATTATGGCAAGAGAGAAGTTTGAGAGAACCAAGCCGCATGTGAATGTGGGGACGATCGGGCACGTGGATCATGGGAAGACGACGTTAACGGCGGCGATCACGCAGATTCTGGCCAAAAACAATCCGTCGGTGGAGGTTCGGTCGTTTGATTCGATCGACAACGCGCCGGAAGAAAAAGAGCGGGGAATCACGATCGCCACGGCCCATGTGGAGTACGAGACGGAGAATCGGCACTACGCGCATGTGGATTGCCCGGGCCACGCGGATTATGTGAAGAACATGATCACGGGAGCGGCCCAGATGGATGGAGCGGTCCTGGTGGTGTCCGCAGCGGACGGCCCGATGCCCCAGACGCGGGAGCACATCCTGCTGGCGAGGCAGGTGGGAGTTCCCCACATCACGGTGTTCTTAAACAAGGTGGACATGGTGGATGACCCGGAACTGCTGGATCTGGTGGAACTGGAAGTCCGAGAACTGCTCTCGAAGTACGAGTTTCCAGGAGACGATATCCCGATGGTGCGGGGCAGTGCCCTAAAAGCCCTGGAAGGGGACGAAGAGTATGAAAAGTCGATTCTGGAGTTGATGGCGGCGATCGATGATTACATCCCGGTCCCGGAACGGGATGTGGACAAGCCGTTTTTGATGCCGATCGAGGATATCTTCACCATCAGCGGTCGTGGGACGGTCGTGACGGGACGAGTGGATCGCGGAATCGTGAAAGTGGGAGAAGAGATGGAGATCGTGGGGATCCGGGACACGATCAAGCGAGTGGTCACGGGAGTGGAGATGTTCCGCAAGCTGCTGGATGAGGGACAGGCGGGAGACAATGTGGGATTGCTGCTGCGGGGAACGGACAAGGAGGATGTGGAACGGGGTCAGGTGGTGGCGGTACCGGGGAGCATCCTGCCGCACACCAAGTTCAAGGCGGAGGCCTACATCCTGACCAAGGAAGAAGGAGGCCGGCATACGCCGTTTTTCACGGGATATCGGCCGCAGTTCTATTTTCGGACGACGGACGTGACGGGCTCGGTGGATCTTCCCAGCGGGACGGAGATGGTGATGCCGGGGGACAACATCTCGATTGACGTGGAGCTGATTCAGCCGATCGCCATGGAGAAGGGTCTGCGCTTTGCCATTCGTGAAGGAGGCCACACGGTCGGCGCCGGCGCCATTTCCGAGATTGTGGAATAGTAGGGGCGCACAGACGTGCGCCCGTAGTACAGACGGACGCCCGTAGCACGGACGTGAGCCCGTTGACCTTAATCAGAAACTTGAAACCGAGAGGCTGAGACGGCGATAGACGATGACGGAAAACATCACACTGCAGTGTACGGAGTGCAAGCGAAAGAATTACACTTCGACGAAAAACAAAAGGACGGTAACGGAACGTCTGGAGCTGAAGAAGTATTGTAAGTGGTGTCGCCGCCACACCCCGCACAAAGAAACGAAATAGATTTCCGTTCTG
>JAYZBY010000012.1:0-21239 GCA_036338555.1 Acidobacteriota bacterium | reverse complement strand
GTGCCAAATTGAAATCTGAAAGGTAAAACGCGCTGGTCGAAGACCAGCGCTCCCTAGCCCGGCTCGTCTGCTGAGGGCCCATAGATGGAGGGCACCGGGACGTCGTTCAAACGAAGATACACGGAGAGCTGTCCCCGGTGGTGAACCAGGTGGTTTAGAACAAAACCACAAATGACGCCGATGCGAGGCATCTCGAGCGTCACCGTATCCCCTGACTTTATTTGCCAGTTGGCCAATAGGTTCTCGTCGGACTGATCGCGGATGACCTCTTTGGCCGATTCGAGGTTGCTATCGAAGGCTTCCAGGAGTTCCGATCGAGAGCCGGCTTGAAACGGCGTGTAAGTCGCGGGGTCCATCTCGTAGACGTCCTGGTACACAACCACGTCCAGCCATTTCAACATTTCCGCGCAGTGAGAGGCCCGAGCACCACCCCACCCCAGCACCACCTCTTTCCTTGTGACCTCATTCGATTCGTGCTAAATTCCCGGCGACCTACGCTTCCACCAAAGAGATGCACCATGAATGACGAGCATCAAGAACAAACCGATCTCCTGGATGATGAGGAAAAACGAATCGGTTTCTTCCCCAGCTGGAATTGGCTTTACCTGTCGGTCGTGGTGTACACGACTCTTCTGATCGGACTGCTGTATCTTTTTACGGTTTTTCTGAATTACAGCACCCCATGAGTCTGCTGGACTGGTCTGTCTTTGCTCTCTACTTCGGGGCCGTCCTGGCCTTTGCCTATTCCCAGAGCCGCAAGAACGTCGGCGTTGAGGGTTACTTTCTGGCCAACCGCCGTCTTCCCTGGGGGGCCATCGGTCTTTCGGTCATGGCCACCCAGGCCAGTGCCATCACCTTTATCGGCACCACCGGGCAAGCCTTCGAAAATGGGATGGAATTCATCCAGGTCTATCTGCCTCAGCCCCTGGTGATGGTTCTTCTTTGTGTGTTGTTCGTTCCCTTTTTCTACCGGGCCAAGGTGTATACCGCCTATGAATATCTGGAGACTCGCTTTGATGCCAAGACTCGCTCCCTGACCAGTTTCTTGTTCCTGTTATCTCGCGGCATGGCCGCCGGAATTGTGCTGTACGCCCCGGCTGTGGTGCTTTCCGTGATCATGAGCTGGGATGAAACCGTCACCATTTTGATCATGGGAACGGTGACCGTTTTGTACACCATGATGGGAGGAATCACGGCCGTCATCTGGACCGATGTGCTGCAGATGCTGATGATGTTTGCCGGGATCGCGGTAGCCCTGGTGGTCCTGTTCGGGGCTCTGCCCCCGGAGGTGGCCCTGGGAGATGTGGTCTACATCGGAGGGATTCAGCAGATGTGGACGAGTATCGATCTGTCCTGGGATCCAACCAATACCTATACGCTGTGGTCAGGTCTGATTGGAGGGTTTTTTCTGGCACTGGCTTATTTTGGTTGCGATCAGAGCCAGGTCCAGCGTTATCTCACGGCCAGGTCTCTGAAGCAGAGTCGGCTCGCTTTGATCTTCAATGCTTTTTTGAAAGTCCCCATGCAGTTTGCCATCCTGGCCATCGGTGTTCTGCTGTTTGTCTTCTATCACTTCGAGCAGCCTCCTCTGATCTTCAATCCTGCCGAGACGGCTCTGGTCCAAGACAGCTTTCATGCCCAGGAATTCGCCCGTCTCGAGGTGGAACACCAAGCGACTCACGATCTCAGAAAAGAAGCCACTCTTTCTCTGCTCGAAGCGCGGCGCAATGGGGAGGATTTGCAGAGCTGGCGCCGGCAGATCAGCCAGTACGATCAGCAGCTTTCCGCTCTGCGCAGCGACTCCAAACAACTGGTCCAGGAGGTGCGCGGGGTTTCTTCGAACGACGTCAATTACGTCTTTCCCTCTTATCTGGTGAAATACGTGCCGGCCGGTGTGCTGGGTCTGATGATCGCGGTGATCTTTGCTGCCGCCATGTCCTCGCTCGATTCCGAGCTGACCGCCCTCTCCAGTGCCACCGTAGTGGATTTTTACCGGCGTTACTTTCGACGGGAGGCTTCCTCCCAACACTACCTGATGGCCTCTCGAGTGACGACCCTGTTTTGGGGGGTGCTTGCCAGTGGGTTTGCGCTTTATGCGGGTCAGCTGGGTTCACTGATTGAGGCCGTCAATCGGGTCGGATCTTACTTTTACGGATCCCTGCTGGGAGTTTTCCTGCTGGCCTTTCTAGTCAAGAGGGCCAATGGGAACGGTGCCTTTGCTGGATTATTGGCGGGAATGCTGGCGGTGTTTGTCGTTAGTGAAACTACCGACCTTTCCTTCCTTTACTACAATGTAGTCGGAGCCGTTGTGGTGGTGGCGGTTGGAGCGCTCCTGAGCACCAGGCGGCCCTAGGAGGGACCGCCTGATGACTGACAGCTAGCAACTGACATGATTCTGGAATCTTGAAAGCTGGTTTTCTCGACTCTGTATCCTCTTTTGTCAGCTGTCAGTTGTCAGTTTTTTAAAATGCTTTCAGTTGGAATCATCGGTCTTCCCAACGTGGGTAAGTCCACCCTTTTCAACGCCCTTACTGCGTCTGAAGCCAACGTCTCCAACTATCCCTTCACCACCATCGACAGCAATGAAGGCACGGTTGCCGTTTCCGACGGCCGGCTCGAGGAACTCAACCGGATTCTCGAGCCCCGGGAGTGCACGCCCTGTTTTATCCAGTTCATCGATATAGCCGGCCTGGTGGAAGGTGCCAGCAAGGGTGAAGGATTGGGCAATCAGTTCCTGGGCAACCTTCGAGGGGTGGACGCCCTGGTTCATGTCGTCCGTTGCTTCGGGGGAACCAGTGTGTCTCATGTTCTGGAAACGGTGGATCCCCTGCGGGATGTCGGGGTGGTGGAGACGGAACTGCTGCTGGCTGATCTGGATGTGATGAGTCGGGCCATTGAAAAGCGCGAAAGACTCTGGAAGACCAGTCCTCGTGAATATGTGCAGGAACAAAAAAGATGGTTGAACTATCGGGAGAAGCTGGAATCCGGAGTGGCTCTGGCCACAGCTGATCTGGATCGGGAAGACCACAGAGAGTTGAAGGGTCTAGGGCTTTTGACCGGAAAGCCGGTTCTCTACGTGGCCAATCTCTCCGAGCAGGAATACCAGGGAGAGGATCAGCCCTGGGTGGAGAAGCTCGTGGAACACCTCCCGTCCTTGTCCCGGGGAATGACTCAGGTGGTGGCGGTATCGGCCCAGCTGGAATGGGAGCTGCAGCAATGGGAGGGTCAGGAAAGGGCGGAGTTCATGGAAGAGATGGGACTCCGGCAAACGGGGCTTGAAGGAGTTATCACCGCCGCCTTCACCCATCTGGGGCTCATCACGTTTTATACTATTGCCAATGAAAAGCTTCGGGCCTGGGAAGTGAAGGCGGCAAGCTGGGCGCCTGAAGCAGCCGGGAAGATCCACTCCGACATGGAACAGGGATTCATCCGGGCCCAGGTGGCTTCCTTTGAGGAGGTACAGGAGCACGGAAGTTTCAAGGAACTGCATCGACTGGGCAAGCTTCGAACCGAAGGCAAGGAGTACCAGATCCAGGACGGTGATGTGGTGCAGTTCTTCTTTAACCCCTGACCCGCCGGAACAAAATCCGAAATCCGAATTCCGAAATCCCAAATCCGAAACGAACGCCAGATCCAAGATTGAGAACCAAAGGTGGAGCTTCCCTTTCTGGTATTCTGTCCTCTTCTCCTGAATAACCTGAAACGTGAAACTTGAAACGTGAAACTCCCCCCATGACCGACCCCCAAACAACGAGCACCGCCCCCGTTCCTGAGGAGGGGGTTTCGACGGCCACTGAGCTCCCTTTGTTCATGCGGACCTTCAGAGCCTTTGGCTATCGCGATTACTGTATTTTGTGGTTTGGAGCCTTCACCTCCACGACGGGAGCCTGGATGCAGCAGGTGGCCGAGGCCTGGGTGGTGCTGACCTTAACGGGCTCCGCCTTTTACCTGGGATTGACCTCCTTTCTGGGCCAGCTCCCCATCATTCTTTTCACCCTGGTGGGAGGAGTCATTGCCGATAGAATCGATCGGCGCAAATTGCTTCTGGCCTCCCAGTATGTGCAGATGGCCACCGCTCTGACTCTCACCCTCCTGATCTACCTCGAGTTGATTCAGGTCTGGCATTTCCTGGTCCTGGTTTTCGTGGTGGGAACGGCCCAGGCCTTTGGAGGGCCCGCCTACCAGGCGTTGATTCCGGGTCTGGTGAAGAAAGAGGATGTCCCCAACGCCATTGCCTTGAACTCGATTCAGTTCAACCTGGCCCGAGTGTTCGGGCCGATACTGGCAGGTACGGTTCTGGCCCTGGTGGGTCCGGTGCTTTGTTTTGGGCTCAACGGACTTTCCTTTGTCGCCGTGATTTTCAGTCTTTACCTGATTCGTGCCACCTTCAAGCCCCCGAAAACCGAGGAATCGGTGATGATGGGAATGAGGACAGGGTTGACCTTCGTGAGGGAGCGGGCCTCCATCTGGCAGCTCAGTGGGATGGGCTTCATTACCACTTTTTGTGGTGTTCCGATGCTGACTCTCCTCCCCGTCTATGCGCGGGATATCTTTCATCTGGGGACCACCGGTTATTCAGCCCTGATGACGGTGTCCGGAACCGGTTCGGTGATCGGAGCCCTGATGTATGCCGGCCTGGCTAAAAAAGAAGGGCGCGGGAAACTGACCCTGCAGGTGCAGTTGGCGATGGCGGTGGTGATTTTCACCTTCGCGTTATCCCGGAATCTGATACTCAGCTGCGTGGCGCTTTTCCTGGGGGGTGTTTGCCTGATGACGCTGATTGCCTCCCTCAGCGCCTTGATTCAAATGGCCATCATCGAGGAGGTGCGGGGTCGGGTCATGAGTGTCTTCATGCTGGCAATTCGAGGGGGGATGCCTCTGGGCAGTCTCATCGCGGGCGCTGTGGCTTCTCAGCTGTCGCCCACCGTGGCGCTGCTGGGCATGAGCTCCTTGCTGGGGACCACTGCCTTGATCCTCCTGATCTCCCCCAGCCCGATTAAAAAACTATGATCGTGAAGAGCGCTGGTCTTCGACCAGCGCGGTGCACGTTCCAGGTTCTAAGTTCCACGTGTCCGGAGTGTGGGAGGCGCCTCAGTGCGCCGATGCAGTAGAGCGGGGGGGAGATAGTCGGGCTAAAAAGCGGCCGCTTCATCTTGCCGAAAAATCCGAAATCCGAACTCCCAAATCCGAATCTAGTCCGACTTTCAAAACCGGATCTTTCTCCACGCGGAGCCTAGGCTCCGCGTTTCTCCTGACCCCTGACTCCTATCTTCGTGTCAGGGGTCAGGGGTCAGCATCTCCCCATACACCTCCCGCTTGGGTAATCCCAGTTCCCTGGCTGCCACTTTAATGGCTTCTTTCTGAGTGAGCCCCGCTGTTTCCATCAAGCCGCGGACGTAGGCAGCCACATTGATTTGCGAGGGAAGCGTAGGTGCTCTTCGGGGAACTCCCTCGATCACCAGTGTGTACTCGCCTCGTGGGGTTTCCTGTTCCACGGCCTCCAGAATTTCTCCGAGTTGACCGAAGTAGTGGGTCTCATGGAGTTTGGTCATCTCACGGGCCAGGAAGGCGCGCCGATCCCCCAGTCCTTTCACGATTCTCTTGAAAGTGGGAACCAGGCCGTGGGGAGGAAGGTAGATCAGCAGGGTAGATTCCTCATGGGACAAGTTCTGGATCTGCTCTCTTTGAGGCGCGGTTCGGCGAGGAAGAAAGCCCACAAAAAGACTCCGATCAGCCGGAAGACCGGAGACCGACAGAGCCGCCACGGCAGCGGAGGGCCCCGGGACGGGAAAAACGGCAATCTTCTCCTCCCGACAAGCGGAAACCAGGAGATAACCGGGATCCGAAACCAGAGGAGTGCCGGCATCCGAAACCAGCGCAATGTGCCGGCCCTCTCGCAGCCGAGTCAGCAACTCTCCGGTTTTGGCGGTTTCATTGTGTTGGTGGTAACTGGTGGTGGGTGTGTGGATTTCAAAATGGTTAAGGAGCTTGCGCGTGTGCCGGGTATCTTCACAGGCGATCAGATCCACTTCTCCCAGAATGCGCTGTGCTCGGGGACTCAAGTCGTCCAGATTACCCAGCGGCGTTGCCACCACATACAGCACACCTGACATCTCGATTCTAGGAACCCATCGCCTTGAGCATTTCTCGCACCGCCTGTTCCATTCCCACCAGGGTCGCCCTGGCGATGATGTTGTGGCCGATGTTCAATTCGATAATCTCGGCAATGTTCGAGATGGGGCGGACATTGCGATAAGTCAGTCCGTGACCGGCCAGTACCCGTAAATCCAGGTCATCGGCCGAGTGGGCGGCGACCCGCACTTTTTCAATCTCCCTTTGAAAGCCGGGATCACTTTCCTTGAGCCCTTTGGGAACCGCCTCGGCATAGGCGGCCGTATTGATCTCGATCATCTCGGCTCCCACGGCGGAGGACCGCTCGATCTGATCCAGCTGAGGGTCGATGAAAACGGAGACCTCCAGTCCTGCCTTCTTCAACCGTTCGATGGCCGCCGCAATCTGCTTGGCATTTCGGATCACATCCAGGCCGCCTTCGGTGGTCACCTCGCCTTCGCGTTCCGGGACCAGCGTGACGGTGTCTGGTTGCACCTCCAGGGCGAAGTCGATCATCTCCGTGGTAACTGCCATTTCAATGTTCAGTCGGGTGGTAACGACCTCTCGCAGCAGCCTGATGTCGCGCTCGTTGATATGGCGGAGATCGCCACGAATATGGACCGTAATGCCGTCGGCTCCCGCCAGTTCAGCCAGCAGTGCCGCCGCCACGGGATCCGGCTCCGGGGCCTGGCGGGCCTCCCGCACGGTTGCAATGTGATCGACGTTGACTCCCAGTTTCGTCATGTCCTCAAATTATCATAATTTAAAAGTGTAGGGGCGCACGGAGCGACATGAGTCTGTCTCAAGGCGGAACGCCGTTTGGACTTCTCGGATTTGGGATTTCGAATTTCGGATTTTCTGTCAGCCGGCAGGAATTACAATCCTCTGTCTGTGGTCTGTGGTCTGTGGTCTGTGGTCTGTGGTCTGTGGTCTGTGGTCTGTGGTCTGTGGTCTGTGGTCTGTGGTCTCGTACCTCCCCCTAACATCGTTCCACCGAATCTTGAATAAATCCACCAGCATCTCAAAGGCATGGGGCACGAACTGGACCTTGCTGTCCGGCGAATGTCGCCACACCACCGGGACTTCCTTTATTGCCAGACCCCATTTGCGCGCCAGGTAAAGCAGTTCGACGTCGAAGCCGAAATCAAAGAGCGTCTGCTGCTCAAAGAGGTCGGTACAACGGCTCAGTCGAAAGAGTTTGAAGCCGCACTGGGTGTCGCGATAGGGGAGGCCGGTCAAAAGCCGAACAAATTGGTTGAAGATCTTTCCACTCGTTTCCCGCCACCACGGCTGGTGAATCTGAACGTCGGATCCCTGCACATCGCGGGAGCCGAAGGCAATGTCACTGCCACCTTCGACGACTTCCTTCTCCAGCTTGGCGAGTTCCTCAATCGGCGCACTTAAATCAGCATCGGTAAACAGAGCGAGATCCCCTTGAGCTTCCAGCATGCCGCGGCGCACACTGTAGCCCTTGCCCCGGTTGGTATCATTTCTATGGATGTGCACCTGTCCCGGTAGATTGGCCTGCCGGGCGAACTGGTCGATCCTTTCAAGGGTCCCATCAGTGGAGCCGTCATCCACGATCAGCAGTTCAAAGGAAACGTCCCGCGATCCCAGATAGCGGACAATCCCTTCCAGAGTGGGGCCGATGCGGTTCTCTTCGTTGTAGGCGGGAATGACGATGGATAGGGTGGGAGGGTTCATCGAAGATAAGTCAGGACCCGTTCCAGACGCTCGAGGGTTCTCTCCTTTTGGAGGGCGACAATTACATCGAAAATTCCCGGGGCGACGGCCATTCCCGTCAGGGCGACCCGGACCGCACCGATCAACTTGCCTGCCTTGATTTCGTGCTGGTCTCCCACCTCTCTCAGGGTCTGCTCGGTCCTCTCCAGATCAAAAGGTTCCAGTGGGAGGTAGGCCTCGGTTAATCCCCGGATGGCCTGAGTCAGCCTGGAAATCTCCTCCGGGTCCTCTGAGGAAAGGTATTTTTGAACGGCTTTGGGTTCATACTCGAACTGATCGGAGAAAAAGGGCCGTCCCAGGTGAACAAAGTCCGACAGCCGTCGAGCCCGTGCCTTGATCAGATCCAGGGTGTCCAGCAGCCACTGTCGATCACCGCCTTCCCAGGCCGGGTCCCAGAGGCTTTCCTTCTGAAGAAGGGGCCGGACCTGTGATTTCAGTTCGGGCGTTGGCAGACTCGAGATGTACTGGGCATTGGTCCATTCCAGCTTTTGAGGATCGAACAGGGCGTTGGCCTTGTTGATTCGGGAGAGGTCAAAGATCTTGATCAATTCTTCTTCGGACAGGATTTCCTGGTCCTCGCCTCCGGGAGACCATCCCAGCCGGGCCAGATAGTTCTTCATGGCCTCGGGAATAAAGCCCTGTTGTTGGTATTCCAGAACGGAGCTGGCGCCGTGGCGTTTACTGAGGCGTTTCTTGTCGGGGCCCAGAATCAGCGGGAGATGAACGTAAAGGGGCAGGGGTTCCCCCAGGGCCTGGTACAGCAAAACGTGTTTGCCGGTGTTGGGAAGGTGATCGGCCCCGCGTACCACATGGGAAATGTTCATCTGGCTGTCATCAGTCACCACCGAGAGGTGATAGGTGGGGGTATGGTCGGAGCGCAGAATGACAAAATCCTCGATGTTTTCCGCCTTCACCTGGATCTCCCCGTAGACCAGATCCTTGAAGCGGACCACCTCATCCTCGGGAACCCGGAAGCGCACGGCAAAGGGCGCTCCGGCTTCGAGACGGGATTGGATCTCATCATCGGGAAGATGCCGGCAGCTTCCATCGTACTGCCAGTCCCTCCCTCCGTGGGGGGCCTGTTCCTTTTTTTGCTCGAGGAGTTGCGGAGAGCAGAAGCAGCGATAGGCATGATTCGTCTCCACCAGTTGCTGTCCCACCCGGCGATAGCCGTCGAGTCGCTGGGATTGGTAGTGGGGTCCCTCATCCCAGTCCATTTTCAGCCACCGGAGGCCCTCCAGGATTCCATCAACCATTTCCGATGTGGAGCGCTCCACATCGGTGTCTTCAATCCGCAGGATAAAAACACCGCCCGTCTGGCGGGCGAACAGCCAGTTGAAAAGAGCGGTTCGAGCGCCTCCGACATGCAGGTATCCGGTTGGGCTGGGAGCAAATCTTACTCTCACATCCATCATTTAGACCGTATTATGCATAATGCGGACTAGTCTAAGGTAAATCGATGAGCAGGATCTCGCTGGTTGCCTGAGCCGCCAGAGGGAGGACCGGTTCTTCTGTGATCTTGGAGCTATCGCCAGCCTTTAAGGTGTGTTCGCCTACCTGGATGTTTCCACTCATGACGAAAAAGTAAGTTTGGCGTTCGGAGCTGGTTTCAAACACGAGTTTGTCCTGGGTCCGGATCCGACCGACATACAGGGTGGTGTCCTGATGAATCTTGAGGGCCCCGGGGTGGTCCATTCCCGAGACGATGGGCAAAAGGGTCCCCTCGCGCTGCTCCTTGGTGAAGGTCTTTTGTTCATACCCCGGTTCCAGATCGGCCACGGCCGGGACAAACCACATCTGCAGGAGGTGCACAATTTTCTTTTTAGAGGCGTTGGACTCGGAGTGCTTGATGCCGGTGCCGGCCGACATGCGCTGCACCTCTCCCGGACCAATGGTGCCGATGCCGCCGGTGCTGTCCTTGTGTTCCAGATGACCGTCGATCACATAGGTGACGATCTCCATCTCCTGATGGGAATGGGTGGGGAAGCCCGCCCCCGGTTGAATGGTATCGTTGTTGAAGACGCGAAGCGGTCCGAACTGGACGTGGCGAGGGTCATAGTAGTGGTCAAAGGAAAAGTGCCAGTAGGCGGAGAGCCACTCGTTCTGGAAAAGATAGCGATCCTGGCTTCTTACCGTCTCATACATAGAAGACAACTCTCTCCGATAGGCCAGGAGTATATAAGAAATTCAATTGGAGGCTGCGATATTTCCGCTGCGCTGGAGGAAAGGGCGGTCTGTTTCTCCATGCCATCGATGCCTGCCGGTCATTGATCGATGCAAATTTTACGGTTCCCCCCAAGGGCTCCTCGGGGAAAGTCGCTTGCTTTCATGACGAGAGAGGGAATACTATTCCGGAAGCGGAGATTCAGGTTATCAAGCCCGGCTTCTAGCAATTCAAACATACCCCTTTTCCTGGAGGTTATCATGAAAAAAAACAACGTTGCATGGAGGCTTTGTCTTGCTCTTTTGACAATACTTTGGATATGCGGAGGAGCAGAGCAAGGTCTGGCACAGCCAAGTCAGCAGGTCGGCAATCCGGCCGGTGAGGAATCGACGGTCAGTTGCTCGGAGTTCATGGCGCCCAGGAAAGATGTGAACGGCACGATGGTGGGCCAGGAAGAGTGCCTGATGCGGGACCATGGCATCGTGGAGGCCAACCTTCAATATCATCGGGTGGACATGGGCATCACAGGCACTCTGTCCGGTTGGATTATCAAGCAAGGGGCGCGGCAGAATTACTTCACCTCGGGTCCCGATTTCATCTATACGCAGTTCGGAAATCCCGACAGCCCACGTTTTCACGGGATCTTGCGGTATGAAGCCGCCAAGGGGACCTCTCTCACTCTCACCTATCCGGAGACCGGATGGAATGGGAAATTGTTCGTTCTGGTGCATGGGCGCTCGGGGTCATTCCTGAGGGGAACCATGCGGCCATGGGACGAGTATTTCGAAGCTGAAATGCCCTTTGATGCCAATAAATATGAGAAATCGATGCTGGCCAGGGGCTATGCCATAGCCAGAACCCGGCGCAATGCCGATGGCTTTTCGATAGGAGACTATTCCGCAGTGTTGGATGACGGCACCGTCTGGCCGGACCAGAACATCAACATGGTCCCGGAGTTGATCCTGGATGAGGTCAGACTGTTGAACAATTTTCTGAAAAGTCGTTTGGGCCGGAAGCCCACCCGCAATTACTGGTGGGGTCATTCGGCCGGGGCCTACACGGCTTTAGCTCTTAATTACCTGATCCAATCCAATCCGGACATCAATAAGGATGCCGATGGAGGGGAAACCATCAGTGGATTTATCAATGATGATCCGGGCGGCGGGATGTTCCTTCCGATTTTGATCAAGAACGGTCAGGATATCCTTTACCGCACACCGGAGTCCAAAACCCAATTCGTCAAGTCTTTTTCGATCGTTCATCAGGCCTACCCGCTCGTTTACTCCAACATTGTCCCGGGAGAGATGGATCTGAGGAATTTACCCGAAGGCTTCTCCCCGATCGCTCTGAACAACAAAAGAAAAATGGCGAGGCTCATGATAGAGAAGGGAATCAACAACTTCCGGATGTATGAGGTTCGCGGTGTCAGTCACAACGGAGGGGAAAGGTGGGAGGATGGCCGAAATGGCGATATCGAAATACTGGATCTGTCCCGGTTGATGGATGGGGTGCTTGATCTTCTGGATAACTGGGTGGAGAAAGGGATCGAGCCGCCTGCCACCAAATCAGACGATCCAAACGTGGGCGCCGGCGCACCGGCCATTAATCTGCCGGAAACCGCCTGCCCGCTGGGCGAGTATTATCCTTTTCCTCAATTCCGCGGCGTACAGGGTGCGGGCTCCACCGGGTTTGCTGCCTATGATGGGACGACTCTGGAGCCGTTGGATGGGCAGTTGCAATTTGTGGACATGAATCAGAACGGACGCCGGGACCTGAGGGAGACCGTCACCCAGGCGTGGCGCCGAATGGGCCTGCTGAAACCGGACGAGACGTTCTCTCGGTCCCGGTATGTAGCCTGCGTCGAGAGCACCGCCGCGAAGCTGCAAAAGGGGAAGTTGATCACCGAATCAATCGCCAGGCTTTATCTCAAGGACGCGCGGACGGAAGCATTACCGGCACCTCAAAAGTGAAGGAAGGGTTTCACCACAAAGACACAGAGAATATGAACTTATTGCGCTTCTTCGGAGCGATGCCGGAGAAATGGCGAGCAATTGTAGCGGCCGCTCAAAGAGCGGCCTTTCAGTGTGGCATCCTTCATAGCAGTGTACCTCAGCGGGAGCCAATCAGAATAAACCGATATCGAGCCTTCTGTTCCGGTGTTCTATCCGCACCGCCTCGATATTTCTGGGCCAGGGTTTCGAAGAGATCCTCGACCAACTGGGGGTCTTCCACCACGGTGGCCCGCCCTGGGTAGAGTTCGTCCCCCACTCGAAACCGGATGTTCGGATCCTGAATCAGGTACTGCATCCAACGATTTTCGATGCTTGTGGCTAATCCATAAAAGGCTCCATCGTGAAAAAGACAGGAGATATTGACCGAGTAGGGGGCCGAGGGCCTCACCTCGATGGTGACGCCGCGGGCCTGCTGAGTGAAGCTCCAGTCCTCGATTGCCTCGGTGATTTCCTCTCCCGGGAGCCGCTTTCCTGGAATTTGACCCCAGGGATCACTGCGGTTGAGGTAAAAAACGAAGAGAGTCCCGACCGTCAGGGCCAGCAGGATGGCGATGCCCTTGAGTACTTGCCTGATCATCTTCTCAATGCTAAATCCTGAGCCGCTCTGAAAGCAATTCAAATTATCCTCTATTTGGGCTGGAGTTGAGTGGAGCTGGTCTGCGGGCTATGCACACCACTTCTCTCCCATCGGAAAACGCCCGCGCTCGGAGAAGTTTCAGGTGAAATGCCTTGAGAGGGTGCGGGCCGGCTTGAAGCAGTAGGGTGGACGCGGTTTTCTATTTTGGAAGGCGCTTGACCTGCTCCGGGGTGAGAGGTCTGGAGAAGATCCTTACCGGATCCTGGGTGGTGGGCTCGTCATCCCTGCCCTTGGCCGGCTCCACTCCATAACCCACCAGCTCCAGGAAGCCTGCGGAGTCGCAGCTGCAAGCCGCCCACAGGTCCACCGAGACGAAGTTGTCGAAGGAGGTGCAGCGCGGGATCTTGCGGATCTTCTCGAAATTCAGGGATTGCAGAGCGCTCATCGTCCGCTTGGCCTGGGCCGGGGAAACGCTCCACAGATGTTGAGGGGTCAGAATTTTCTGGCAGCGTTCGCAATAGGGCACCGAACGAACCACCTCTGCCGCCGTTATATAGGCCATCATCAGCCCCAGCAGGGTACTCAACCCACAAAGGGCCAGGATCACCCCTTCCCAGGCAGCGGGCCTGAGCCACAACACTCCCCACATTGCTGCCCACCGTCAATCCCACCACAAAAGGAGCTGCCAGCATCAGTCCGACGATAAGCACCGGCATAATGAAAAAGAAGACGGGCAGAAGGTTATGAATCAGATTCAGCCCTACGGCCAGAGCCAGCAGGCCTGCTCCCTTGAACAACCCGATCAGGAAGCCCAGCAGACTCTGGAGGAAGAGAACCGAGGTTTGCCCCCGGTTTTCCGCTCGGTTTGTAGGCCAATTCCACCGGGGAACCCCAGTCCACAAAAATATCTTCCGAACGTGGAGAGTCTATAGCATCGAGGTAAAAACGGGGGTCCTCTCGGGTCTCCTCTTCTGATTGATTCTTCACTGCTACCGGGGTTCCAAACCTGTGAGAGCAGGCCCAGCAGAACTCCCGCTGGAACTCATTGTCCTGGCCGCAGGAAGGACAGGCCAGCTGGTGGTCAGGATCGAAGGTCACAGGCGAAATGGCGTCGATAGTCATGGTCTTAAGCATTCTAATCGACCGTTTGGCGCCAGAGCTTTAGAAGTTTTTCCGTTCAAGGTCGGAGGAAGTCTTCGTTCCGCTCAGATGAAGGCGGCGACGCTGCAGGAGATAACCTCTGCCCAAAACCAGCCAAAGATTGGCGTCCCTTTTCACCTTGCCTCCCGGAATGGAATGTATTATAAAGTTTACAACTAACCTGCAGGGGGTGCTTTAAAATATGGAAAAGAAAAAGATTTCACGGCGCAATTTTTTGGCAACTGGGCCGGCGGTGGCAGCCGGTTCGGCGATCAGCAGCTGCGGCGTCACTCAAGAACCCGAAGGGGTGCACGGCACCCCACCCTCAGGGATTCCCCTTCGAGTCCAGTCCCTGATGTCGGTGTTGACCCAAAAGGGGTTGATTGACCCCGAGGCCGTGGACACGTTGATCGAGTACTACGAAACAAAGATCGGTCCCCATATTGGAGCCCGGGTGGTAGCCCGGGCCTGGATGGACCCGTCCTTCAAAATTAGGCTGCTCGATGACGCTTCCTCCGCCATCACCGAGTTGGGACTGGAGGGGATCGGGAACTCACGGGCCGACCTGGTTGCCCTTGCCAACTCTGGCCAGGCGCACAACGTGGTCGTTTGCACCTTGTGCTCCTGCTACCCCTGGGCCCTTCTGGGACTTCCTCCCAGCTGGTACAAGGATTTTGCCTATCGATCCCGGGTCGTGATCGAACCGCGGGCGGTGCTGGAGGAGTTTGGATTGGAATTGGAAGAGGATGTGGAAGTTCATGTCTGGGACAGCACCGCCGATCTGCGCTATCTGGTGATTCCAGAGCGCCCGGAGGGAACCGACGGGATGACTGAGGAAGAACTGATCGAACTCGTTACACGGGATTCCATGGTAGGCGTTGAAAAACTGAACCCCTTTCAGCCGGAGGGAAGGGCATGAACGGTATCCATGACATGGGCGGCATGGACGGGTTTGGAAAAGTTCAGCCCCGGGACAGTGAAGTGTTCCATGAGGATTGGGAGAAGCAGGTATTCGTCGCTAATCGGTTGGTACGAACACCCAGCCTCAATGAGGGCCGCTCAGCGGAGAGCATGAATCCGGTGGATTACCTCGGCTGGGGCTATTTCGGCCGGTCACTGCACTCGTTGGAAGGAAAGGTCCTGAGGCACGGGCTCGTTACTGAAGAGGAATTGAACAATCCGGAGGGAAGGCTGGCCAGGGTGGAAGGCTTCGAGGTCATAAGAGCTGAAGAAGTGGAAGCCCGTTTTCAGACCAGGCGAGGGAGCCGGATTCAGGTCGATGTTCCGCCAAGATTCCAGGTAAATGACCGGGTGATGGTCAAAAATGAGCATCCTCGAGGCCACACTCGCTGCCCCCGCTACTTCCGAGGACATCAGGGCCAGGTGCACAGGGATCGCGGAGTGTGGTCCTTTCCGGATCGGCTCGCCCATGGACTGGGAGACAAGCCCCAACACTGCTACTCCGTCAGATTCACAGCCACTGAACTTTGGGGGAGCCGAGCCGACCCCAGGGACGTTGTCTACGCGGACCTTTTTGAAGATTACCTGGAGGGGGATTTCTAGATGATCGACCCCAAAGCATTGAAGGCTTTACCGTTGTTGCCCAGAGACGAGGAGGGCCCCGTTTTTGAGGAACCGTGGCAGGCCCAGGCCTTTGCCGTGGTTGTGAACCTCAACGAAGCGGGTCTGATCACCTGGAAGGAATGGGCCCAATGTCTGGGCAGCGTGCTTCAGGAAGCCGAATCGCGTGGCGAATACGATACGGGCAAACGCTATTATGAGCACTGGCTCATCGCCCTGGAGCGGTTCGCTCAGGAAAAGAATCTGGCCCAAAGCGACGAGCTGGAACAGGCCCAGGAAGAGATTCTCACCCGGTTCCTTGAGCATACCCATGATGGGCATACCCATGATTGATGATGAGCAGTGAGTCTTCTTGCCTGAATGAGGCTACAACCAAAAAGAGGGTACCAGAGATGAATGTAAAACCGACCTTATCCGTTTCACGAAGCCTGGCGATCCTGATGGCAACGCTGGGATCTCAGCAAATGGTTCTTGGCCACCATGCGGAAGTGATGCAGGGACATCCCCTGATTCAGGGCTTGAGTATGCCACTTCACGGACTGGATCACATGCTGATGGCCATTGCAGTGGGCATCATTGCCGTTCAGCTGGGAGGCCGAGCCGTATGGCTGGCCCCGTTGGGTTTTTCCCTGGTGCTGATAACGGGAGGCCTGCTCAACCTGGGTGGCATTTCAGTCCCTCTGCTCGAACCGATGATCTTCGCTTCGTTGGCTCTGGCGGGTGCGCAGCTGAGTCTCAAAAACCGCCTGCCTGCCGGGATCATCGTGGCCCTGTTTTCCCTGCTGGGCGCCTTTCATGGCCAGGCCCTGATCCAGCCACTCCTTGCTGAAGCCCCGCTGGCGGACCTTCTGTTGTTTACCGGCGGTTGTCTTGTGTCGGCTCTACTGCTTCTGTTCTCGGGCGTAGGGATCGGGTTCCTGCTCAAAAAAAAGGCCGGCCAAAGAGATCCGTTCCCCTTTGCCGGCGTCACCCTGGTGTTGAGCACTCTGGTGATTGGCCTGGTGCCCGAAGCCAATGGTTGGTTCATCACTGTGTTCGAGGGTTTAGGGACAGCCATCTTCTCTTGATCGGATTGGCGAAACTGAAACTCTTTGAGTCGGAGCTACAGGCATGAACGGTATTCATGACATGGGCGGCATGGGCGGGTTTGGCAAAGTTGACCCCCAGGATGATGAAGGTTTTCATGAGGATTGGGAAAGGCAGGTACGCGCCATCATCTCTTTGGTGCGTGTAGGGGGCGTTGATGAATTTCGCTTCACAATCGAGAGCCTGCCTCCGGTTGACTACTTGAGCCTGGGTTATTTCGGCCGGTGGTTGCTAGCAAGGGAAAAAATGCTGGTGAAATACGGGCTCATAACCGAAGAAGAATTGAAGAACCCGGAGGGAAGGCTTGCCCGGACCGCTGGCTACCAGGCCGTAACACCTGAGCAAGCGGGAACCCGAACATCACGTTCCAAGCGAATGCAGCTGGACGTTCCGCCCAGATTTCAGGTGGGCGACCGGGTGAGGGTAAAAAATGAGCATCCCCGAGGCCACACCAGGCACCCCCGATACGTGCGAGGACATCGGGGACAGGTGCACATCGATCATGGAGTGTTTCCTTTTCCGGATAGGGTGGCCCATGGACTGGAAGACAAGCCCCAGCACTGTTATGCCGTCAAATTTACTGCCACCGAACTCTGGGGGAGCCGGGGCAATGCCAGGGACATTGTCTACCTGGATCTATTCGACGACTACCTGGAGGCGGCTTCCTGAGCTTTTGACTGCGGAATCTTCCCCTTGATTTCTCACCAACGTCCCGCCTATTTCGCTCCTGGGGCGGAGTACTCCGCTTGAGTGGCCGAGCAGCTTCCCGTGTCAAAGTCGTAGCGCGTGAAGTGAAACTTCTCGAGGTTTGACGGGAGAGGAACATAGCGACCGGCCGACATCATCGACTCGACGTAGTCGTAGACCTGCCTGACCTGAAGGGGAGAATCGATGGCCTGCAGCCATATGCATGCACCCCGATAAATAACCAGTACCACATTGGCGAGAGGGCAGGGGCCGAGACACCCCGCGATGGTCAGGTGGACTCGCCTGCGGATGGCTCGAGCCTTCCATACAGATTTCCATGCTTCCAACGGGACGGGTGGAAATCCCTTCTCGGTATTTCCGCAGCAGCAGCCCTGACAGACCAGGATGTGACCCTCTTGATGACGAATCTCCTGGACTTGGCCGGTTGGCGTTAATATGTCGACCAGGTTATCCGGACTCGCTTTTGACGAGTCGCCTGGAATCGACCGGATCCGGGATGGCTGCTTGGAACTCATGATGGCGACGGTTTGTTGCTAGAACTTGGCATGGTTGATCGTTTCCCTGATCCTGGATCTCACCGAATGTTTCCCCTTTATGGGGAGCAGACTGCCTTCAATGCTAATTCTTGAGCCCCTCTGAAAGCAATCGGAATTGAGCTTTTTAGCCTTACGAGACTCAGATAGTAAAGGTCCCGGGTCAGGAAGATCCATCCTTAAGGTCGGTCAGACTCTCTGCCTCCCAGGTTTCTTCCTCTGTCTGCTTGCGTCTTTTACGGACAATCGGAGTATTTTAGTTTCCAGCATCAGTCAATTCAGGCAGCGAACATGAGCGGTACCGAAGGTGAATCCAGCACATCCGCGAACTCCTGGAAGGGAGAGGTCTTCGCGGGAATCATCAGGACCAAAAACTGGACAGGCGAACTCACGGTGTCCGATCGGGAGATGGTCGTGACCGGTCCGATGGGGATGCGACACGTTCTCACTGTGTCCCAGGTTGGGGAGGTTCGCGTTGCCGTCGGCCGATTCCTGTTCTGGTCCTGGCGTCTCAAAAACACGATCAGCATCAGTCACAACAACGATCAGGTGCCCTCCAAGCTGGCCTTCCGTTCCCAGAGTACCCCCGCACCCGAAATGCTCGATCGACTGCAAGCGCTCGGCTATCAGGTATCCTGAGGTAGCGGCCGAGGCGCCTCCCACACTCCGGACTCTTTATTCTGGAATCTTCTTATCGTGCGGCCTTCTTAACCTCACCGTCCTTGCTGTGGGCGCACTCAGTGCGCCCCTACAACAGGTTGTTAGAACCCGCTGTTTCGGTCAGATGGCTTGCTTTTGTAGCGGCCCTCCGGAAGGTGGGAGGTGCCTCAGTGCGCCGATTCTAGTCCACAGCACGAACGCACGAGTCCACGAAGCGACAGGTACATCTGTCTAATGCAAGTAAAAAAAACAGGCAGGTATGACGTCCCCCAGCACCGCTACCACGATCAGCCCATCCAGCCCCGTGACCTCCAGGACGTCCCTGCCAGGGGTCTGGGCTTCCTGCCCCAGGAATTTCAGGTCAAACTCATCGTTGGCATGAGTTTCATCCGATACACTGAAATTCAAATTGAACAGGTCACCCGGCGGAATAGGATCGGAGGAAGATACGGTGATTTGCAGAAAATTTTCCTCTTCTCCCTCTTTTAACTCTGTTTCTATGCTGAGGTCCAGAGATTCGGCAGCCGGTCCTTTGGTCACCGAGCCAAAGGAAATCAGTTCCTTTGGAAACGAGATCTCAAACCAGATTCTTCCGACACGGCTTTTGCCCGTAATCGAGACCGTGACGGGTACTGCCGCCTCTTCTCCGGGACCGGAGATGCCCATTCCCAGGATCACTGAAACCCTAGAGGAGGATTGCGCCGGTGCTACACCCAGCGTCAGCAAACAGACCAGGAACCACCCGGTCTTTCTCATGGAACCGCGTCTCCTACGCCCGTCCGATATGCCTGATCCGGAGAGTCCAGAGCGGTAGGTCAGGTGCTTCAATTCAGTGAACCGTGAACCACCTCGCCTCCCACCAGGGTCGTCACCACCTTGATCTCGGACAAAGCCTCATCAGGTACGCTGGTATCCAAGGGGTTCTTGTCCAGCACGATCAAATCAGCCAGCTTACCCGGTTCCAGCGACCCCAGTTCTTCTTCACGCAGAACATACTCGGCACCCCATCGGGTCATCATCAGAAGTGCAGTGCTGCGGTCCAGCTTTTCTCGCTCGCCGTAGACCGTTCCGTTGACTGCCTGGCGTGTCACCAGTACCTGCAAACCCCACATGGGTTGGCGCATGGGATCCGACCAGCGATCCGCTCCGTAGGTGACCTTCACACCTGCATCGATGAGACTTTTGGTGGGCATGGTCCAGCGCTGGGCCACTTCTTCTCCCCAGACTTGAGCGACGATGGGAGCAGTTTTGTAAAGCAGAAAAGGCTGCAGACTCCACATCGCACCCAGTTCGGAGGCTTGCCTGATGTTGTCCTGGCTGATCATCAGGCCGTGATCGATGGCAAAGCGCTTCCCCATGATCGACTTTTCCTGATCGGCCTTCTCATAAGCATTCAGGCTGAGCAACACCGCCTTGTCTCCAATGTTGTGTACACCCGATATGCGGTAGCCGTAACGGTTGACAATGGCTGGAGCCCCGGGGGCCGGATCCAACGGGTCGTCCCATCTGCATCCCCCGTCGGCTCCGTAGGCATCCAGTGCAATGATCTGGTTTTTGGTCAAGGTGGTGCAGTTGTTTCCACCCCTGCCGTGGGGGGCCCCGGGGGGATCCCCGTCGGGACCCGAGATAGAGATTCCAATCATCCACATCCGGTCGGTCCCATGTCCCTGAATGCCTCCCATCCGCCTCAGGTACCTCTCCAGAAACGGATTCAACCTTCCGACCTCATGCGAGTAGGCCAGTCGCAGCGGCAGTTGCCCTTGCCGATCCATGTAGGCGTATGTTGTGATGTAATTTCCGCCCAGACGCGACGAAACCGTCGTTACCCCATTGGCCACCCATTCATCCAACTCCCGTTTGAAAAGGGGAGCACTCAGTTCCGGCGGCACCTGAGGGACCAGTTCCGCATTGACGGTCCCTCCGATGGCCCCCGAAAAACGACCATTCAAAACACCCTGATCATCTCGCGAATACCCGGAGATGTTCTCGCCATACATCCCCGTGATGATGTCCATCAGCTTGGTGTTGGCGATTCCCGACCGACCGACTAATCCCGTGATGATAAAGATCGGGTTATCAGGAACGACGCTGTCCAGATCATGCCGCGTGAACTCCAGCAGAGCCTTGGGGCGAGTCATGTCGGCGTTCACATCTGTGGTAAATAATGTGAAAATCCAATCCCCCGGGGATGCCGCTTCCGCCGCCCTCTTCAGATCGGCCAATGCGCTCTCTCTGCTCCGCCAATTCACGGTCACATACCTGAAGCCATCCTGGCGCAGTCCCCGGATCAAGATCCTCTGGTATTCCCGAGGATGCTTGTAGATGGCATATTCGTACAGGTGGGAGTGAGTATCAATGATTCCCGGCATGAGCGCCCTGCCGTCCAGGTTCATCCTCCGGGTATCGGGTCCTGCCATCCTCAAGATGCGATCCTCATCGCCAACCGCCAGGATCTTGCCGTCGCGAACCGCAAGCGCTTCGGTTACGGTAAAAGGTGGCTTATCGCGATCCATGGTCAACACGGAACCGTTGTAAAAGACGGTGTCGGCGTAGTGGGCCACTTCCGGGGGCAGATCTTGTGCTGGAGCAACGAGAGTGCAGAAACAGAGAATGAATAGAATTCCTATCGTCCGGGTTTGGGAAGACCGAGCAAAAATTCTTCGATCAAACATCTTGAATACTCCTCCTGAAAAAGGTGATCCCAAGCTATCTGATCGGTTGGCACCAGACGCTGGAATTCTTTGAACCAGGTTCATCCGTCGCCGCTGGGCTTGAAAGCGAGAGAAATCGCGAAAAGGGTACTCCATTTCGTCGAGCGATGGTACTGAATTATTTTTTAAATGCAGGCAAGGATGTGCCACGACCGGCGCCGGTTGCTTACTGTCGGGAGATTGTCGCCTGCTTGGCGAGATAGACGGAAAGGT
>JAYZBY010000011.1:0-9312 GCA_036338555.1 Acidobacteriota bacterium | reverse complement strand
ATTATTTCCACGCTGCTTTGGATGAACAACAGCCCCAGCCGGGTCGGTGTTCCCCTTCGCAATCGCTGGCCTAGCAACCTTTTGCTAATGTTAAGCCTGCTTCTTTTTCTCTACCTGGGTGTACGAAGCTTTGTGTAGTCGTTAATCAGCCCACTTTGGCATCGTTCAGAGAGGGCCTATCAGACCGGATTTCTCACACCTTCTCGTCACGAAGCGGCGCCGCCTTCATCTGAGGAACGAAGAAATGGCCGGCCTGAAAAGGCGCGCGACCGAGGCCCCCGCAAACGTACTCTACGGTACGTTGAGGAGGCCGAGGGGTACCCGCCTTGCGGGTCGCGCAACACAGTCAGGACGGATCATGGCGCCGATGCAGTAGCGGGGGCGTGAGAAATGCGGGCTAACGGGTCAATCGATGGATGAAGACAGCGGCCCGCTTGGTTATGATGGGAATCGAGGACAAGTCCACCTTTTCATCTACCGTATGGCCTCCCGTTCCCACCACGCCGAGTCCGTCCAGACTGTCGGAATAGGGGGCGGCAAAGGATACATCGGCCGCTCCTCGGAGGCCGGGATCGACTGCCACCACCGGGCCGAATCCGAGTTCCTGACTCAACTGATTCAATTGCTCAAGGAGCGCGTAATTGCCGTCGGTAGGACTCATGGCCGGGTAGGAATCCTGAAAAGTGATGGCAGCCGAGGTGAGCGGGAGGTTACGGGCAACGATCGCCCTCATGCGATCCTTGGCACTCTCTCGCTGCTGCTCGGAGATAAAACGCAGATCTCCTGCGACCACCACCGTTTCAGGGATCACATTGGTCTTTCCAAAGGCTGTCCCCCGGCTCTGGGTGACGTCGTACTGGCGGGTGGTTCCCCCCAGGATGATGCCCGGGCTGAAGGTGAGATACTGGTCTCCGCGCAGCTCCTGATAGAAGGCATTCAGAATTCGCGACACCTCATAGATGGCCCCGCTGCCAAAATCTTCCTTGAAAATCAGTGAGGAGTGGCCTGCCCTACCGGTGACTTCCAGCTCCCATCCGGTAAAACCGCGCCGTGCCACCGTGGCGGTTCCGGTTCCCCCCACCCCACCTTCGAAGCCCAGTGTTACATCACTGGCTTTCGCCGCCTCCAGCAGCGGTCCCCGGCTCACGCTCAGCGGGTCGCCGGTATCTTCTTCGTCTCCGGTCAGGAAGACGGTGATCGTGGTGTCCTCCAATGCACCCACCGAATCGAGTGCCTTGAGTGCATAGAGGATGACCACGATTCCACCCTTCATATCCTCTACCCCCGGGCCTGCCGCCATTCCCCCCCTGCGTTCGAATCTTTGAAAAGGGCTGTCCCTTTCAAAAACCGTGTCGATATGCCCGATCAAAAGGATCTTCTTGCCTCGACTGCCTCGCCGCTCGGCCACCAGGTGGCCGGCCCGCTCGACGCTGTCCATGGGAATCCAGGAGGTCACAAATCCCAGCGAGGCCAGTTCGGAGTCAAAAATTTTGCCCGCCTCCTGGACGCCCTCCAGATTCATGGTGCCGCTGTTGATGTTAACGGTGGTCTCCAGCAAGGTGATGGCTTCTTCGGTATGGGCGTCGACATAGTCCATGATTCGCTGTTCGGTGGGCGAGGCGGGAGCTGTTGCCCCCAGCAGTAAAAGGGTACTCAGCGTCAAACTGCTGAGCGTGATCGAGGTGCACCAGAATCGTTTCATTGAATACGCTCCTTATCTTCTCTCGTGCGTTGCTTGTCTGGTATTTTACCACTTCCTGGAATAGGATAGAGCCACTTCACCAAGGTCTGGTTTTAAACTTGAGGGTCCAAACAGCATGAGTATCAGATCGAAGCCTCTGGTTGTTTTGAGCGCCGCATTTTTTTGTCTGATTGCCTTGAGTGTGGGAATGGGAATGCGGCTTCATGTCTCAAGTCCGCAAGAGGGAGGAAACGTGTCCAGTTCTGAAGAAACGTTCGAAGCAGGTCGGGCCGGTCCCAATCGGCTCATTGACGAGAAGAGTCCTTACCTGATTCAACATGCCGACAATCCGGTTGACTGGTATCCGTGGGGTGAAGAGGCTTTCCGCAAGGCCAGGGACGAAGATCGACCCATCTTCCTTTCCATCGGATATTCCACCTGTCACTGGTGCCACGTGATGGAACGGGAATCGTTTTCCCAGTCCGACATCGCCTCCGTCATGAATCAGCATTTTGTCAATATCAAGGTCGATCGGGAGGAAAGGCCGGATGTGGACCAGATCTACATGGCTTTTGTGCAGGCTTCAACTGGAAGCGGTGGCTGGCCCATGTCGGTCTTTTTGACTCCCGATCTGAAGCCTTTTTATGGGGGCACCTACTTCCAGCCCCAGGTCTTTACCAACCTGCTGGGGCGGGTTGCCCAGGAGTGGGACACCAACCGGGACGCGATCTCCACTTCGGCCGCCGGCGTTATCGATCAATTGAAGAACATGACGGTGTTTCAAGAAAGTGAGAACGTCCAGGTCGTCGAGGAGCTTCTGGATCGTACCTATCAATGGCACCGAAGCAGCTTTGATTCGACCCAGGGGGGATTTGGAGGCGCTCCCAAGTTCCCGCGCCCCGTCAGCTTCAATTTTCTGCTTCGTTATCAGCGTCGAGCGGACCAGGAGGAGGCTTTGGAGATGTCTGCTCTGACCCTGCGCAGGATGGCCAAAGGCGGCATCCACGATCATATCGGCGGCGGTTTCCATCGTTATTCGACGGACGCCCGCTGGTTTTTGCCTCATTTCGAGAAGATGCTCTACGATCAGGCTCAATTGGTCATCGCTTATCTGGATGTCCATCAAATCTCGGAGGATCCTCTCTTTGAGGAGGTGGCACGGGGGATCCTCCGCTACGTGCTGCGCGATATGACTGGGGAGAACGGAGGGTTTTTCTCGGCCGAAGATGCCGACAGCTCCATCAGTCACGAAAATCATGAGGAGCATGTCGAGGGCGCTTTTTACGTCTGGACCCAACAGGAGATCCTGGAGAATCTGGGAGAGGACGCGAGTCTTTTCAATGCCTACTACGGCGTGGCGGAACAAGGCAACGTCGAAGCAGATCCCTTTGGGGAGTTCACCGGGAAAAATCACCTGTCGATCGTATCGACGGCCCAACAGGTTGCCGAGCGGTTGGGTGGGTCGCCCGATGAGGTCGAAGCCCGTTTGGAGAAAGGGCGCCGCAGGCTTCTTGAGATTCGCAGCCGCAGACCTCGGCCGGGATTGGATGACAAGATCCTGACCGACTGGAACGGGTTGATGATCTCCGCCCTGGCACGTGCCTATCAAGTGCTCCAGGAGAAGGAGTATCTCGAGGCGGCCGAACAAGCCGCGGCCCTGATCGCGGAGCAGCTGTATGACGAGGAATCGGGGGTCCTCAAGCGACGCTTTCGAGGTGGAGAGGCCGCCATTGACGGATTGATCCGGGACTACGCATTTTTCATTCAGGGATTGCTCGATCTGTATGAAAGTTCGCTGGAGGGACGTTGGCTTCTTCTGGCCATGGATCTGACCGAGATTCAGAATCGGCTTTTCTGGGACGCGGACAACGGGGGTTTTTACTCCACATCGGGAGAGGATCCTTCGATTTTGATCCGTATGAAAAACGACTACGACGGTGCGGAACCTTCACCCAATTCGGTGGTGGTCCTGAACCTTCTTCGCCTTTCCCAGATGTCCGGGAACCAGGAGTGGGCCCGGATGGCAGAGCGGACCCTGCAGGCCTTTCAAAGTCGGCTGATGGCGTCTCCTCCTTCCATGCCCCAGATGATGGTGGCCGTGGACTTCTATCTGGATAAGCCCAAACAGATTCTGATTGCCGGCGACAAGGACTCCCCCGACACCCAGGCCATTCTTCGTGAGGTGCACAAGCGGTTTCTTCCCAACAAAATTGTCCTTCTGGCCGACCGAGGGCCGGTTCAAGAACGTCTGGCGCCCGGTCTTGAGATTCTGGAGAACCTGAGCCGTTTGGACGGCAAGGCCACGGCTTACATCTGTGAGAACTATGTCTGCCAGCTTCCCACCAACGATGTGGCCGTGGTGGCCCGCTTGCTGGATCAGTAAGCCTGTGTTATGCACAACTTCTCTACTGCAGCGCCGAAATCATCAGTCCTGACTGTGTTGCGTTCGGTCGGCCTCCTCGACGTACTGCAAGAGTACGCTTGTGGTGTCCTCCCTTCGCGCGCCTTGTCAGGCCTGTGCCTTCGTCGCTTCGTGACGAGAACCTATACATAATCCAGGCTGGCAGGATGCATGAATCGAGCGGGGGAATGAAAGTCAAGATCGCCGGCTCGACCCTGGAACTGGTTATCGGAGATATCACCCTCCAGGAGACGGACGTCGTCGTCAATGCCGCCAACAACCAGCTGGCCGGCGGAGGCGGTGTGGACGGGGCCATTCATCGCGTCGGGGGACCCGCCATTATGGCAGAAACCCGCCAGAAGTATCCTCGAGGGTGCCCCACCGGCGAGGCGGTCATCAGCGGAGCCGGTCATCTGGCTGCCCGGTTCGTCGTTCACACGGTGGGACCGGTCTGGGCCGGCGGACAGCGCCAGGAAGAAGAGCAGCTAGCCAGCGCCTATCGACGAAGTCTTGAAGTGGTCATCAAGAAGGGCTGCTCCAGTGCGGCCTTTCCTTCCCTTTCGACCGGGGCTTATCGTTTTCCTTTGGATCTGGCCGCCCGGTGTGCCCTTTCCACCGTCATGGCCTTTTTAAAGGAGACGGGGAAACCGGAGTGGGTCCGCTTCGTCCTTTTTGACAAGTCCGTCTATGCCGCTTACAGCGCCGTACTGGCGGACCTTCTCCCAGAAGAAATGGGGTAGGTTTCTTCTTCCCAGGTCAATTTCTGCGCTCATCCACTAAAGCGGTTGCCGAAGTGCTGCGAGCCTGATATGTTCAGTACCCGGGGGTTGCTGAGACGGGGGCATCACCCCCATTTCTTGAAGTCACTGACGAAACCAAAAGAATCACTGAAAATCAAAGGAGGCCTCTAATGTCATGCACACTTCCTGATTTGCCCTATGCCCATGATGCTCTGGAACCCTCGATTGACCAGACCACCATGGAGATCCACCACGGCAAGCACCACGCTGCCTATGTAGCCAACCTCAACAAGGCCCTGGAGTCGGCACCGGATGTGGCCGACTTGAGCGTGGAGGAACTGATTGCCAACAATTGTGCGGCGGTGCCGGAGAACATCCGGACGGCCGTGAGGAACAACGGCGGCGGCCATGCCAACCATTCCCAGTTCTGGCAGATCATGGGATCTGGCAAGGGAGGAGACCCGGTCGGCAATTTGGGAGAGGCGATCAATTCCAAATATGGCGGATTTGATCAGTTCAAGGAGAAGTTTGCCGGGGCTGGTATGGGACGCTTCGGTTCCGGCTGGGCCTGGCTGTTGAAGGACCTGGAGATCATCTCCACGGCCAACCAGGACAGTCCTCTCATGGAGGGGAAGGTGCCCATTTTCGGCCTGGATGTTTGGGAGCATGCATACTATCTCAACTACCAGAACCGCCGGCCTGACTACATCAGCAATTGGTGGAATGTCGTGAACTGGGAAACGGCCGAAGAGCGATTCAATGCCTAGCCTCATATTGAATCTGCAGGGGATCCCTATGATCCCCTGCAGATGACCCTCCTGTGCACGCCAAACCTTTTCTTGCCGACACTGAGGCCTCAGTGGCTAAAAGAAAAGAAGGAGTACAACCATGCGTCACGCCTTTGCCCTGGTATTCACTCTCATTTTGGGCATCCGGTTGGGGCATGCTGCAAAGAATGGAACTTCTTTTCCCTCTACAGAATATCATGCAAATAGCTGAAAAATAAGTAGTTGTAGTATGGATCAGGGAATTTTTCCCTGAATCCAGGCCCCTAGTTTCTAGCTTTCTTGAAACCCTTTCGACCCTTTTGGCATCATTAGTAGCTCGTACCCATCCTTCCCAAGGGTAGGGGGGGCAGAACAAGGAGATAAGAGAAGTGTTTCGCATCAGGTTCAACGAGTACCGAAGGTGGGGGTTGCTGGCGCTGGTCATCGTGCTGCTGGCGGGCGGCTTCCATTGGATGGATCAGGAAGATCAGCGGATCCAGGATCAGCTCACCGTTTTCGGCCAGGAGAATGCGATGCGAATTGCGCGCAATGAGCATCTCAGCTATATCAACGGCCTGGCCCTGGAATTCTCCATGGATCCCGCCATCGTCGTTTTGGTGGACCGCTATTCCAGGGAATACATGAAGGAGGGCGGTCCGGAATGGAGACTGGTGAGGACCCCGGAATTCATGAGCTACATCATGCTTTCGTTGATCTATGTGGAGTCAAAGGGCAATACCCATGCCGTCGGTGATGGAGGCAGAGCCCGGGGACTCACTCAGATTTGGGTTTCCACCGCACAGGACTATGGCGTGGTAACAGCCGAAGCGCTGCATTTTCCGGAGACGAATATCTCCTTCGCCTTCCAGCATTTTCATCAGCTGCTCCAGAAGTATCAGGGAAATTTTGCCTTGACCCTTTATGCCTGGAATCGGGGAAGCCGCAAGGTTGACCGGCTTCTGGCCTACGGCGAGTCGCCCGGGAACGGCTACGCCAGGAAGGTGTACGAGGCGGCTCTGGTCAACAACCGGGAAATGCTGGTAGGCACCCCTTAATCCAGCCAAAAACGCCTGCCCCAGCCATTTGGGCCGAATTAACCCGCCGAAGAGGAGGCCGAATCGGGCGGAATGGGGGATTCGGTGGTCGTCAGGGAAGGCCGGCCAAAGTATTCCGCTTCCTTGAACACGGGCTCCATGTCGGGCGCATACTGCTTCTTGTTGTACCCGTAGATCTCGTACAGCGACTTGAAGATTCCCGGTCCCGCGGAAACTTCTACATCATGAGGGGTGAACTGGCCGGGGTGTTTGTATCCGGCCGCATGGGTCACCGCATTCAGTTCGATGCGGAAGGTTTCAATGTAGGCTTGAGCCCGGTGGGCGTTCTCTTCCACGTGAAGGCCGCGCTGGCGCCACCAGCTGTGGGTCGTGACCCCGGTGGGACAGGTGCCCAGGTGGCATTTTTGGGCCTGAATACATCCGATCGAGAGCATTGTCTCGCGGGCGCAGTTGATCAGATCAGCGCCCAGCGCCATGGCCACAATCGCCCGGTCGGGAAAGCCCAGTTTGCCGGACGCGATAAAGGCGATATCGTCGGTCAATCCCACCTCGTGGAAGATCGCGTAGACGCGGGTAAAGGCCAGTCTGAAGGGCAGGGACACGTGATCGGCCAGGGCCAGAGGAGCCGCTCCCGTCCCCCCTTCGCCGCCGTCAATGGTAATAAAATCGGGTCCCCTACCCTGGGCCTTCATCTTCTCGGCCAGTTCGTAAAAAAAACCAAGCTGTCCGACGGCTGACTTGATTCCGACCGGACGCCCTGAGGTTTCGGCAACCTTATCCACGAAATCGAGCAGACCATCCGAGTCGTTGAACTCAACATGGCTGTTGGGGCTGATACAATCTTGTCCTGCCGGGATCCCCCGTGCCGCGGCGATCTCATCGGTCACCTTGGCGGCGGGAAGCACGCCTCCTTTGCCCGGTTTGGCCCCCTGGCTCAGCTTGATCTCAATTATCTTGATCTGAGGCACTTCTTCGATCGTCTGTTTGAGCTTGTCGGAGTCAAACCTTCCCTCCTGGTCGCGGGCACCGAAATATCCCGTCCCCAGCTGAAGGCAGATGTCGGCACCAAAGCGGTGATATTGACTGCATCCCCCTTCTCCGGTGTTGTGGAAGCAGTTGGCCAGCTTGGCTCCCTGGTTGAGGGCACTGATGGCATTTTTGCCCATGGAGCCATAGCTCATGGCCGAGATATTGATGATAGAAGTGGGGCGATAGGGATGTTTGCGACCATGCGCCTCTCCGATCACCTTGGCGCAGGGAATCTGGACCTTTTTGTCGTGCTTGCTGCCGGTGAAGGACTCCTTGCCATAAGGGAACATCGAGTGTTTGATGATCGGGTACCCGATCCCGTATAGCTGGTCGTTGGTTCCAAAGCCAAAGTAGTTGTTCTTGCGCTCCGAGGAATTGTAGATCCACTCACGTTCACTGCGGTCAAAAGGCATCTCTTCCCGGTCACCGGCCACCAGGTACTGGCGAAGTTCGGGTCCGATCTCGATCAGAAAATAACGTAGGTGCCCGAGGACGGGAAAGATCCTGAGAACAGCGCTTCCACGCTGGGCCAGATCGTGGATCAAAACGATCAGGAACACCCCACCGACTAAACCCAGCAACAGCTGCCAGAAAGAAAATCCAAACATAGCTTCCCCCTTCTCAGGTGACTCTCAATGAAAATTCCCCAGCCGATTGAACCCGCTCAGGTGAGCATCCCCTCTCACCGAATCCAGGATGACCCGGAAAGGTCAGTCCAGGGATATCTTCAGCGGTCGTGTTCCTCAGAGGAATTCAAAAGCCCGAATCTCTCGCAAACCAGGCTGCGAGGCTAGTCCATCTCGTCCATCTCGGTGTAGTCTTTGAGCCAGTTCACGTCGATGGTGTCGGCCTCTCGCTCCGCCTTCTGTTCCAGCAGGTACTCACCGAGAGCATTCACCTCGTGATCGTCCGCCTTGGGGAGTGCTTTGACGTGGCAATGTTTGCAATTCTTGACGTTATCTTTCCCCAACGCCGTTCGGGCCTCTGAAAACATGTCCTTGTTGGCAAGGGTGCTGCTCGAGACAAGAAGACCAAAAAAGGTGACCAGGCTTAGCACGGTGGCAAATTGAAGAACTCTTCGCATGAAAACCTCCTATTTAAGCAGTGGTGACAACTGATCAACCCTATCATCTTGGATGTAGTACTAGCAAAGGAATTTCTAAGCCCTTATAGGCAGTTCTGCAAGGCCGCGCTGCCCCCTGCTCCCCCCAGTTCGCGGGCCAACTTGTCGACCTTTAGAATCTTGTAAGGATAGGTGTCGCAGTGAAAAGCGGCCTCCTGGAGATAGGTCTGCAAGTACTCTCGTGCCACGGCTTCCTGATCGACCCCTTCCAGTTGCACCTCCGGCTCCAGCAGAAACATGGCAACCTCGTAAAGCGTTTTCTGATTGAGCGGGTTATTGAGCAATTCCTGCTGGAAGAAGGCATAGGCCTGGCCGAACTCTCCCAGCCCGACGTGGGCTTCAGCGATGTGGCGGTTGGCTCCTGAGATTTCCGGTTCCTCCTCAAGCAGAAGTTCGAATTCGTGAATGGCGTCCCGGTAACTCCCCCGGTTCAGATAGATCGACCCCAGTCGGAAATGCAGGATCAGCAATCGTTCCGGAAGGGTCGGATCATCGAGTCGCTCGGCAATTTCCTCC
>JAYZBY010000010.1:0-19901 GCA_036338555.1 Acidobacteriota bacterium | reverse complement strand
GTCGAGGAGGCCATCGCACTTTCCAACTCCAGTACCACGGGAGGATTCCTGAACCGGTCGGGTCAGGAATTCCTGATTCGAAACATGGGGCGGATCGAGACGCTCGATGATCTGCGGGACACGGTGGTGGCCTTGCGTGGGGCCGTTCCCGTCTATCTCAAGGACATCGCCCGAGTGGAGTTCGGGCCCCAGGTGAAGCGCGGTGAATCCGCCTACAACGGGCAGCATTCTGTGATCATGCAGATCACCAAACAACCGGGTGCCAATACGCTTGCGCTGACCGAACTGGTCGAGGAGGCGCTGGAGGATATCCGCTCCGGGCTTCCGGAGGGCGTGGTGGTGGATCCGGCCGTCTTTCGCCAGGCCGACTTTATTTCAACTGCCATAGGCAACGTGGTTGAAGCACTCCGAGATGCTTCATTCCTGGTGGTCATCGTATTGTTCCTCTTTCTGCTCAACTTTCGAACCACCGCCATCACTCTGACGGCCATTCCAATGTCGTTTTTGATCACGGCCGTCATGATGAAATTGTTTGGGATCAGCATCAATACCATGATGCTGGGGGGGCTGGCCATCGCCATCGGTGAACTGGTGGACGATGCCATCGTGGATGTTGAGAACGTCTTTCGAAGATTGCGGGAAAATCGTCACAGTTCCCAACCTTTACCCCCCTTGACGGTGGTGTTTCGGGCCTCCAGCGAGATCCGGAACTCGATTGTTTTTGCCACCCTCATCGTGATCCTGGTCTTCATGCCGCTTTTCTTTTTGGGTGGCGTTGAGGGGCGGCTCTTTGCTCCCCTGGGGATCGCCTACGTCGTTTCCATTCTGGCTTCGCTGCTGGTCTCACTGACGCTCACTCCTGTGTTGTGTCATTTCCTTCTCTCACACTCCACCCTGCTGGAGCGAAAGGAAGACGGGTGGTTGGTGCGGCAGCTCAAGTGGGGTCAAGCCAGGATGTTGGATGTTACGCTTGAGCACCCCGGAAAGGTGATGCTGGGTGCCGCGGTGCTGGTTGCTTTTTCTGTTTCACTCATCTTTTCACCGCAAATGGGTCGGGCCTTTCTCCCCGGATTCAACGAGGGAAGCTACACCATTAATGTGATTGCTGATCCGGGTACCTCTCTGCCTCGTTCCGATGAGATCGGGATTCAAGTCGAGAGGCTGCTCCTGGAGGTGCCGGAGGTTCGTTCCACGGGCCGCCGAACCGGGCGAGCCGAACTGGATGAGCATGCCGAAGGGGTCCACTACTCGGAAATCGACGTCACTCTCACCGACGGCCGTCCCAAGGAGGAAATTGAGGCGGACATCCGGGCCAAGCTGGCCCAGGTTCCCAACGTCGATGTGAATGTGGGCCAGCCCATTTCTCACCGCATCGACCACCTCCTCTCCGGGACCTTTGCCCAGATCGCCGTCAAGATCTTCGGCGAAGACCTGACGGTTCTGCGTTCTCTAGCGGAGGAAGTGGAGCAGGTGATGGGCACCACGCCCGGGGTGGCGGATCTCTATATCGAGCAGCAGGTCCCCATTCCCCAGGTGCGAATTCAAGTCCATCGCACCGAAGCGGCCCGTTACGGCCTGGGGGTTGGAGAGGTCACCGAGGCCCTGGAAATGGCGCTCAATGGAAGAAGCATCACCCAGGTCCTCGAGGAGCAGCGCAGTTTTGACGTTTTTGTGCGGCTGGACCATTTCTGGCGCGACAACCTGGAGTTCTTGGATGATCTTCTGATTGACCTCCCAGCCGGTGGCAAGGTCCCTTTGGCGCAGCTGGCCTCCATCGAAATGAGAACGGGGCCCAATCAGATTCTGAGAGAAAATGGGCTCCGGCGCATGGTGGTGCAGTGTAATGTCGCGGGTCGCGATCTGGGAAGCACGGTGGAGGAAATTCGCGATAAGGTGAGTGCCCAGGTGGAATTCCCGGAAGGGTATTTCATCAGCTACGGGGGCCAGTTCGAGAGTCAGATCAATGCCACTCGATTGATCCTGTTGTTGTCGATTATCTCGGTTGCCGCCATCTTTATTCTGCTCTATTCTCACTTCAAGCAGGCCAGCCTGGCTCTGCAGATCATGCTGACGCTGCCGCTGAGCTTCATCGGGGCGGTGGCAGCCATCTTCATGACCGACCGCATCCTGTCGGTGGCGTCGTTGGTGGGATTCATCACTCTGCTGGGAATCGCCGCCCGAAACGGAATCATGATGATCTCTCACTATCTGCACCTGATGCGGTATGAGGGAGAGGCCTTCGATAAAAAGATGATCGTTCGCGGCACACTGGAGCGCGTGGTTCCGGTCATGATGACGGCGCTGACTACGGCGCTGGGTCTGGTGCCTCTGGCCCTGTCCCGAGGAGTGGCGGGGAAGGAAATTCTTTATCCGGTTGCGGTGGTCATCCTGGGAGGTCTGATCAGTTCCACCGTTTTGAACATGGTGGTGCTCCCCTCGATTTTTTATAAGTTCGGCCGATCGTCCTTTGAGAATGGATTCACAGGCGCCCTGGAGGACGAGGAAATTACCCTGGAGACGCCGAATCAACTGACCCCTGACCCCTGACCCGGGGGCTGGCAACTACGAATTGGTGCGGTGGTCGGATTTGGATCGGTAGGGGCGCACGGCGTGCGCCCTCCGGAATCGGCGCATTGAGGCGCCTCCCACACTCCGGAAACGAAAATCCGAAACCCGAAGTCCCAAATTCGAAGCCTGTCCGACATTCAAAATCGGACCGTTATCCACGCGAAGCGCGCTTCTCCTGATTCCTAGGGTCAGGGGTCAGGGTTTCTCTCACTTCTGCCCCCGCGAACCCAGCGACCGGTCCATCATCAGCAGGGCTGCCGGCTGATCCCCCACCATGGCCAGTTTGGCCAGGATATCGTTGGCGGTCTTTTCTTCCTCGACCTGCTCCTGGATGAACCACTGCAACTCCACTGCGGTGGCATGGTCGCCCTCCTTTTTGGCCATTTCGTAGAGCTTATGGATCTCCTTGGTGACGTTCTGCTCGCTTTTTAGAACCTCCTCGAACATCTTTTTTGGGGACCTGAACTTGGCGGGTGGCTGGGCGATCGCCTGTAACACGACACTTCCACCCCTGCTGTGGAGGTAATTGAAAAGTCTCATGGAATGTGCCCGCTCCTCCTCGCTTTGCGACCGCATCCAATGGGCGAATCCGTCCAGGTTGATCTCCTCGCAGTAAGCCGACATGGCCAGATAAAGATAAGAGGAATAGAATTCCCTCTGAATTTGTTGATTGATTGCTTGTTCCAATTTTTTGCTTGGCATGTTTCTCTCCTCTCAAAATGATTCGGCAGTGGGACTGCTATCTATTTTAACAGATCCCCGGCCACGGACCACAGGGCATCATCGGAACGAAAAAACGAAAAAACGAAAAAACGAGGGCGCTTCAGCGCCCCAGCCACCAGAATTCAAAGCCGATCTCACGTTCGGGAAAGGCCCGTCTGAGAGCCTCGCCGTAGATCTGCTCCTGTTGCCGGTAAGTTTCCGGGAGCGGATCTCTGGCGACCGCGGCCTTGTAATCCACGGCCCGAATCGTTCCCGCTTCTTCCAGTACTAGATCAATGACTCCGTTCCAGGTCTCACCTTCTTGAACCAGATAGACGGGGAGTTCACGGGCCAGCACGGTCCCCGCTCGTATCCGGTCAATCAATGCGGTGTTGGAGTGGTCCGTCAAGTTTCCGGCGTAAAAATCGGATAGTATCCTGGCGGCCGAATCGAGGGTCTCGCCGTCGGAGGGCGCCTCTCGAGTCTCCCCCCAGAGGGCGGACAGCTTTTCCTGGTCCAGGCCGTCCTCGAGCAGGTAGTGCTCCAGGTAGGCATGCACCAGTTGGCCCACCCGCATAGCGGTCCCTGGGTCGGTGGTTCCACCATAGTGATGTGCCTCCACCGCCTCGGATTCATTGCCGTGTTCCGGATCCGAGGGTCTTCGAAGCACGGAAGGGAGGGTTATGCGGGCCTGGGTATAGCGAGTCTCCCACAGCGCATTGTATTCCTGTTCATCGACCTCGAAGGCTTCCGAGGAAGGCCGGCCGGGCTGGGCCCTGAGTCCCGGAAGATGAGTGAAACGCAAGAGCCCGTCCAGGATCAAAGCCTCCCGTGGTTCGGCCTGGGCTGGTATCGCTACCTTGGCAGACTCGAGAAATTGCTGAATTTCCTCGGGGAATTTGCGGCGTTTCGAGACGGGGCAAATCAGAACCATGCCGTCGCGGGCGCGGGTGGTGGCGACGTAGGCCAGTCGCTTGGCCTCCTCCCGGGCAGCCTGACTCTCCACGGCCAGGGCTTCCGGGTAGCCGGGAGAAATGACCTTCAACGGTCCCCAGGACATGGCATAGGCCCTCAAAGAGCCGGCTTTCCCGGTGGTCAGATCGATCACTTCCGGAGATTCCTGTTTCCCCTGCCCTTTCTCCCCGAGATTTAACAATACCGAAGTCCAGCCGTAGACGATGACAAAACGGCTCTCCAGTCCTTTGGCCTTGTGGATCGTCATGACCCGGACCGCATCGACGCTCTCGTCAGAAAGGGTGATGTCCTCCCCCGGATCGCCGTCCCACCGATCGATTTGAGCAGCCCGGTCCCGCTGCCTTAAAAGCCATACCAGTGGGGAGGTGATCGACCTCTCGCATTCCTGCTTGAAGGTTTCAAGGACTCGATCGATGCGCACAATCGGCCGTCCCTCCTGATCGTCAGGCTGGCTGTAGAGAGCCTGGGGTATCAGGGTTCGTATCTGGTTCAGCCAGTCCCTAAGGGAGACTCCCGTGCGCTCGGAGGCAAGCTCTCTGAAGAGGTCCAGCCGCGCTCGTACCGGCTCAGGTAAATGATCGGGGAGAGTCTCCCTGGAGTGCAAAAGTTCCTCGGGTGGAATTTCCTGCAGCAAGGTGTGGATCTGAGGATCGGAAAGACACACCAGAGGACTCCGCAGCAAGGCGGCGACGGCCAGTCGGTCCTGAGGATGAAGCAGAGCGATCAGGAGATTCAGTACATCCAGGACTTCGGGATGTCGATGGAAGGTCTTGGCTCCACTGCTGATGGCGGGAATCCCGCTCCCCTGTAGCACCGGCAGCAAGGCATCCACCTCTTTCCAGTCCCTCACCAGAACCAGGATGTCCTTGCAGTTACAGTCTTCCTTTTCAAGATACCGCTGAATGATCCGCAAGGTCTCGGAGGCCGCGAATTCCCTTGCTCGGCCCGCCGTGAAGCCCTCTCCCTCAGCATCGGAGTCGATCAAATGCCACTCAGGCAGATCTCCAGTGTCGGTTCGATGGGGAGTGAGCTGCTCTCCTTCCCCAGTCAGCTTCAGTTCCCGGTCAAAGAAATGGTTCACGAACCGGGTGACTTCCTTCACGCTTCGAAAGCTGGTCTTCAAATGAAAGTCGCTGCGGCTGCGTTGGCAGCCCACATGTTCTTCGTAGCGTTCATGAAAACCCTTGATGGCGGGAACGTCGACGCCTCTGAAGCGATAGATGGACTGTTTGGTGTCCCCCACGAAAAACCCCAGAACCTCATGGCTCGACTCTGCATCATTTTGAAGCAGCGCCTTGAAAAGATCGAGTTGTTGAGAGTCGGTATCCTGAAATTCATCGACCAGCAGTGCTCTCAGCCTTCGGCGTTCGGCCCGTCGAACGGCGGGTTGTTCCTCGAGTAGCCGGACGGCCAGGCGAATCATGTCATCAAAGGTGACCAGGCCCAGTTCCTGAATCGCATCTTCATCGAGCCACTTCACGAAACGTCCCACCAGCCGGCTCCAGATTTCCCAGACGGGTGCAAACTCCTTTTTGATACAGAGGCGGGATGCAGGAAGGTACAGGTCGAGCCAGGACTTAAAAAATCGGGAATGCTCGGGCCCCAGGGAGGCCAGGGCGCCGCTGACGGCCCTGGTGGGGTTGGCTTCAGCAAAAAAGTAGCGCTTGTCCTTCAGGATAAACCGACACAACTCTTGCCAGGCTTCGGGTCGATGGGCGCTGATGTCCTCCAGGATTTGCTTGAACCGGTTCCGCAATCGGGTGAGCTTGCTGGTATCTTCCTTCTCCAGTGACTGGACCAGGGCGTATCCGGCTGTCACCAGCCGGTCTTCCAGTTCGCTATCTTCCAGCGGAAGAGACTCGGTTTCCTCGACGATCCAGCGGGAGTAATAACACTGCTTCAACCAATGGCGTATCTGAGCCACCGATACCACCTGTAGAAGTTGTTCCAGGTCCTTCTGAAATTCGGGATGATCGAGTGCGTGCCGCTCCCACCACCTCCCCACCACCTGTTCATCAATGTCCGACAGATCGTCCTCGTCCTCTTTAACGAAACGAGCCGTGGGCGGAATCCCCGCCTCGAGAGGATGGCGGCGAAGAAGGGAAGTGGCGAAACTGTGAATGGTGGAGATTTGCAACTCTGCGGCCAGCTCAGTCAGTGCCTGGGCGCCGTCACGAAGCCGGTCAAATGCAGGGTTCTCATCGGCTTCCGCCAAAGGCGGCTTTCCACTCGAGGGTTCTGAGGCGGCCAGGTTCTTCAATACGATTTCCACGACCTGGTGAAAAAGGAGATCCTTCGAGTCTCCCCTGGCTTCCAGATCGGATCGGTCCCGGGCGGCAGCGATAGAATTCAGGTACCCGAAGAGTCGAGTTTGCATTTCGGCGGCGGCCTTGCGGGTGAAGGTGGTCAGGACCAGTGATTTGATGATGTTGCGGGCTGAAGACAGGCGTTCGGGCCGGGAAGAATTGCTGTAAAGAGATTTTCCCGGTGTTTCACCCTCGGTGAAGAGAAAGGGAGCGTTCAACAGCAGGTACAGGGCTCTCAGGGTTAGGGTATGGGTCTTACCCGTTCCCGCACTTGCCCAGACAAAGGCATGATCAGGTGTGGTCACGGCCTGTGTGCGGTCGGCCGCATCTGAAAGTCTGGCGGTTGGTCCGGAACTCATGCGTCTTCACCTGCCTTCCGGGTCACCGACTGGATGGCATCGATGCGGGAACTCAGCCGTTCCTGAGAAAACTTGAACGAGCGAAGAGGGGCACCGGGATCGAAACGGCGACACAGGGAAATGTAGTCGCAGAACTGGCAGGGGTTGACCTCTTGCACCCGGTGGAGTTCCAGGGTCTCCCTGGAGAGGGGTAGGTACAAACCCTCCTTCAGGATCTCACCCAGGGGTTTCAGGAAGCGGTTCACTTCCACCGAGGAATGGGACAGGGTCGTCTCGACCGGAGGGGAAGCCCCCAGAAAAATAAAGGAAAACGTGGATGGGTGGGGTCCGCCGGGCTCCTGATCGAAAATCCAGGGATAGAGAATGGGCTGGATCCGGTATCCGAGGAGCATCTCCTTCTGGAGCTGCGCCGGGAATGAGGAGCCGCCGCTTTTGTAATCGTAAATGTAGTAGACGCCATTTTGTTCGTCGATGCGGTCGATTTGTCCGGATATCAGGAGATCCAGACCAGGAAAAGACACCTTTCGTTTGAGCTCAACGGCAACCGGAAAATTTCCCTGGCAAATCTCTGCCAGGATCTGGTGGAAATAGTCGGTGACGGTTTTCACCAGCTTTCCTACTGCGACCTTTTGAAACAGTTCGGGAAGCACCGAAAGGGTTCTGGGAAGATCCCGGGCAAACTCTCCAGCCGCTTCTTTGAGTCTCCTGGCATCCGAGTCGAGCAGGGTCCGGGCGGTATCCTCCACCGAGACCTGTTGATCCAGGGTCGGACGGATGAGTAATTCCAGAAATTCATGGACCAGGCTTCCCCAGTCAAGACCGCTCATCTGGTCAGCCGATCCCAGGGGCTGCAGGGCGTGCCACTGGACATGACAGTTGGCATAGAACCGGTAAGGGCATCTGCAGAGGCTTTCCAGGTCGGTGACCCGTACCCTCCTGGTACCGTCGTGGGAAGTGGGCAGTTCGGCATTCGGAATGTATCCGTTCCAGGTGAGGTCTGTTTTTCTGCTGGCGCCGGCCTGGGCAAGATAGCCGTAGGGAAGTCTGCTGGACGGCAGTCCCTCCCGATCGGGCTGGGCAAAGGCCAATAAATCAGGCGGCAGAAACGAACCCGTGTCGGGATTGAGACCGAACAGATATTCGCCCTGCTGGATGGGCCCGCGGGGAATTCTGCGCCATTTCTTTCCGGAGCTGGAATCCTCACTCCAACCTCTGAGATAACGCTGGACCCAGGGAGTCGGAGCCACGCTTTGTCCGGTACTGTCAGTTTCGGGGACCACCCAGTGAATGTTCTGGGAGGATGTATTGGTAAGACAGAACAGCAGCGACATCTCCTCGGCAATCTGAGATTTGAGAGGGAGCAGGTGGCCGATGTCGCGTGCCTTGCCCGCCAGACGGGCTCTTGACGCGTCTGAGAGGAGCGGATCTTCTTCCATTCGAGCCGGCCAGCTTCCCGAGGCCAATCCCAGCAGAACCATCCCTCTGGAGGTCAGACCGCGGGCTCGCATCAACGGTAGGAAGGCAACCGAGGGGCCCTTCAAGGGGTCTGTTTGAATCTGGTCGGGGCCACCCTGGCGAAACAGTTCACGCAGCAGCGAGGTCTTGATGTTGGTTTCCGGGTGACCCGAGTCGAGCGCCTCCTGGAGTGGTTTCAAGGGAGCCGGGTCCCGGAGCCAGCGGCGAGCAATCTGCTCCAGGAACTCAGAGGCTTGTTGGTGGCTCAAGCTGGCCTGGGCTCCCATGGATTTGGCTCCCCAAAGCTCCACAATCTCCTGGATCAGGGCTCTTTCCTGAGGGCTGAAGCGGGGCAGATCCTTTCCAATTCCGGCAGGCCCTTCCTGCTTGAGTCGAAGAATCAACTGCCAGCTGGAGTTGGACCAGACACCGAGGCGCCGTATCTTGAAGTCCCATTGGTTGATATCGATCTCCCGGCCGGCCGCGATCTCGGGGTAGTCTCGCAAGTAGGCCAGAATCCATTCAGCAGGGGCCTGGTCCTCCCATATCCGGGCCAGCATCTGCAAAGGCCGGGTCTCGGGCGTCGATTCGATGGGGGCGTCCACGATTCGAAGTGGAATGGCGAAGTCGGCAAAGATCTGCCGCACCAGGTCCAGATAGGGCTTCAGGTCGGGAGCCACCAGCATGATCTCCTCCAAGGGAAGAGGGTTCTCCTGATCGAGCCACTCCCGTACTCGGACAGCGGCTGAGATAATCTCGGCACGAATCCCTGAGGCACGCTGGAAGCTCACCACCGGCGGTTGTGCTGGAATTTCCCCTTCGGGAAAGGTGTCGAGAAAAAATCGGATCGTGGCCTGCTCGGGCTGGTCCGATTCCGGGAGCTCGACTCGGGTTTCCTCGATCAGAGATCCGAAGCGGACCTTGAGGTCCTCCAGAATCGGTTGCCCGAAATAAAAGGCGGGGTGTGACTCTTTGTTTGTTTTAATAAAAGGGTACAGCAGAGTGAGCTGAATCCGTCGGCCCAGGGCCGCAATGATCTGGGCGTTGACATCGGTGAAGCCGTAAAACCCATACACCCAGACCCGAGGAATCTGGCCTCCTTCACCAGCCAGAGAGGAGTGCAGGGTCGAATCATCACTTTGGGTAATCCATTCCGGGATCATCTGGTGGAGAAGCGGTTCCCAGTTCAGTCCATCTCGTTGGACGGCCTGGATCCAGCTCATGAAAAGCCTCATCGTTTCAGCTTCCAGTCTGCTCAGGTCGGGTTCTTGAGCCAGCTCTTCCAAAATTTCCATCTCGGCCGACCCGAATCCCCCATCGGCCAGATCCAGGAAGGTGGGGCGCAGCAGGGCGTAGCCGCTGGGCATCTCCTTCAGGCGGGAGAGCGGGGACGATGGGGCAAGTTGCTCCACTAGCTCAAACAGAAGAAGATCCAGCGCGGGTCCCCAGCGCCGGGGGACCTGTCCGGTGGCACGGGTGCCCAGGTGGCGGGTGAAACTCGACAGAGGGATCACCCGGACCCCGGCAAAAGTGGCCTGGCCGGCTTTCTTCCCTATTCGCAGTCTGAGGTGATTGGCGGCCGTTGAGGTCGGGGTGATGATCCACTTGGGGGCCAGCGGATCGTGGCGGCAGTTGTCCTGGATGTCGTCGAGGAGATGGTCCAGAAGTTGGGGAAACGAGGGCGCCGTGACCAGCGAGCAGGACATTGATCTTTTTTACCAAACCAATGGGACACTGGGAAGATTCATTCACCACCAAGGCACCAAGACACCAAGAGGACTGTCACAGGGCGTGCCGCCCTGGCCTAGACTCATGTCGTTCCTTCGGAGCAATGTCTTACAGCCTGTTGTAGGGGCGCACTGAGTGCGCCCACAGCAAGGACTGTGAAGCAAAGAAGGGCGCCCGGCCGTGCGCCCCTACTAGAAATGAACAGATCAGGGCGCCGAAGGGTGATCTTCTGACCTCATGTAGGGGCAAGGTCGTTGTAGCGGCCGCTCTATGAGTGGCCTTCCGGAATCGGTGCACTGAGGCGCCTCCCACACTTCGGACACTAACTCCTGACCTCTTCTGTCAGCCGTCAGCTTTCAGTTGTCAGTTGTTAGCAACTCCCTCGCCTTGTCCAGATCCTGGCGGGTTTGAAAGAAGCGCGAGCGGATCTTGTCCTCGGCCAGCTCTGCCAGAAGCGGATATTTCTCCAGCAGTTGATCCAGGATGGCCTCGGGGAAAGAGCCCGGCTCAGGCGGGGAGGTCTCCCGGACTTTTCGAGCCTCTTGTTGAAGCTCCATCAGGCGACTGTAGCCGACCTGAAAGAAGGACTGTAAGTAGAAGTGCTCGAGGCCCTCCACGGCCTTTGGAAGGTTGCCCGCCGACCACCAGTCCAGCCCCAGGTTGATCCCGGTGACGGCCTTTCGAATCGTGGTTTTGATCTCGGTCGGATCGGTCGGCGAGGCGGAGTCAGCCGAAATCACCTTGTTGCAGACAAAGAACAGCTCCTCCACCAGAGTCTGGGACTGCTGGGGCTCGGTGATCTGGGCCAGGGCCTCAAACAGGAGCAGCGAATCTTCCAGCCGTTCCGCCAAGCGGGCGGGAAGGGTGCTCACCTCTCGGATGCCTTCCGGTTTCTTCCGGGGCAAGGGTTCACCCGGCGGTAGAAGGGTATAAAGACTGACGGCTTCGAAGTAGTCTTGAAAGCCCATGTCTTCGACCCGCCTCCTCCGATTCTGGTAGGCGCACTCTTCAATCTCGATGGCAGTGCGGGCCCGGCAGGATTCAATCAGGTTGGCGGCGTACTCGGCATCCAGCTGGTAAAGGCACAAGATCAGGGCCCGAAGGAGGCGGGCCTCCTCCGGATTGTGGGGCAGGGTGATCAGGTAATCCCGGTTCGGGGTTTCCATCCATTCCCCTTCGGGAGGCTCGACTTCGTACTGATCTTCATCGATTTTCCCATAGATCTCGACGTTCCTTTTTAAAAGAAGTTCCCACAGTTCCTGATCGGTTCCCCGGAGCAGCTTGCTGGCCACCGGATCTTCAGCCTGCGTGATATGCCGCTCCAGTTCCATGAAGGCGCCGCTGCTCATTTCGTCCCGGGACCACAGATGAAGATCGAGAATACCGGTCCATTGTTGCTCCGTGATGTGGGGCAAGAGCTTCTGCATCTCCTGATCTTCCAGCTCCTTGATTCCAAAAAAGAGGTGGGGAACCGACAGACGGCGGATTCGTCCTCTCAGATCGGCGCTCGACAACATCTCCCCCAGATCCACCGGCGCGTAGACCGATTGATAGATCATTTCCTCCGGAGTTCGAGTGGTCAGTTCCTCTTTCTTCATCGCCTTAGCCCGTAATTATGCATCATCCGGGCTCCCTCAGTTGATAGCCTTGCTTTTCTCCGAGTTTGTGTCGGCTTGTCGGATGGGTTCCGGCAATCGAAAACGCGGGGTGACCGCCAGGGTCCAGTGCACACACTCCTCCAGGGGGAGGCCATATCCCACCGAGACGAAGATGGGCTTGACTCCCTTTCGGGTGCGTAATACCTGGCCGATCACCTCCCCCCGGTGGATCAGCTGGGTCGAGGACCCTCGCCTTTGACCGGGCTCCCGGAACTCACCGCAAAGACGTGATTTCCCGATGCCGATGGTGGGATGCTTCAGCCACAGTCCCAGATGCGAGGCGATCCCGAAGCGGCGAGGGTGAGCTTGTCCATGTCCGTCGACATAAATGAGGTCGGGAAGGGTGGAGAGCTTTTCGAAAGCCTTCAAGATAACCGGGATCTCCCGAAAGCTCAGCAGTCCCGGAATATAAGGAAAGGGCGTCTCCGATCGGGCCACCGCCGACTCCACCCTTTCCAGTCCGTCATAGGAAAGGACGACGACCGAGGCGATGGATTGGCTTTCCCGGGGAAGGTACCCTACGTCCACGCCGGCAACCAGGCGCGGGCACTTGAAGGGGAAATCGGTCTGGATGCGATTTTGAAGTTCCTTCTGAAGTTGAACCGCTTCCTTGGGAGTGAGATTCCATGAATGCATTGTTTTAGCCCCTATTTCTCACACCCCCTCTACTGCAGCGCCGAAATCATCCGTCCTGACGGTGTTGCACTCGGTCGGTCTCCTCGCCGTACTTTTCACTACGCCTGCGGTGCCCTCCCGTCGTGCGTCTTGTCAGGCCGGCGAATTCGCCGCTTCGTGACGAGAAGGTGTGAGGAATCCGGGCTAGGGTCGAACTCCAAAGGTTATTGGAAGATACTCTTGGCCATGTGCATGCTGACCAGGACGTTGGGAAGATCCACCACTTCGGCAATCTTGAGATCGCCGGCCAGCGAGCACAGAGAATAGGCTTCGGTCGGCTCCATGTGATGCTCATCCACCAGGTAGTCGATCATGAAGCGGGTCGCCTTGCGGGCGGCTTCGTCGATGGTGGGAGCAAAGGCGGTCACGGCGAAAAATTCATCCGTCTCATACTGAGGTTCGGAGATCGTTCTGCCTCCCTTGATCACGTCCAGCTGGTAGACAATGCGCATGGGGGCCTCGATGGCGATTCCCGAGACCTCGCCATCTCCCTGGGCGGCGTGAGTGTCTCCAATCGAGAAGAGCGCTCCTTCCACCAGGATGGGAAAGTAGACCACCGTTCCCTCGGTCATATGCTTGTCGTCCATATTGCCGCCGTTTTCCCTGGGGGGACGGGTCCGGAGCATTTCTTCGGTGGCCGGAGCCACCCCCATCACCCCGGGAAAGGGCTTGATGGGGATGGAGATGGTATCGGAAAAGCGAGTGGTAGTGGCGCCCTTTTCGATCTGAAAGGTCTTCAAAAAGGTTTCTGTAGCGCCGTCGGGAAGGAATCCGCCTCCGGGACGCGCTCCTGTCCAGCCCCATCCCAGGGGCTCGATTTCATGCAGGGTGACGGCCAGAACGTCGCCCACTTCCGCCCCCTCGACATAGACGGGACCGGTCAGGGGATGCACCTTGGAGCCGTCCATCTTGAGAAAGTCCTCGACGGTCGAGGTGGCCGAGATCTGTTCGTCGGAGGCCTCCTTGGTTTCCACCTCGACCACAGCCCCTGAGGGGACCGTCAAAACCGGAGGAATGGTGCTGCTCCATCGATTGTGACCTTGATCCTTGCTCAAAAAGTACTCGGGTTGAGGTCCGGAGGGTTCTTCCGGAACTTCCGCCGCGGGCGGCTCGGGAGCGGCGCAGCCGACCACTAGAAGGAACGCGGTGCAGATGAGAGTGAGAGGTTTTTGAGAGATAAGGTTAATCATAGGTGATCTCCTTTGCCGTGCTTTCGTTTCTTTGTTCTTTCGTTTTTTCGCCTCTTCCTGAAATTCGTGCCGTCGCCTTCCTTGTGCTTTCTTACATCACAGACTGCAGAGTGACGGAGCCAACTCCCACAAAAGAACAAAAAAACGAAAGAACGAAAAAACGAGCGCGCCAAGCGCGCTCACCAGCCGGCTGCCGCGCCTTGAAGCTTTACCTGGGCTCCAGTCGGCTCCATTCCGGTCTCCCGCCCCAGTGAAGGAACCAGATGGACGATTTTGCCTCCGACCACGGTCATCAGGACGCGGAGATCCTCAATCTCGTTTTCAGGAACCGTCAGATAGTCCCGATCCAGGACGATGAAGTCGGCCCATTTGTTGACCTCCAGCGATCCCAGGACGTCTTCCTTGGCCAGGTAGTAGGCCCCCCAGGTGGTGGCTGTTTTCAAAGCCAGCTCCCGGCTGATCTTCTGGCTCTGGCCGTAGACCTTTCCATCCCATGCCTCCCGGGTGATGAAGCGGGCCAAGGCCCAGAAGATGGTTAAATGGGTGCTCTCCAGTCCCCGGTCCACCTCGAAGCCGCTCATGATCTGGGCGTCGGCCAGTGCTTTTTTGGGCACCACCCAATCGAGCGCTTTTTCACCATAAACCTTCAAAACACCCGGAGAAGACTGATAGATCTCGAAGCTGTTGCTGCCCGGTATCATCCCCAGTTCCTTGATGCGGTCCAGTTGATCGGGACGGAGAAACGGAATGTGATCAAAGGTGTGCCTTCGGGCCCGAATCTGCTCTCGGGTGAAGCCGGCCTCCCGGCTTGCCTGCTCAACGATGTCCATCAGATGGTCGATGTCTCGATCGGCGGTGAAGTGAGCGGTAACGAATCGGCCGCCCCTTTTGATGAACTTGTAAACCAGCTGGTAGGCGTCGCTTCCCGGCGGAAGCCCGCAAGTGGGTTGGGTGATCAGAAATTCGGTGTTGGGTTCCAGGACGGTACAGCCCAGACCGGTGGCCAGGAAAGCTCCTCCGTTCCAGAAATAGGCGTTTCCCTTGCCTTCCATCTGGATCAGCGTACTGAGCAGGTAATCGTCGTTGACAAACAGCTGGTTGCGCCAGTTCCAGGTCCACAGGTTTCGCATCTCCATCTGGTCGCTTTCGGAGAGTTCGTGAAAAATTCTGATATTTGTCGGAGTGTAGGCGGCCGATGCGAAGGAGATCATGCCGTAACCTGCCCACCAGTTGAGGCCCAGACGCGACATCTCCTTTAACTCCTCATAGTGGTCGCGCATGACCACATCGGTGAAAACCCAGCGAATGGGATCGGCCCCGCCAATACCATTCTCATGATTGATTTGGCTGGTGATATCCTCGGGGAAAACCTTGGCGATTTCCTCCAGGCCCCTGGTGTTCAGGAGCAGCTGGGTGAAGGTGTCCCGCAACAGGACAGGATTGTCGGGTGCCATGATATCGAGATCCGATTTGGCAATCATGGCCGGTCTTCCGATACCCGCTCCGAACAGCGCCACCGGATACTGCCCCGGTACCCCGCCCAGCCCGGCGTTGCCTCGGGAGCTGTACTGATAGTTTTCGCCCAGGGTCAAAATGATGTAAATCCACTGCCCGGGCCGGGCCTTGCCGACGGCCTCCCGGACCACCCCGGGATAGACTTTCAGCTGCTCCTCGGGACTTCCGTTGATCACCCGGATGACCACCTTGTCGTCGCTTACGACTTCCTTGAGGATGTAGGGGTTGACCAGTGTCCAGTCGTAGGGATGTTCATGAACTCCGATCAGCCCGGGCAGAACCGTTCGACCGTCCAGATCCACCATCCTGGTATCGGGTCCTCGTTGAGCCTGTACCTGAGCGGTGCTTCCGACCGAGACGATGATGCCGTCTTTGACGGCCATCGCCTCGGCAATCGTGCCGGTCCGGGAGGCGAAACCTTCGTCATCGACCGTCACGATCTTGGCGTTGAAGACGATCATGTCGGGTGCCTGCTGTCCCTGGGCGGTCATCACTCCCAGCAACAGGACCCCCACCATCGCCGCTATCAATTCAAACCGTCGCTTAACCATGGTTTATTCCCTTCTTTTCATTTTTAGCAATCCCGAACTTCTATCAGAATCTGCCAAAAGAATCCAGAACTTAGAAGCGTAAGGATGCACCACGGAGATCCGGGAAGATATTCACCACCAAGACACAAAGACTCAGACTCTGTCGTCCCTTCGGAGCGAGACCGGAAAGGTGAGTGTAGGGGCGCACTGCGTGCGCCCACAGCAAGATCGCGTGGATTTCACCACAGAGACACCCTGGAAAAGAAATTCGAAATCCTAAATCCGAAACCCTGATAGGAGTCTGTTTCGAATTTGGGACTTCGGATTTCGGATTTTCTGCCCGGTTGTAGCGGCCGCTCTATGAGCGGCCTTTCGGAGTCGGCGCCTGAGGCCCCTCCCACCTTCCGGACTTAACGTGTAGAGGTCCTCTGGAGTGTGGGAGGCGCCTCAGTGCGCCCCTACTAGCTATCCTGTTAGCCGACCAGCGCCTCAGCGGGTTTCTTCGAATGCCCGAATCTTTTCTTCGTGCCCGAGGGTGAGGCCGATGTCATCCAGCCCCTTGAGCAGGCAGTCCCGGCGAAAGGGGTCGACTTCAAAGGAATAGTGCAGCCCCGATTCATCGCTGATCGACTGGGACTCGAGATCGACCGTGAGCTGGTAGCCGACTTGAGCTTCAACCAGCTGGAACAGCGCGTCGACCTGATCGACGGGAAGGGTGATGGGAAGCATGCCGTTTTTGAAGCAGTTGTTATAGAAGATGTCGGCAAAGGATGGAGCCACGATGGAGCTGAAGCCGTAGTCCCGAAGCGCCCAGGGGGCATGTTCCCGGGAGGATCCGCAGCCGAAGTTTTCACGGGTCAATAGGATTTTTGCCCCCTCGAACCCCGGCGCGTTGAGTTCGAACTCGGGGTTCGGGGAGCCGTCTTCGGTGAACCGCCAATCAAAGAAAAGGAACGGGCCATAGCCCGTTCTCTCAATCCTTTTTAGGAACTGCTTGGGGATGATCTGGTCGGTGTCGACATTGATCCTGTCCAGTGTCGCGACAATGCCCGTGACTTGAGTGAATGCTTCCATCGGATTTACCTCAGTTTCGAATAAGAGCCTGGGTAAGGCAGAGGGTGTCGTGACGATGGGCCGAAAGCGCCGCGATGACAAGGCGTGCGACGCAGGGCTCCGCAGGCGTACTCGTGAAGTACGCCGAGGAGCCCGAGGAAGCACAACACAGTCAGCGTGGATGATTGCGGCCCTGCAGTAGACAACTTATGCATTATCCAGGCTAAAGACTGGTCCACTCACGGATGTCGGTGAAGTGGCCTTCCACAGCTGCAGCCGCGGCCATCACCGGACTGACCAGATGGGTGCGTCCCCCTCGTCCCTGTCGTCCTTCGAAGTTACGGTTGGAGGTGGAGGCGCAATGCTGTCCCGGTTCCAGGATGTCGGGATTCATTCCCAGGCACATACTGCATCCGGACTCTCTCCAATCAAATCCCGCTTCCTTGAAGATGGTGTCCAGACCCTCTTTTTCAGCCTGTACCTTCACGCCCTGGGAACCCGGTACCACCATGGCTTGGATGCTATCGGCCACCTTTCTCCCCTGTACAACGCGGGCGGCCTCTCTCAGGTCTTCGATTCTTGAGTTGGTGCACGAGCCGATAAAGACACGGTCGAGTGGGATTTCCTGGATCGGGGTGCCGGCTTTGAGGTCCATGTATTTTAGGGCAGCCTGGGCTGCCTTGCGGCTATTGTCGTCGGCCAGTGAATCAGGGTCAGGCACGGTTCCGGTGACATCGGTGACCATGCCCGGATTGGTTCCCCAGCTCACCTGAGGGGCGAGAGAACCCACATCCAGTTCTAGTTCCCGGTCAAAGGCGGCTCCCGGGTCGGTGGGCAGTGTTCTCCAGTCTTCCACCGCCTCCTGGAAATCTTTGCCTTGAGGAGCCTTCGGACGTTCTTCCAGATAGACGTAGGTGGTCTCGTCAGGCGCGATCATTCCGGCCCGAGCTCCGGCTTCAATGGACATGTTGCAGACCGTCATGCGCTCCTCCATGGAGAAGCTACTGATGGTGTCGCCCGTATATTCGATGACCGAGCCGGTTCCTCCTCCCGTCCCGATGGTCCGGATTATGAACAGGATGACATCTTTGGCCGTCACCCCCGGAGGAAGCTGGCCCTGGATCCGAATCTGGAAAGTCCTGGGTTTGGATTGAAGCAGGCATTGGGTTGCCAGGACATGCTCCACCTCGCTGGTGCCGATGCCAAAAGCAAGCGTGCCGAAAGCGCCATGGGTTGAGGTGTGGCTGTCCCCGCAAACCATCGTCATGCCGGGCTGAGTGATTCCCTGCTCGGGTCCTATCACGTGAACGATTCCCTGATTGGGACTGTTCAGACCATAGAGCGGGATCTCGAATTCCTGGCAGTTGCGTTCCAGTGTCTCAATCTGTTTGAGGGCGATCTTATCGGTGATGGGAAGCGATCGGTCCCAGGTGGGGACGTTGTGATCGGCGGTGGCGTAGGTGAGATCGGATCGCCGGACCTTTCGGCCGGCCAGCCGCAAACCCTCGAAGGCCTGAGCCGAAGTCACCTCGTGTACCAGGTGGCAGTCGATATACAGAAGGGACGGCTGGTCCGGCTCTTCATGAACGACGTGCCGATCCCAGATCTTTTCGAATAATGTTTTAGCCATCTTGGTGCCTCAGCTCAGTCTGAAACAATCCGGGCTTCAGGAACCGGTTGCCTTGTGCGGGGCTTCCCTATTTTTCGGGGAAGTGGCCTCGGATTCCTTACCCACCTCACCCCTTTTCTCGTAGAAAGCCTTGTTGACGGCGTTCAGATAAGCCCGAGCACTGGCGTCGATCACGTCAACACTGGCAGCCTTGCCCGAATAGCTGCGGTTGTTGAAGCGGACGTGAACGAAGACTTCTCCCAGAGCATCCTTGCCTCGAGACACCGAGTTGACGGAATAATCCAGCAGCCGTCCCCGCATGCCCGTGATTTGATCAACGGCCTTGTAGATGGCGTCGACAGGTCCGTCACCGAAGGCCGATTCAACAAACAGGGCCTCGCCCTTCTCCAGTCTGACCACCGCCGAGGACATCTCCTGGTTGCCTCCGGAGGCATGAACATAATTGACCTTGTAGGTATCGGGGATGGTCTTGATCCCATCCTGGATGATGGCAATCAGGTCCTCGTCGTAAATCTCCTTTTTCCGGTCGGCCAGCTTGGTGAAGAAGAAGTAGGCTCGCTCGAGCTCTTCCGTGTTCAACTGGTATCCCAGCTCTTCATATTTCTTGCTCAAGGCGTGTCGCCCGCTGTGTTTGCCCATCACCAGGGTGCTGCTGATGATTCCCACCGACTGGGGTGTCATGATCTCGTAGGTGAGAGCATTTTTCAGAACTCCATCCTGGTGAATCCCCGCTTCATGGGCGAAGGCATTTTTCCCGACGATCGCCTTGTTGGGCTGGACGAAGGCCCCGGTCAGGTTGCTCAGAAGCCGGCTGGAACGGAAAATCTCCTCCGCGTTGACATCCGTGTGAAAGGCGAGCCGGTCTTTTCGGGTATGCAGGGTCATCACGATCTCTTCCAGAGAGGCATTGCCGGCACGCTCACCGATGCCATTGACGGTACATTCCACCTGCCGGCATCCGTTCTCCACGGCCACTAGAGAGTTGGCCACGGCCAAGCCCAGATCATCGTGACAGTGACAGCTGAAGACGGCCTGGTCTCGGTTGGCGATCTTGGAATGCAGCTTTTCAATGAAGGGGCCGTACTCCTGGGGCACGGTGTAGCCCACCGTATCCGGAATATTAATGGTGGTGGCCCCGTTTTCAATGGCCGCCTCGAAGATCTCGGCCAGATAATCGATATCGCTTCGGGTGGCATCCTCGGCCGAGAACTCCACATCCGGGCACAGGTCGCGGGCATTCTTGACCGCTTCGATCGCCAGTTCCAGGGCCTCGGAGCGGGACTTGCGCAGCTTGAACTCGAGATGGATGTCCGAAGTGGCGATAAAGGTATGGATGCGCGGCTTCTGGGCCATTTTAATGGCCTCCCATGCCCTCATGATGTCGGCTCGATTGGTCCGTGCCAGAGCAGCGATGGTGGGTTGTCGAACCTCCGCCGCTATGGCCTGAACGGCCTCGAAATCTCCATCGGAAGCAATGGGAAAACCCGCTTCAATAATATCCACATTAAGGCGCTCGAGCTGGCGCGCCATGGCAAGCTTTTCCTGGAGGTTCATGGA
>JAYZBY010000009.1:0-5085 GCA_036338555.1 Acidobacteriota bacterium | reverse complement strand
ATCCTGGGCTACGGCCTGGCCTCGTTGGGTCTGGCCATCAGTGCGCCTTTGAGCAGTTTTCCCATCGTCCTGGTAGGAACCTTCATGCGTGGCGCCGGGGGTGGCATCATTTGGGTCTTTTCTACCCAGCTTCTCATGGAGTTGGTCCCCAATCAGGTGCGGGGCCGGGTTTTCTCAACTGAATTCGCCATATTTACCCTGACCAGCGCCATCGGAGCCGCATTGGCCGGAGCCGCTCTCGACTCTGCCCTCGGCATTTCCGGTACCATCGGATGGATGGCAGCCTTGACCCTGGTCCCAGGTATTTGGTGTTGGTTCTGGATGGGCGGAAACCGACCTACAGGTGAGTCTCCCAGCCATTCGGATCCTGATCCTTGAGGTCTGGTGAGACCCAGGAAGAAATCTTCACCACAGAGGCACAGAGACACAGAGAAAAGTTCTTTTCTTTGTCTTATCTTTCCAATCTCACTCAACGACAGTAGGGGCAAGGCCGTGTGTGCCCATCAAAACTTCACAGTCCTTGCTGTGGGCGCACTCAGTGCGCCCCTACTCTAGCCCGAATTATGCATAAACTGTCTACTGCAGTGCCGCCCGCCTTCATCTGAGGAACCGAAGACTCATCCGCGCTGACTGCGTTGTTCATCCTTGGGCTCCTCAGCGTACTACAAGAGTACACCTGCGGGGCCCTGTGTCGCACGCCTTGTCATCGCGGCGCCTGCGATCCTTCGTCACAACAACCTATGCAGAATCCGGGCTTGGCTGCAGGATCGTGCCAAATTGGAACGTGGAACGCGCTGGCCGAAGGACAACGCCCGGTCAGGGGTCAGGGGTCAGCTTTTACCTCTTCACACTCAACGAGATTCCGTCTCGCACGGGAATGATGCTCGAGTCGAATTCAAGGCTATCAAAGATAAGTTGGTTGTGCTCCAGGATGGCGCGAGTGTTTTCATCGGGATCCTCCTGATCCACCACTTGGCCGTGCCACAGGACGTTGTCGGAGATGAAAAGCCCTCCCTGGACCAGAAGGGAACCGGCCTTCCTGAAGACCTCCGGGTATTGCGGCTTGTTGACATCGTTGAAGATGATATCAAAGGGGCCCCCGAGCTCCCCCAGGATCTCAAGGGCGTCCCCCTGAAGGTACTGGACCTGACAGGAGACCTTTCCCCGCTGGAGGAAGTCTTTTGCCAGCGTCAGATTTTCCGGGGAGTGTTCCGTCAGGGTCACTTCTCCGGAGCCCTTCAAAGCCCGCCCGAACCAGTAGGCGGAATAGCCAAAACCGGAACCCAGTTCCAGTATTTTGCGGGAACCGGTCAGGCTGACGAGTTGATGGAGAAGGCGACCGACCAGAGGGCCCACAATGGGAAAATCCATTTCTTTGGCTCGCAATTCCATTTCAGCCAGAATCGGGTCCTTCTGAGGAGTGATGTCGATCAGATATTCTTCAATAGCTGGTGCGGTGATGTTCATGTCGGGTATGGTAACACCCCCGACGGGCCCAGGTTCGCAGAGGTTTTCGTGACACGAATCGATGTAAAAGCGGTCTTCACCACAGAGACACAAAGACACAGAGAAGAAAATTCTTTTCTTTGTCTTATTTCCCCAATCTTAGCCAACACAGCAAGGTCATTGTAGCGGCCGCTCTATGAGCTGCTCTCCGGAATCGGCGCATTGAGGCGCCTCCCACACTCCGGAAACGTGGAACGCGCTGGTCAAAGATCGGCAGTTCTGCAAACCGGAGTTTTGAAACCTTCAAGCCGTCAATGGCGTCTTTTAATACCGATGAAGCGACTCAAGGACCAATTTCAAATTGATGCCCTTCTTCAAGAGAGTATCGCCGTCCTTTTCAAGCACAGCACCCGCTGCAATATCAGCGAGACGGCCTATCAGGATGTGAGTAACTTCGAGGCTTCCAATCCCCAGGTGCCGGTTTATCTCATCGACGTCATCGAAGATCGTCCGGTCGCCCAGTATGTGGCCGAGCAGGTCTCAGTGCCCCATAAATCTCCTCAGTTGATTCTCCTGCAGGAAGGCCGTGTGGTTTGGCACGCTGCCCACTTTGACCTGGCGGGGGAAGCCCTGCAGGGACAGGTCGAAGCCTGCCTTTCGTCTCTCTCCTGATCATTCCAGGAGATCCAGTTCACCGGGGATCATCCCGAAAGCCGAGCTCGTTCGATCACCGGGCCTTCCACTGGGCGCCTACCTGCAGCCAGATCGCGTTGGAGACTCCGCCACTGGGAGGAGGATTAAAGACCTCAACGGAAAGGGATCGATCTCCGTGGACGCCCACCTTCTGATCGGGGCCAGGCTGGCGGTAAGGATCGGGAAGCGCCGTTTCGGTCAAGCTGGCCGGAATGGTGGCCCGGAGGCGGCTCGGATTCTCAAAGCGGGTGGCCAGGGAAACCCCATCCACCCTCACCACTGAATGGGTCACAAAGCCCGTTCCGTCAATCACGATTTCAAGCTCTGCTTCTCCCTCGATCACCCGATGCGGGGAGATGGCACTGATCTTGGGTTCCCGGGGCGAGGGACCCGGGGGGCCGGTGAAAAACTCAGGATGGTATCCAAACCGGATGAATTCCCCCCCCTTCATCACTTGGTCAATCTTCTTGGTGTTGGCGATCTCCTCCAGGGGATCGGCTTCCAGAATCAGCAGATCCGCAAAGTTCCCCTCCTGAATGGACCCCACCCTTGGGTTACCCCGGGCTCCCTGGAACCCGGACAGCAGTTCGGCCGCCCAGGAGGTAGAGGATTTCAAGGCCTCCATGGGGGTCAGTCCGGCCTCCACCAGAAGCTCCATCTCGTGATGCAGGCCCAGACCGGGAGCGGCAACCCCCGGCGCATCGGTACCCGAGAGGATCTTACCTCCAGCTTGGACATACTTTTTTACGAATCGCTGAACCCTACGCCGCCCATCCTGAACGGCCTGAAGGTCCTCAGGTGAAAGCTTGGCAATCAGCGGCATATGGTCGTAGCGAGCGGAATAGGCCTTGATCTGGCGTAGACGCAGCAGCAACTGCTCAGCTTGGTTCTTGGGATAATAAGACAGATCCGGGTTGCTCAACAGGGCGTAGATCTCCTTCTCGAGTTGATTCCTTTTGGGGCTCAAAGAACCCCACTCATAGGCCAGTGTGGGATTCAGAAAGACCCCCCGACGGACCGCCTTTTCGATCAGCTGATCAAGCCGGTCCCCTTCCTCAAGGTAGGTCGCCCAGTGCACAAATCGGCCTGCTTCGAAATCCTCCAGTTCCTGGGCGGACATCAGGGGAAGCGCAAACGCCCAAACATGCTCGGCCACATCCATCCCTTGATCGATCGCCTGACCGGCGTCTTGAGCATGGCTGAACACTGCCAATCCCACAGCATGGGCTTCTTCCGCAGCCCATCCATACATCTGTCTGTTGCTCTTTCTGAACTGCACAAACCAAGCGATATCCGGCTCCTTTTTCAAGTGCTCCCGAATGGCCTGATGAACCTCCTCTCGAGTCATGGACAGCGACAGCCGAGGGCGGCCTCCGGCATGAAAAACCCTGGGAGTGCTGAGGCTGGTCTGGGAATGGGTTCTTTCTTCCTTGCTCACATCTGCCATGGCCAGGACCGAGGTCACTCCGTGATTGATATAAACTTCACCCATCCAGGCTCCCCAGTGGACATGGGTGTCCACCAGTCCCGGGATCACGAACTTGCCGGTCAGGTCAATCAGGGTGGCCCCTGCAGGCATGTCCCGGTCCTGACCCGAGAAGATTGATTGGATCCGGTCTCCCACTACCACCACGGTGGCATCGGCAAGGGGAGGATTTCCGAGGCCGTCAATCAGGGTGGCCCCTCTTAAAACGACGACATCGACCTCCGGTTCTTGGCCATAGCCCAAGGAGATTTCAAGGGTGCTTACCAGAAGGCAAGCCAGGAACAAAGTCAAAGACGATGCATGGTTAGATGGGCGCATAATTCTTCCTTCCTGTGAAAGGACCGAGGTCCCCAATCGACTGCCTGTATAGATACCCTTATTTCCCTCCGCGGGCAAGCGTTGTCTGGTGATTGTGAAAGTTGGGAGTGGTACAATACCGAGGCTGAAGTTCCCGCTGTTCCCGGGTCGCCCCGATGGCGAATCGCTTGGTTGAGGGGACAGCCCATTCCCGACAGCGATGAAATTTTTAGCCAAGAGGTGAGTCATGCCTGAATGTTTTCGCTCGGTACTGGAGAGACTGGATGATGACGGGGAGTTGTTGCACATCCGCAAGCCCGTGGATGTGCGCTATATTTCCCCACTCATCGTACAGGCCGACAAGCCGGTGTGGTTTCACGATCCCATTGGTTTCGAGGTTCCCGTGGTGAGTGGGCTGTATTGGAAACGGGATCGACTGGCCCGTTCCCTGAACTGGCCCGAGAGTGAGCTGGGGGTCCGGTTTCCACGGGGTATTCAAAAGATGATGGATCCGGTCAGTGTCGAAGAGGCCCCCTGCCAGGAAGTCGTCAAGTCAGGCGATGAGGTGGATCTGACTGAATTGCCGATACCTTTTCTGGGAGAGCGCGATGGAGGAGCCTTTATCTCGGCAGGGGTCCTACTGGCCCGTGATGAGGAAGGGGTTGTCAATGCCGGAGTCTATCGCCTGATGTACCGCAGTCGAAATGTGACATCGGTAGACCTGGTCACCAACTCCGATCTGAGAAAGTGCTACGAGGCGGCCTTCAAGCGCCAGGAGCCGCTACCCATTGCCGTTTGTATCGGAGTCCATCCCGTTGAGATGCTCAGCGCTGCTTTCAAGGCACCCCCCGGCGTGAGCGAGATGAATATCGCTGGAGGACTTCATGGCGAGCCGGTTCGGACAGTGCAGGCCAAGACCAACCACCTGCCGGTGCTGGCCGACTGCGAAATCGTTCTGGAGGGGGAGATCGAGCCGGTGGGGTGGACCGTCGATGAAGGTCCTTTCGGAGATTTCGCCGGAATGTACACAGAGGTGCGGTGGAATCCCACCTTCACTGTCAAGACCATGACTCACCGCCGCAACCCCCTCTTCCAGGTCATTCAGATGCCCTGGGAAAACGCCTGGCTGGGAGCGGTGGCCATGGAGGCTCAGATTCTGGAGG
>JAYZBY010000008.1:0-6939 GCA_036338555.1 Acidobacteriota bacterium | reverse complement strand
GGAGTCCAGAGAGGGAAGGGAGATCAGGATCCGGGTTCTCTGGATGACTTTCTTCCACAAGGAGTCCAGTTCCAAAATTTCAGAGCAAAGCACTCGGGCCTCGCCCTTCCCGTCGACTTCACACCGCCCTTTGATGAGTACGGGAAGATCATTTTCAATCAGGGTGTGATACTTTTCCCAGGCATTCGGCCAAACCAGGACGGAAACCGTTCCGGAAAGGTCCTCCAAGAGGAAGCTGCCCATGGAATCCCCCTTACGCGTTCGCAAGCGGCGAAGACCCGTGATGATTCCACCGATTGAGATCATCTGCCCGGAGAGTTCCTCGCCGATCTGGGTGGCGGAGGCATCGGCGAATTTCTCCAGTTCTTTGGCGTAATCCCGCAGGGGGTGGCCGGTCACGTAGTACCCAAGGGTTTCCTTTTCGAAAGACCACTTCTGGCGATCGGTCCATTCACCCTTATCGGGAATGTCCTTGCCGGTGCCGCCGTTCTGGGGTGGTTCCTCAGGTGTCATGAAGAGTTTTCCCTGACCGCTCAGACGGTCTTTCTGGGACTTGTGTCCGTATTCAATGGCTCCATCGAGAACCTCCATCAGTGATTTTCGATGGTAACCCTGGGAGTCGAAGGCCCCGGATTTAATGAGCGACTCCAGGCCCCGCCGGTTGACGGCGCGTAGATCAACCTCCTCGCAAAACTGGTAGAAACTTGTAAATGAGCCGACCTCTTTCCGGCAGCTCAGGATGGCACGGATGGCCGCCTCACCGATATTGCGAGTTGCCGCCAGACCGAAGCGGATGTCATCACCGGAGGCCAGAAAATCAAGTTCACTGGTGTTGATGTCCGGCGGAAGAACCCGGATGCCCATCTCTTTGCACTCCGCCAGGTCTTTGACGATCTTATCGGTATTGGACATCTCGTTGGTCAACAGACTGGCCATGAATTGGACCGGATAATGAGCCTTGAGATAGGCGGTCTGATAGGCCAGCAGGGCGTACGCGGTGGAGTGGCTCTTGTTGAAGCCGTAGCCGGCAAATTGCTCCATCAATTTGAAAATTCGTTTCGCCTTACTGGACTCTATATCTCGGGCCTTGCAGCCGGAGAGAAATTGCTTGCGCTGGGCCTGCATTACCGTCTTTTTCTTTTTGCCCATGGCGCGGCGTAATAGATCCGCTTCTCCCAGAGTAAAACTGGCGAGTTTGCTGGCGATCTGCATCACCTGCTCCTGGTAAACAATGACTCCATAGGTCTCACGAAGAATCTCTTCCAGTTCCGGAACCTCATTTTCGATCTGGACTTTGCCGTGACGACGATCAATGAAGTCGTCGATCATACCTCCCTGAATCGGGCCTGGGCGATAAAGAGCGTTCAGAGCGATGAGATCTTCAAAGCGGCTGGGTTGAAGCCGTTTCAGGATGTCGCGCATTCCCACCGATTCAAACTGAAAAATGCCCGTCGTTTTTCCCTGGCAGAATATCTTGAAGGTCTTGTCATCTTTGAGATCAATCTGTTCCAGCGCCAGTTCGATCCCCAACTGGTCGCGGATCTGGAAGACGGCCTGTTGAATAACGGTCAAGGTGGTGAGCCCCAGAAAATCCATTTTCAGAAGCCCCAGACGTTCCAGATCCGTCATGGAATACTGGGTTGTGATCTCATCTTTGGTGCTTTTGTAAAGAGGGATGAGCTCCACCAGGGGCCGCGGGGCGATGACCACACCGGCGGCATGTGTGGAAGCGTGCCGAGCCGTTCCCTCCAGCTGTTGAGCGACCTCCAGCAACTGGGCATAGCGGGGATCTGATTCAGCTGTTTGCCTGAGTTCCTTGACCCGTTCCATGGCCTTTTTCAGGGTGGAGTCTGGAGCCTGGGGTACCAGTTTGGCGATCTTGTCCACCTCGGCGTAGGGGATGTTCAAACTTCGTCCCACATCCCGAATAGCTCCCCGGGCCGCCATGGTGCCAAAGGTGATGATCTGGCTGACATTTTCACGTCCGTACTTGTCCGTGACATAGTCGATCACTTCGTTGCGGCGCAGCATGCAGAAGTCAATGTCGATGTCCGGAGGAGTGATTCGTTCCGGATTCAGGAAGCGCTCAAAGAGCAGATCGTACTGGAGTGGATCCACATCGGTGATTTGCATGGCATAGGCAACCAAGCTGCCGGCCACAGACCCTCGACCGGGACCCACCGGGATTCCATTGTCACGAGCATAGCGAATGAAATCCCAGACAATCAGGAAGTAGCTGGGAAAGTTTAACTCCTTGATGATTTTCACTTCCTGATCCAGTCGCTTCTCGTACTCCTCCAGTGGATAGCGCAGCTTCCCGACATGCTCCAGTTCTTGAAGGCTCTTCCGCCGCTGCTGGAAGCCCTGACGAACGACCTGTTCAAAATAGCTCTCCCGGGTTTCGCCTCCAGGAACCTGAAACTCAGGGAAAATATCTTCGGGCTCGCCCAGTTCAAAGGTGCATTTTTCGGCGATCTCGAGTGTGTTGGAAAGGGCTCCAGGTGCATGCCCGAACAGCGAATCCATCTCCTCGGCATTCTTGAAGTAAAACTGATCGGTGCTATACCTGAGACGATTTTCATCCTGGACGGTCTTCCCGGTCTGGATGCACAGCAGGACATCGTGGGCAAAAGAGTCGGCCTTGGACAGGTAATGACAATCATTGGTAGCCACCAGAGGCAGATCCAGCTCGCGGGCCATTTTGAGAACCTGGGTATTGACCTGGCTCTGCTCCTCCAGGCCATGATCCTGGATCTCCAGATAGAAGTTGCCGCGCCCCAGGATTTCGGCAAGTTTTCCCGCCTCCCGCTGAGCCTCAGAATACCGATCCTGGGTCAAATTCCAGGCAACGATGCCTTTCAGACAGGCGGAAAGGCCGATCAGTCCTTCCGAGTGCTGCTGGAGCAGATCCAGATCGATGCGCGGACGATAGTAAAATCCATCCAGATAGCCCACCGATACCAGGTTGACCAGGTTCCGGTAGCCGGTCTCGTTCTGGGCCAGCAGGACCAGATGATTGCTCTGGTCAGAGCGACCGTTCTTGGAAGTGTGACCCTCACGTGCCACATAGACTTCACACCCGATTATGGGTTTCACCCCGTGTTTGAGGGCGATGTCATGAAACTGTACAGCTCCGAAAAGGTTGCCGTGATCGGTCAGCGCCAGGGCCGGCATTTTCTCCTGGGCGGCTGCCTGGACCACACCTTCAAGGGAATTGGCGCCATCCAGGAGACTGTAGTGGCTGTGCAGATGAAGATGGACGAACTTGCTCATCGGTTTCGTTCTTTCGTTTTTTTGTTCTTTCGTTTCTTCGTGTACTTTCCCGGGGGTAGGGGAGTGAGTTTGCAGGACTCCACAATCATCACTATTGCTCTAGTGTTGGATGCGCGAACTGTGTTCGCGCTTCATTCCCATTCGATGGTACTCGGCGGCTTGGAACTAATGTCATAAACCACTCGGTTCACTCCCTGCACCTCGTTGACGATACGATTGGAAATCCGGCCAAGTACGTCATAGGGCAGGGGCACCCAATCGGCGGTCATGCCGTCACGACTGTGGACGGCCCGGATCGCGATCACGTGTTCATAGGTCCGGCTATCGCCCATAACACCCACGCTTTTGATCGGGAGCAAGATAGCGAAGGACTGCCAAATCTTGGTATAGAGGCCGGCACCCTTTATTTCCTGATCCACGATCCAATCCGCCTCTCGTAATATCTCCAGACGGGCTGGGGTGATCTCGCCGATAATGCGCACTGCCAGCCCAGGTCCCGGAAAAGGCTGCCGGTCGATCAGGTCCTCGGGAATTCCCAATTCACGCCCCACCTCCCGAACCTCATCTTTGAACAGCTCTCGTAGCGGTTCCACCAGGGAGAGGTTCATCTTTTCGGGCAATCCTCCCACGTTGTGATGGCTCTTGATAACAGCCGAGGGTCCCTTGACCGAAACCGATTCGATGACATCTGGATAGAGTGTTCCCTGGGCCAGAAACTTCGTCTTGCCCAGTTTTTTCGCCTCGCTTTCAAAGACCCGGATGAACTCCCGGCCAATGATCTTTCGCTTTTCTTCCGGATCCTCCACCCCAGCCAGCAGGACCAGAAAACTTTGACTCGCATTCACGCCGACGACGTTCAGGTCGAGCGTGTCGCGGAAGGTGTTGAGAACCTGGTGGAACTCATCTTTTCTCAACAGGCCATTATCGACAAAGATGCAGGTCAGGCGATCGCCAATTGCCTTGTGAGTCAGGATGGCCGTGACGGTGGAATCCACTCCCCCGGACAGACCGCAGATCGCCCTGGAAGAGCCGACCTGATTGGTAATCCCCGTGATGGCGTTCTTGGTGAAGGAAGCCATGGTCCAGTCTCCCCGGCATTCACAAATTTTGAAGAGGAAATTCCCCAAAATATCCTTGCCCTGTGGGGTGTGAACCACCTCGGGATGAAACTGGACTCCGTAAAACCTGCGTTCCGGCCAGGCCATGGCCGCCAGGGCGTTCTCGCTGCTGGCAATGCCGGTAAAGCCTTCAGGAAGCTTCTCGATGCGATCGCCGTGGCTCATCCAGACCTCTAATTGCCGGGGTAGATCCTCAAAAAGAGGGTTTGAGTTGTGGGTCTCGATCTGGGCCCTGCCGTATTCCCGGTCCTCGGAGGGGGCAACGCTGCCCCCGAAGTGCTGGGCCAAAAGCTGCATTCCATAGCAGATTCCCAGAATCGGTTTGGGGAAATCATAGATCCGAGAATCGGGGTGGGGGGCATCGTCGGAGAAAACCGATTGAGGTCCGCCGGAGAGAACGATTCCGCCAGGGTTGCGTTCGCGGATCGACTCCCAGTTGGTGTTAAACGGGAGGATTTCCGAATAAACCCCAGATTCCCGGAGGCTCCGGGCAATCAACTGGGTATACTGGCCTCCAAAATCGAGAATGAGAATCACTTCCCGCATCAGCGTTCCGGTAAGAGAAGGGTCCGGATAGGCAATATTCGTGACCGATACACCGCCCTCAAAAGGGAAGTATAGCACGGCTTGCAGACGATTCTATTTGACCTAAATCTTGACTGCTGGTGCCCAAAGCTCGATTATGGAGGTCCTATGTTGGAGCTTGAGTCATGGCAGGCGGCACTCCTGGGACTTCTTCAGGGAGCCACGGAATTTCTTCCCATCAGTAGTTCGGCTCATCTCCTGCTGATGCCCTGGCTGCTGGGTTGGCAGCCTCTGGGATTGACCTTCGATGTACTGGTCCACGGAGGAACCCTGGCCGCTGTTGTTATATATTTTGTCAATGAATGGAAGTATCTTAGTTGGCAGTCATTAAAGGGGATTATTGAGCAGTCTACAGAACAGGCGCGGCTTCTGAGTGCTCTGGTGATCGGCACCTTGCCAGCCGTTTTGGTCGGTTGGGTGTTCGAGGGTGTGATCGTTACCTACCTGAGAAGGCCGACGGTCGTTGTGGTCACGCTGAGTGGTTTTGGATTGGTGCTTTGGTGGGCCGATCAGCGTGCCTCCCAGAATCGGAACCTGAGTAGTATGGGGGTGCGGGAGGGCCTTTTGGTGGGAATGGCCCAGGCCCTGGCGCTGGTTCCAGGGGTCAGTCGGTCGGGAGTCACCATTTCGGCAGCCTTGCTCTTGGGTATCTCCAGGGCAGATGCGGCCCGTTTCTCCTTTCTTTTGGGGACTCCGCTACTGGTGATCACAACCGCGAGAAGCCTTTACCATTTATTTCAGGCGGGAAGTGGGGCAAAATACCCTTTAGTGCCGCTGGTGGTTGGTGTAGTATTCTCTTCTGCTAGTGGGTACTTATGCATCCGGTATTTTCTGAAATTTCTACAGACGCGTACCTATCGGCCTTTCGTCGTGTATCGTTTGGTGCTTGCTGCCTTTATCTTGCTGTTGTTGGTTCTGGGTTTTTAAGCCATGGCGTACAGGAGGCGGACCAGGAGAGGGAAGAGGTTCCTCCGGCACGCCAGAATGCAATTCTCCGGGACCACTTCCGTAAACAGTTCGCCAAGATGGGTGCCTTCCAGAACTCGCCAGGCCGGCGAAGTAATCCCTTCGCGGAGAACTTCATTGATCGACAAATCGACAACTTCCTCTCCGAACTTCAGGAAAAGCTGTCGTTGCTTCGGTCCCATCTAACTCAGGTCGAGGCCAGTCGAGCGAGGATCCTGGAGATATTTTCTCTGGAAGAGCAAGAACTGGCTCGTCGTGGTTGGGAACAATCTCTAAAGGGGGTCGAGCGATCTTCAGGGGATGCCTGGACCATGCTGCGCTACCTGTTAACCGGCCTGGAAGATCGGGATAAGTTCAAGCCCAACTTCAGCGTCCAGGACAGGGGGGCCGCCTTTCAGAGACAAGTCGAGTTTATGGGAGAGGAGATCGCCCAGGCCGAGAGAAAGATCCGGCATTATTTCTTTGAGTCCGGCAGTATTGTTCATGCGGAGGATCTCACGGGAGAGAACATGCTGATACACCTTTTCCACGTGCAGAAAATGGCGAAGGAACTCAAAGACGAAATATTTTAGGACCCCTGACCCGAGGAGTGTGATCCTGGACGTCTGACAGAAAATCCGAAGTCCGAAATTCAAATCCGAAAATACAATGGAGCGAGATCTACCAGTCTGAAGTAAGGGCGCACGGCGTGCGCCCACTGTAAAGACTGTGAAGCGAAGAAGGGCTAACGGCCGTGTGCCGCTACTAACCATCAGGCGGCCTACTCCCATTTTTGTGGGTTGTGTGTGCGCCGATTCCGGCCGATTGCACGAAAGCACGCTCGGGTAGGGGTCTCTACGCTTCTGTCTTCTCCCTAGTGTCTTTTGTTTTCATCTTCCCCTCCCGAGAGGCGAAGAGCAGCTTGTATAGAACGCTGTCGATGATGGCCTTCCAGCTGGCCTCCATGAGATTGGGGGAAACCCCGATGGTGGTCCAGCTCTGGTGTCCGTCGCGGGAT
>JAYZBY010000007.1:0-33162 GCA_036338555.1 Acidobacteriota bacterium | reverse complement strand
TTTCTCAACCTGGTCCAGTTTTTGGTCTTGCACCGTGGCGATTTCTGAGACCACTAATTGACGGGCACGGTCGAACATTTTCTTCTCGCGAAAGGAAAGACTTTTCTGGAAACTCAGAAAGAAAAGGTTCTTGAGAACCTTGGCGACTTCAAAAATCGATCCTGAATTCATCCTCTCAACATTTCCCTTATACCGGTTTTTCCAGTCGGGATTATGTTCGTTGAGCTCGGCCTTGAGGATTTTGAGGAGACTTTTAACTTCTTTCTGGCCGCAGAGTCGGCGAATTCCCACATTCTCCACATTGCTGGTTGGAATCAGCACCGTGGAGTTGTTGGATACGATCCGCAGCATGTAGAATTCCTCCTGCTGTCCCGCGATCTTCTTGATGCAGATCTCCTCGATTACTCCAACACCTTGATTAGGATAGATAACTTTTTCCCCGACCTTGTAGTTCATGAGGCCTCCCTAGAATGAATCTCAACGGTGAGCAAAGCCATTTTAAACCATGGGGTTTGATTTGTCAAAGTGGGCCATTTCGAGGACTTAAGGCAACAAAGCGCAGGTATAAAGATCCGCGTGCCACGTTTTCGGAGTGTGGGAGGCGCCTCAGTACGCCGAATCCGGCATCACTGTACGAATGTACGGAAACTAGGACGCCAGGGGCGTCCTAGTTTCCGGCGGCCTGGGTGCTCTGAGGGGGGGAGACAGCCGAGATATTATTTCGTTCCAGGTTTTCCAGGCTAAATTCTTTGTGAATGGCCTGAATGGCGGAATTCAGGTTTTCCTGCTGAATTATGCAGGCGATGCGGACCTCGGATGAGCTGATCAGCTCGATATTGATGTCCTGAGCGGCAAGGGCTCGAAACATGCCCGCTGCAACTCCAGGATTGCTGGCCACACCGGAGCCGATCACTGAAACTTTGGCGACCGAGGTGTTGACCCTGACCTTTTGAGCGCCCACCTTCTTGGCAATCTCCTCTAAAAGGGTCTGTGCCTGCTCGGCATCCTGCTCGGAGATAATGAGCGAAAAGTCGTTGGTCTCATCGTGTCGGATCCCCTGGATGATGAGACGAATCGCGATGCCCGCTTCGGACAGACTTTCTGCAATCCTGGCTGCTACGCCGGGAATGTCCTTTACCTGAGTCAATGCGACGCGGGCAACTCCAGCGTCACCCGTTACCCCCGTGATTGCTACTTTTTCCAAAACTTCCTCCCTAACGATCGTGGTTCCGTTTCTGTGGTGTAAACTGGAGCGTACATTCAGGGGCACATCGAAGTTCTTGGCCAACTCCACACACCTGGGATGCAGCACTCTGGAGCCGGAGGCGGCGTATTCCAGCATCTCCTCGTAACTGATGAACCTCAACAGTCGCGCCTCGGGGACGAGACGGGGATCGGCCGTGAAGACGCCATCCACATCGGTGTAGATCTCGCATACAGGTGATTTCATGGCCGCCGCCAGGGCGGTTGCGGTGGTGTCGGATCCCCCTCTGCCCAGAGTGGTGATCTCGTGATCCGTGGTAATGCCCTGGTAACCGGCCACAATCACGATGTTCTTCTCATCCAGCAGGCGGTTGAGCTTTTCGGTCTCGATATTCTGGATTCGGGCGCGAGCAAAGTTGCCGTCCGTCACAATTCCGCACTGAGCTCCGGTGAGTGCGATGGCCTTGGCTCCCAGATTATGGACGGCCATGGCCAGCAGTGCGATCGACACCTGTTCTCCCGTGGTCAGGAGTATATCGAGTTCTCTGGCTCGGGGGTGCTGGGTCACCTGAAGGGCCATACTCATGAGCTGGTCGGTTGTTTTGGCCATGGCCGAAACAACGACCAGCTGGGGAACCCCACTCTGGTGTTCGGAAACCAGGTCCTCGGCCACTCTGCGTATGTGTTCTACAGAGGCGACCGAGGTGCCTCCATACTTTTTGACTTTGACGGGCTGGATCATTACGCAGGCGTACCTACCTGGGTTTCGCGGGATACCAGAGGATGTTCCTCATACCATTCCTGAAAGATCTTCAGATTGGGTCGTAAGGTCACGTCGACCTTCCTTTGAGAGTCAAAAGCATCGAGGGTCTTGTAGCCATTGCCGGTGATGGCCACCACGATCGTCTCGTTGGGATTGATTCGTTCCTGGTGAATTAGCTTCATGGCCACCGCCAGGGTGGTTCCCCCGGCAGGTTCTGTGAAAATTCCCTCCATCTCGGCCAGCAGTTCAATGGCTTCCATGATTTCCGGATCGGTGGCGGATTCTCCCCAGCCGCCGGAGTTACGAATTTCTTGAAGGACATAGGGTCCGTCGGCCGGATTTCCGATGGCGATCGACTTGGCGATCGTGTTCGGTTTGACGGGTTCAATCAAATCGTGCCCATCGTGAAGAGCGGTGATGACCGGGGCACAGCCTTCTGCCTGGGCCGAGTGAATGCGGCACTGCCCCTGGACCCATCCCAGATCGGTGAACTCTCGAAAGGCCTTGGAAACCTTGGGTAGAAGGGTGCCACCGGCAGTTGGAAGGATGAGATGGTCGGGGAGCTTCCAGCCCAACTGCTCGGCAATTTCATAGCCCAGGGTCTTGGCCCCTTCCGTGTAGTAGGGCCGCAGATTAACGTTGACGAAGCCCCAGCCGTAGTGATCGCCGATCTCTGCACACAGGCGATTGACATCATCATAGTTTCCTTCCAGGGCAACGATTCTGGGTTTGCAAAGCTGCGACCCAGTGATCTTGGCCGATTCGATGTCATAGGGAATAAAAAGCAGACAGGCAAAACCGGCCTGGGCACAGTGGGCGGCAACGGCGCTGGCCAGATTGCCCGTGGAGGCACAGGAAAAGACCGTGTAGCCTAACTCGGCACCCCGGCTCAGGGCGATCGGGACCACCCGGTCCTTGTAGGAGAGGGTGGGATGGTTGACGGAATCGTCTTTGAGATAAAGATCTTTGCAGCCCAGATGCTCGGCCAGACGTCCCGCCTTGGTCAGCGGAGTGTACCCGGAGTGGAAACCCGCAATGGGGTCTCCTTCCAGCGGAAGCAGCTCCCGGTAACGCCACAGGTTCGGGTCCCTTTGGCCAATGATCTGGGGATTCAGGTCGGCCTGGATGGCTGAATAGTGATAGCTGACCTCCAGAGGCCCGAAGCATTCCAGACAAACGAAGCTCCGATCAGGCGGAGACTCCTTTCCGCAGTTTTTGCATTTCAAGCCTTTTAAATAACTCATATTCTCGTTTCTCCCTGATGAAACGTCGGTTTGTTCGACCCTAAAACAAAAAAAGCCCTCTCTGGTAAGAAAGGGCCTCGATGTTCTTTCGACATCGAACTTATCTCCCAGAGCACCCTGCGGGAATTAGCACCACGCTTTTACAGTAGGCCGGTTGCTGTGGCATCTTAGGGCCCGTTCCCTCCGCCACTCTCGATAAGTTCCAAGTGTGATAATAAGACCAGTTCAGTTATTCTGTCAAGTGGGTAAAGACCATGATTAGCAAAGTCTTAGAGACGATTCACCGCTGCCAGATGCTGGAGGAAGAGGATCGCGTAATGGTGGCCCTATCGGGTGGTCCCGACTCCGTGGCGCTGATGCTGGCCTTGAAGGAACTGGAAGAGAGCCTTTCGCTGCAAGTCTCGGCAGCTCACATGAATCACCTGTTAAGGGGGGAGGAATCGGAGGAGGATGAGCGGTTTGTGCGCCGGCTGTGCCAGGAGGCCGGAGTGCTCCTTGAAGTCCGGCGGATTGACACTCGCCAGGAGGTTGAGCGAAGTGGAGAAAACCTGCATAGCTGTGCGCGAAGAATCCGCTATGATTTTTTCTTTCAACTAGCATTGTCCCAGAATCGTAAGGTGGCCACCGGACACACGCTCAACGATCAGGCGGAAACCTTCCTGATGAAGTTGATTCGAGGCGCGGGACCCGCGGGTCTTTCCGGAATTTTACCCGTGAGGGTCAATCGCTATGAGCAGGGGACCCAATCGGGTGTTGTGAGGGTAGTGCGACCGCTTCTGGAAATCTCGCGACCCGAGATTCTTGCTTATCTGGAAGAAGGGAAGCAGAGTTACCGAGAAGACCGGTCCAACCAGGACCTGGGTTACCATCGTAATTGGGTTCGTCATGAATTGATTCCTCTACTCGAGAACAGAGTTAATCCAGCCCTTATTGAGACTTTGTATCGATCCAGCCAACTCTTCCAGGAAATCGAGGAATATCTGCTGGCACACGGGAAAGAGGCGTTTGAGCAATGCCGTGTCCGGCAGGGGGGGGAGATCCGACTTCGGCTTGGGGAACTGAAAAGGCTGCCCTCGATCATTCAAAAACAGGTGGTGCGGCAGGGTGTGGCCAGCGAGAAAGGGAATCTCGATGACATCACTCTCAAGCACATCGCAGAAGTACTCAAGTTGTGCTCATCGGGCAGTGGCAGGGAAATCCATTTGCCGGGCGGGCTGAAGGTTCAAAGGGAGTTCGAACAACTGCGTTTTACACGAGAACACGCTCTTCCAGCTTTTCTGTATCAATTGAACGTGCCCGGAAAGATTCTCATCAAGGAGGTGGGCAAGTCGGTTGTGGCCCGAAAAGTAACCTCCGCGGGGAAGGGAAAAATTTTGATCAAATGGGGGAACGACAGCCTGATCGTTCGAAATCGGCGTCCCGGGGATGAGTATCGTGCTTCTCCCGGATCCGGAACCCGAAAACTCAAGGAACTGCTTCAAAGGAAACGCATTCCCAGGAGCCAGCGGGACAAGCTGTTGATCCTGGAGGGGAACAATGAAATCATGTGGGTGGAGGGTTTCCCTCCTCATCCCAGTTACCGGATTTCAGAGGATGATCCGGAGGCGGTGGAAATCGAGGTGCGCGGTGAAACTTCCGGTAGGGACGGGTCTCTAAAGGGGTGACGACCCTAGTTTGGACTCGTGTAACCCGGATTTCTCACACCATCACGTCACGAAGCGGCGGCGATGCAGTAGAGGGGGTATGAGAATTCCGGATTAGGGATGGGTTGAGTTAAAATTGCAACGAAATGGCTTCAGACAACGTGAAAAAGTTGACGGGTCGACCAGTGTTAGCCCGGATAATGCATCATCCGGGCTGGTTCTGGATGGCCCATTTAGCCTATAATTAAAGGGCATAGGTAGCTCTTTAATAGTTGGAGGTCTAGCAAGAGTTGAACACCACTGCCAAAAACGTTTTTCTCTGGATTGTCATTATTGTCGCCGTCGTGGTCCTGTGGAATTTTCTCCAAACGGTGCGTACCGGCAATGTTAGGGAAGTGAATTATTCCGAATTCACCTCCATGGTGAAGGACAACAAGATTCGAAGTTATCCCAACGCCCCTGTCGTGTTTACCGGAAATGAAGTCGAAGGGAAATATGTCGACGCCAATAATACGGAACAACAGTTTCGGGTGATCATTCCGAAGGGATCCGAAGAAACCACCGCCAACACCCTCAATGAAAAAGATATCATCGTTAAGGTCACCGATGATGAGCAGGGCTCTTTGGTCTATATGCTCCTCACCTCGTGGTTCCCCATCATCCTGTTCATCGGGTTCTGGATCTTCCTGATGCGGCAGATGCAAACGGGTGGGAATAGAGCGCTTTCATTCGGAAAAAGTCGAGCCAAGCTTTCCACCAACCAGCAGAAAAAAGTGACTTTCAAAGACGTGGCCGGCGTGGAGGAAGCCAAGGAAGAGCTTCAGGAGATTGTCGAATTCTTGAAGGAACCGCAAAAGTTCCAAAAATTGGGTGGAAGGATACCCACAGGCGTACTGGTGATGGGACCTCCCGGGACAGGAAAGACCCTGTTGGCTCGAGCGATCGCAGGAGAGGCTAATGTTCCTTTCTTCAGCATCAGCGGATCTGACTTTGTCGAGATGTTCGTGGGTGTGGGAGCAAGTCGCGTAAGAGATCTGTTCGAACAGGGTAAAAAGAATGCGCCTTGTATTGTTTTCATTGACGAAATCGACGCGGTGGGGAGACACCGTGGAGCCGGGTTGGGCGGAGGTCATGACGAACGGGAGCAGACGCTCAACCAGCTTTTGGTAGAAATGGACGGCTTTGAATCCAACGAAGGGGTCATTCTGATCGCTGCTACCAACCGTCCGGATGTTCTGGATCCTGCTCTTTTGCGTCCCGGTCGGTTTGATCGCGAAGTGGTGGTCAGTCTGCCGGACATCAAGGGAAGAGAGGGGATCATCAAGGTCCACACTCGGAAAATTCCGCTGGGGAAAGATGTCGACCTCTCCATATTGGCCAGAGGCACGCCTGGATTCTCAGGTGCCCAGTTGGCCAACCTGGTCAATGAGGCTGCTCTTATCGCAGCCCGATTCAGCCGTAAGTCTGTGGCCATGGCGGACTTTGAGGAGGCCAAAGACAAGGTGATGATGGGCAAGGAACGCAAATCCCTGATCATGAGCGATAAGGAAAAGCGCAATACCGCCTATCATGAGGCGGGTCATGCCCTGGTGGCTTTCAAGCTGCCGGCTGCCGACCCGCTGCACAAGGTCACCATCATTCCTCGAGGGCGGGCACTGGGTGTCACCATGCAGCTTCCCGAAGAGGACACCTACAACTACACCAAAGAATATATGGAAGCCTCCCTCGCCATCCTGCTGGCCGGCAAGGCTGCCGAAGAAATCTTTCTGGGGAGCTGTACCACGGGTGCTTCCAATGATCTGGAGCGGGTCACGGAACGTGCCCGGAAAATGGTCTGCGAGTGGGGCATGAGCGAGGAAATGGGACCCCTGACCTTCGGTAAGAGGGAAGAACAGATTTTCCTGGGCAGAGAGATCGCCCAGCATCAGGACTACAGTGAAGAGACGGCGATTAAGATCGACCGGGAAGTCAAGAAGTTGGTCCTGGAGAATGATAAGGTGGCCCGAACCATCCTGGAGGGACAGCGGGAAGAGCTGATCCGCCTGGCGGAGGCTCTTTTGGAGTACGAAACCCTGGATTCTGAAGAGGTTGGCCTGCTCATGAAAGGCGAGAAGATCCAAAGGGACGTGGGACCGGAGACTTCCGATCAGCCCGAGCCGATACCGGAAGAGAAGGAAAAAGAAGAAGAAAAAGAACAGGCGATTCCCTCGCTGGTGAATCCTGACGATAGTCCAGCCCCCGCCTAAAACGCGAGATCAAAAAGTGGCGCAAGCGGCTCTGTCCCTGGCAAACAACTTCATGTCCAGAAGAGCCTATACCTTTCGGGCCCGGGATAAGAAACTGGAGCTGGGAAGACGCACTCACCTCATGGGTGTGGTGAACGTGACTCCCGACTCTTTCTTTGACGGAGGCCGATTCCGGGAGGCGCCGCAGGCGATTGAGCGCTGTTTGGAGCTAGCTGACAACGGAGCCGATATTCTGGACCTGGGAGGGGAATCCTCCAGGCCCGGAGCCGAAGCGGTTTCTGGTGAGGAGGAGTTGAAGCGAATCCTGCCGGTCCTCAAGGAGGTGCGTAAGCTTGTTTCACTACCGATCTCGATCGATACCTACAAGTCTCAGGTGGCGGAGGAAGCGTTAAAAGAGGGAGCGGATATCGTCAATGACATCAGCGCCTTTCGATTTGATTCCGAACTGCCGGAAGTCATCAAAAAGTGGGATGCCGGAGTGATTTTGATGCACATGCGAGGCACTCCTCAGACCATGCAGAACATTCCTGCCAGTCGAGACATCATGGAAGAGGTCGAGACCGACTTGCAGGACGCTGTAGCCAAGGCGCTGGGAAGCGGAATCTCCAGCCAACAGATCATGATTGATCCGGGTATCGGTTTTGGGAAAGAGCTTGAGGACAATCTGAAAATTTTGAACCGGCTCCGAGACCTGGACTCCTTGGATCTGCCGATCCTGGTGGGGACTTCTCGAAAGAAGTTTCTGGGCAAGATCCTGAATCTTTCGGCCCAGGACCGACTCTGGGGCAGCGCCGCCTCAGTTGCTGCTTCCATCATGCGGGGTGCTCACATCGTGAGAGTCCACGATGTCAAGGAAATGTCTCAGGTGGCTCAGATCACCGATGCTGTTTTGGCGGAGGGACCCCTGCCATGATGCTGGATTTCTTTTCCACCCTGATTCAGCTTCAGCTCAGGGATGTTATCGACATCCTGGTGATTGCCTTCATCATCTATCACGCCTTGCTTCTCATCAAAGGCACCCGAGGTTGGCAAATGACGTTGGGCATCATCTCTTTGTCCCTGTTTTACGGGGTGATCCGGTTTCTGGAGCTGAGGACCATCGAGTGGTTGTTCGCGAACTTTTTCACTTATTTTATTTTCGCGCTGATCGTGATTTTCCAATCGGAAATTCGGCGAGGGCTTGCTCAGATCGGGAGGGGACGCTTTTTCCCACGATTTCTCCCAAGCCTGGCCGGGAAGAAGGGGCAGGACCGATTCGAGGAAATCGTTCTGGCTGCCACCACCCTTTCCAACAAGAAAATAGGGGGACTGATTGTCATTGAACGAGACATCGGGCTCCGGAACTACATTGAAAGTGGAATCAAGCTGGATGCCTTTCTCACTTATGATCTGCTACTGACCATCTTCAATCCCAAGAGTCCACTGCACGATGGAGCCGTGATCATTCAGGGAAACCGAATCAGCGCCGCCGCCTGTTTCCTGCCGCTGACTCTGGATCCTTATCTGAGTAAGGAATTGGGGACTCGTCACCGAGCTGCCATCGGGATTACGGAGGAGAGCGATGCTGTTGCCGTGGTCATCTCCGAGGAAACTGGAAACACTTCAGCGGTCCTTGGTGGAGAGATCATGCGAGGTCTGGATGGGCCTCGGCTGCTCAAGATTCTGCAGAAAACGGTCGATCCTGGATCCCGGAACGTGGAAGCGCGGCCGGGGCGGCACAAGAAGACCGAACCACAGCAAGAGGCCGTATGAAGATCCTGAAAGACCTGATTGTCAACAATATCGAGCTTAAAGTGGGCTCTTTGCTGTTGGCAATCCTGCTTTGGTTGCAAATTGCCGGGCAGCCGGTTCAGAGGACTCTTTTGCTTCCGGTCGAGTTTGTGAACATACCTTCGGCGATGGAGATTGTCAACGATTACCAGAGGGAAATAGAAGTCGTTATCCGATCCAGGAGTACGGCCAGTTTTGACGAAAGACAACTGGCGGTGGTGGTTGATCTGAGAGGGGTTGAGTCCGGAGTCGAACGGTCCTTTCCCTTGGGCTCCGCGAGTGTTCTCAACAAGCCCTACGATGTGGAGGTGCTTGAATTTACTCCGGCTCAAATTCGATTGCAGCTGGATAACACCGTTGAAAAGAGGATCGAGGTGAGGCCGCAGATGGCTGGTCAACCGGTTGACGGCTTTGAGGTGACCCGGATTGAAGCTCCGGAAGTGACGGTCAGAGGTCCCGAATCCCGGGTGGAGAATGTCACTGAGGTCCAGACCGAGCCGATCGAAATTGAAGGGTTGGCCTCCACCATAGTCCACCAGGTGGCCCTTGATATGGGCGATAGTGGCGTTCGAATTGATCCTCCTTCAGTCAGTGTGGTGGTGACGATCGAAGAAGAGCGGAAAGAAGTGCAACTGCGAGGAATCCCCATCCGGCTGGAGCCAGAAGACACTTCGTTTCAACTGGGAACCCTGTGGTTGGAAATCCAGGGAACGGTGCCAGCTTCTTTCATGGACGGGCTCAATGTAGAGGATTTCCAGGCAACCGTGAATACCGACGGACTGGTGCCGCGTGACGAACCTTACCTAATGGTCCCGGAAATTACCCTTCCGGATGCCTACAATGGCGTTCTGAGAATAACTTCAGTGATTCCCGAACAGGTGGAGATCGAAAACCCCAGGTAATATGCTCGAGTTGTTCGGGACAGATGGCGTTCGTGGAGTCGCCGGTCAACGTCCTTTAGATCTACCCACCATTTACAAACTCGGTAAGGCCATCGTCCGTTCGGGCCGTCGCAGAATCCTGATTGGACGCGATACCCGTATCAGCGGGCCCTGGATTGTTCGAGTCCTTGAGGCTGCCATCGTGGACCAAGGTGGAGAAGTGATTCTGGCCGATGTCATCACCACCCCGGCCGTGGCGAATCTCTGCCGTCAACAATCCTTCGATGCCGGACTCGTGGTTTCCGCTTCACACAATTCTTTTGAAGACAACGGCATCAAGATCTTCTCCAATGAGGGGATGAAGCTGACGGATGAGGAAGAAGAATGGATCGAACAATCAGTCGCCGCCGACTCCGATGGGGATGTTTTGCCCCAAATCAACGAACAACCTGATCTGCAGGAAATCCGTTCCTTTAATCGTGAACTGGTCGATGGCTATATCGAATTTCTCAAAGCGGTCCCCTCTGTTGATTCGTTGAACCCTTTAAAAGTCGTCCTTGATTGTGCCCATGGAGCGGCCTTTCACATCGCCGCTCGAATCTTTGAAGAGTTGGGGGCTGAAGTCGTGGCCCTCAACATTGACCCGGACGGGCGGAACATCAATCTGGACTGCGGTGCGGTGCATCCGGAGCAAATGGTGCGGGAAGTCATCGAAACAAAGGCCTCCCTGGGTGTGGCTCTCGATGGAGATGCCGATCGATCGATTTTCTGTGATGAACATGGCAACCTACTGGACGGTGACCATGTTCTTTATATTCTGGCTCGGTTCTTCCAAAGAATAAATAAGCTGAAGAGTGGATGTGTGGTGACGACGGTGATGGCCAACAAGGGGTTGGAAGTGGCTCTCGAGAGAGCCACTTTAAAAACCGTGCGCACCCGTGTTGGAGACCGGTACGTCCTGGCTGAAATGCTCCAGGGAGATCATGTTCTGGGGGGTGAGGCCTCCGGACACATCATTATGAGTACTCACTCCTTTGCCGGTGATGGGATCGTCACGGCTCTGAAAATGGCCGATATTGTGATCCGGGAAGGGAGATCGTTGGGAGAGTTAGCCGAAGGCTTCAGGAAGTTCCCTCAGATTCTCCTAAATGTCCGAGTCAGGAAAAAAGAAGACTTCCGACAGATCCCTGCGATCCAACAGGAGATTGAAGCGGCCGAGCAGAGTCTGGGCGAGACGGGGAGAGTCTTGATTCGCTACTCGGGAACGGAACAACTGGCAAGGATCATGTTGGAGGGAGAAAAGGAGGAGACCATCAGGCATCATGCTGAGGCCATCGCAGCCCGGTTCGAGGAAAAACTCGGAATAAATGGCTGACAACTGACAGCTGACAACTGACATGGGAGATGAGCCTGGAAGCGGGAATGTGGGAGGCGCCTCAGGCGCCGTTTCTTCAGCGTTGGAACAACCTAGTAACTGACCATGCGGACCGCAAAATCAAAGATCAAATCGCGCCAGGAGCTGCAGGGAATTGTGGCGAGACTCAGGGCCGAGGGGAAAACGGTGGTCTTCACCAACGGATGTTTCGATCTACTGCACCCCGGCCACGTACGCTATCTGGAGAAAGCCCGGGCCGAAGGGGATGTGCTGGTGGTGGCGCTGAACAGTGACGATTCGGTCAGGAAAATCAAAGGAGAGGATCGGCCGGTTCTCTCTGAAGAGGAGAGAAGTGAGATCATGGGGGCTCTGGGTTGTGTTGATTTCGTGACTACGTTTGAGGAAGAAACGCCCGAGAACATTATTGAAGAACTGGTGCCCACGGTCCTGGTCAAGGGCGGCGACTGGCCTGCGGAAAAGATTTTAGGTCGGCAAGTGGTGGAATCGAATTCGGGAAGGGTCCTTTCAATCGACTTTGAAGAAGAATTTTCAACCTCGAACATCATCCGAAAGATCCGGGGATAAGGAAGCTCTCCGACTTCCCTCCGATGGTTCGACGACCTTTCGACAGTTGGCGGACAAGCTGGAAGGGGTTTCTCTTCTGGAAGGCCTGCACGAGCCGGACTCCGCCATGGTTTTCTCCGCACTCTTCCGACAATCTCCCGGTTTTTATCTCTGGTTGTGCCTCAATAACCGGCAAGCCGAGACGATCGCGGCCAATTTACGCTTTTTTCTGGCTGGGGAAGATCGTGACAAGGTCCTGGTCATTCCCGGGTCAGAAACGGATCCCTATCGGGGGCTTTCCCCCCACCCGGCCATTGCATCGAAGCGGGCTACTGCGCTGTGGGAACTATTGAACCGAAGCCAGGGGTTGATCGTTGTGCCCATGGCATCCATGGCAGCTCGGATGCCGTCCCCGGCGAACTTCCTGAGTAATTGCATTCATCTGGAGCTGGGCCGGTTCTTACCCCTGGATCATCTGATCAAGAAGCTCGTGCAAGCCGGGTATGTGCGGCGGGACCCGGTCAGTGAGGTCGGCGACTATTCAGTTCGGGGAGGCATTCTGGATGTTTTTTCTCCGGCCCAGAAGAACCCCGCGAGGATTGAGTTTTTTGGAGATGAGGTGGAGTCCATCAGAGAGTTCGATCCCGCTACCCAGCGTTCGATTGAACTGATTCCTTCCTGTGAAGTGGTACCGGTTCGCGAAATGGTCTTGACCGAACCGGAGGTGGCGCGTTGGCACGAGGAAGCTCCTCGGTACTGGAATGAGATCCGCTTTGCTGAAGCCTTGCAGGAGAAACTGCAATTCACTGAAAGCCGGGAGCTGTTCAACGGTTTTGAGTATGTATTCCCTTTGGTGGTGGATCATACTCATCATCTTCTGGAATTTTTTCCGGCTGGGCACGACTGCACGATTGTGGCGCCCAATCTTGAAGGTTGTCTGGAACAACTCGACCTGGCCCATTCTCGTCAAGGGGAAATATTTCAGGAGAGACAAGCCAGCGGAGCGCTTGTTTTACCTCCCGAAAGACTATTCTTTGACACCCCTTGGCTGCGTCGGGAGCTCGAAGGACGCAAGATCTTCTCGGTCCGACGACTCTCGGAGTCCAGTGAGAGTGTCGGCCATTTCGATTTTCAGCTCGAGCGCAAATACCAGGGGAGGATCCAGGATGTTCTGGCTGATCTGAAAAAGTGGAGGGCGGTCCGGGAAAGGGTTGTTTTCGTCACCGCCTCTCTGGGATTGGCTGAGCGCATCGTCGATCTTTTGGGCGAGAATGACATTGTGGTGCATCTGGTCAAAGGCGGTATCGATGAGGCGCTGTCTCACGATATCTCCGTTTTACAAGGGCATCTGTCGGGAGGTTTCTACTCGCCTGAACTGGGTCTTCACATTCTGACCCAGGACCACATCTTTGAGAAAAGCCAGCTCAAGCCGGCTGTCAGCAGGCCCACCCATGGCGAGATTACAGCCAAGTTTCTCTCTGATTTCCGGGATCTCAAGGAAGGTAGCTATGTCGTTCATATGGATCATGGTATTGGTCGATTTCACGGACTGAAACAACTTGGAGTGGGCGATGAGCAGAAGGAATTTGTGGTCCTTATCTACCATGACGACGCAAAATTATACGTTCCGGTCGATCGCCTTGATCTCATCCAGAAATACAGCGGTGCCGGCGGCGCCCCTCCGCGTGTTGACCGGTTGGGAGGAGCTTCCTGGGAAAAAACCAAGAAGCGCATCAAGAAATCGATGCGCGATCTGGCCGGGGACCTGCTCAAGCTTTATGCCAGTCGGGAGTTGGCCCAGGGATATGCTTTTCCATCTGACGACGTCTTGAGCCGCGAGTTTGAAGAAGCCTTCCCATATGAGGAAACTCTGGACCAGCTGGGGGCCATTCAGGATGTTAAGTCGGACATGGAATCAGCTTCACCCATGGACCGTCTCATCTGTGGGGACGTTGGCTATGGAAAAACAGAGATCGCGATGCGAGCAGCTTTCAAGGCGGTCAATGGGAACAAACAAGTGGCCGTTCTGGCTCCTACCACGGTTCTCGTCCTTCAGCATCTGAATTCCTTTAAAGAACGCCTTCAGGCTTTTCCCGTGAGCGTCGAAATGGTCAGTCGGTTTCAGAGCCGAGCTGAGCAGATGGAAATTCTCCAACGCACGAAATCCGGATTGGTGGATGTGCTGATCGGAACTCATCGACTCCTGTCAAAGGATGTCCAATTCCGGGATCTGGGTCTCATTGTCGTCGATGAGGAACAGCGCTTTGGGGTAGCCCAGAAGGAACGGCTCAAACAGATGAAAACCTCGGTCGATGTCTTGTCCCTTTCCGCCACTCCGATTCCTCGAACCTTGAACATGTCGCTGGTGGGTTTGCGCGACCTTTCCATTATCGAGACCCCACCCAAGGATCGTCTTTCCATTCAAACGGTGGTGGTCCGATTCAGCAAGAACATCATCCGAAGTGCTATTGATCTGGAGTTGAAGCGAGAGGGACAGGTTTTTTTCCTCCATAACACGGTGGCGACCATTGAATCGGTGGCCAAAAAGATCGGGCAGCTCGTCCCCGAAGCCCGGGTGGTCGTCGCCCACGGACAAATGAGAGAAAAACAGCTCGAAGAGGTCATGATTGGCTTCCTTAACTACCAGTATGATGTCCTTGTTTCGACTACCATTATCGAAAATGGACTGGATATCCCTCGTGCCAATACCCTCATCGTCAATCGGGCTGATCGGTTTGGATTGGCGCAACTGTACCAGTTGAGAGGACGAGTGGGTCGTTCCGATCGCCGGGCCTATGCCTATTTTCTGATTCCGTCTGAGGAAACACTGACTGAAGATGCCAACCGGCGTTTGCTGGTCCTGAGGGAATTCAGCGAGTTGGGGGCGGGGTTTCGGATTGCCGCCCATGACCTGGAGATTCGCGGTGCCGGAAACCTCTTGGGTGCTGAACAACATGGACAAATTGATGCGGTTGGATTCGAGTTGTACATGAAACTGCTGGATCAGGCCATGGGGGAGTTAAAAGGAGAAGAGGTTCGCGAAGAGGTCCAGACCAACATCGACCTTCATTTGGATATTCAGATTCCCGAGGACTATATCGCGGATCCCAACCTGCGTCTTTGGTTGTACAAACGAGTGTCCTCCATCACACACCAGTCCGGGCTGGACGGTCTCAAGGAGGAAATCGTCGACCGTTTTGGAAGATATCCAGGTTCCGTGGCTAATTTACTTGAGTATGCCAAGTTGCGCCTGCGCACGCAGGAGTTGAGTATTCTTTCTTTGGAGAAAAAGGGAGCCCGAGTCTTTTTGAAGTTTCGCGAGGATACTCCCATTTCACGCCAGCATGTGATTGATCTGGTGCACCGGGATAAACACCTCTCCTTGACTCCGGAAGGAATCCTGGCCGCAGAACTCAGCTCGGAAGATTCCCGTGAACTGGTGGAAGAAATCCATGCACTCCTGGACAAGATTGCTGTGCTAGAATGAGCGACTCCAAGCACATGACTATCAGGTTTTTCATCTTCGGATCACTGGCGCTGGGTATAGGAGGCTGTGCCCAGGAGGAAGTCATCCAGCCCCTCGAGCAACCGACCACCACTCTGGCAGTCATCAATGGGCAGCCCATTTGGCAGGAGCAATTCGAAGACTTTCTCTCCCTGAGTCCGGATGAGCAGGACAGCGATTCCTCAGACTCCAGCAGAAATATTCTTTTTCGAGAGTTCGTGACCGAACAGTTGTTGCTTCAGGAAGCAGAAAGAGAAGGAATCAGTGTGATCGAGCAGGAAGTCCAGCGACAACTCGATGGCTGGCTTTCCGAGGGGCAGGAAGAAACTCCGGGTTTACGTGAGCAAGTTCGAACTCTTTTGAGAATTCAAAAATTCATCAAACAGGAGATTGGGGAGCAGATCAAGGTTGGCAATCAGGAAATATTCAGTTATTACCAATCTCGCGAAGAGGAATACATCATCAATGATCAGGCCCATGTGCTGGAGTTGTTGCTTGACGATCGGACCCGGGCGGAGGAAATCCACAGCCAGTTGCATTTGGGTGATGTGAGAACCTTTAAAAACCTGGCGGGAAGTTATTCCAAGGGTTTAACGGCCGAAGTTGGAGGAGATTTAGGAACCTTCGAGCGCGGGCAGCTTCCTGAAGAGTTCGAGAAAACGATCTTCAAGCTTAAACCCGGCGAAATCAGTTCGATTTTCCGATCGACCGAGGGGTATCATATCTTCATGATGGAAGAGTGGGTGCCGCGCCACGCCCAGAAATTTTATGAAGTTCAGGACACCATTTTCGAAAAACTGGTCGCTGACAAGGAGCGCGTCGCCCTCGATCAGTACGTGGAGAAACTCTTGCGGACTGCATCGATCGAAGTCCATGATGAGGACCTACAGCTCGAGTGGAGAGAAGGTATTGAAGATTCCTGGTAAAGCAATAAGCCTGCTGGCTTTGGTTGGGTTCGTGGCGCAATGGACCGGAATTCTTGGCGCCCAGGAGGTCGTTCTTCTGGATGAGATCGTCGCCAGGGTAAACGATGAAATCATCACCATGACTGACCTGAATCTGGAGCTCCAACAGCTGAGATCCAGTCTTCAGCAGGGCAATCCCAATCCGCAGGCCCTGGAACAGGAGTTTCAAAAGCAGAAGTCTGGTGTATTGCAAACCATGATCCGCAACAAGATGATGGTTCAACGGGCCGATGAATTCGGAATGACAGCGGATATCGATATTCAGGTGGCGGCAACCCTGGAAGAGATGCGGGAGGCGTCGGGCATCCCCGATATGGAAGTTCTGGATCAATATCTTCGTCAACAAGGATCATCGCTGGCGCGGTATACCGAGACGTTGAAGGAGCGCATGATCATCGACGCTTTAATCGGTCAGTTCGTGTATTCCAAAATCACTCTCCTGACCTCTGAGATCCAGGCTTATTACGATGAGCACATTGAACGATTCACTGAAAAAGCTGAAGTGGATCTGCAGGAGATCCTGTTCCTGAAAGAGGGTAGGGAAATCTCAGCGCTTCGTGGGAGAGCCGAAGAGGTTCTTAGCAAACTCCGCACTTCGGGTTCCTTTGAGGATCTGGCCAGAGAGTATTCGGAAGGTCCCAGCGCTTCCAGGGGAGGAGATATCGGAACCTTCAAACAGGGCTCCATGGCTGCAGCCATCGAAGAGGTCGTCTTTCAAATGGAGGTGGGTGAAGTCAGCGGGATTATCGAAACCGACTATGGATTACAGATCATCAAGATTGCCGGCAAGAAGGTGCCTTACCAGAGGCCTCTGGAGCAAGTGAGAGCGGAAATTTCACAGGAACTTTACCAGATCAAGGCAGCGCCGGAGTTGAGAGAGTTCATGGATGACCTACTGGAGCAAAGCTATATCTTCGTGGCTCCGGAATACCGGGAAGAGTATGATGTGACGGGACTGTAAGGTGCCCTCGCTTCGCTTGGCCGCGTTTCACATTCCACGGAGATCGCACTGAAATCCGAAATCCCAAATCCGAAATCCTAAAGGCGGAAGCACAAAGGCACGAGCCTCTGCCCTCTTTTTCGGTGAATGAAATCGGCGCACTGAGGCGCTTCCCACACTCCGGATCGGATTTAGGACTTCGGATTTCGGATTTTCTGTCAGTGGTCAGCAGACGGGCGCAGCCCGCCGGGGTTAGGGGTCAGGGGTCAGCGTTTACCCTTCCTTCTTCGCTTTTCTCCTCTGGAAGACCCATGAGACGGCGATACTGATCAGATACAGCATCACCATCGGGCCACTCCACAGGAATAAATTCAGTGCGTCGGCTGTCGGGGAAATCACGGCGGCAACAATAAGTATCAGAAGGAAAGCGTAACGGAAATTTTTCCACAGGAACCTCGGTGTGACCAATCCAAAAAGGGAGAGAAAGGCGATCAGGACGGGCAGCTGGAATACCACCCCCATCCCCACCAGGATGAGGACCTCAAAGTTGAAGTACTCGATGGCGCTGACCATTGGACGAAACAGCCGGCCAAACTGATTGATGAGGAATTCGAGGGCCGTGGGAAGGATGACAATGTAGGCGAAGGCCCCACCCAACAGGAAGAGCCCGGTGGAGGAAACCAGAAAGGGGACGGCATAGGACTTCTCTTTCCGATACAGTCCGGGTGCGATGAACAGCCACACCTGAAAGAGGATGTAGGGGGAGGCGGCGAAGATCGCTCCCACGAAGGAAACCTTTAACCAGATGGAAAAAGGCTCGGTAGGGCTCAGGAAGATCAGTTCCTTCATCCCGGCCTCGATGCCCTGACCGGGGGCCACCACATCGGCGATGGGAATGGCCAGAAGCTTGAAAATCTCCTCTCTGAAGACCCAGCAGCCGACAAAGGTGATGGCGATGGCCGAAGCACTGTGGACAATGCGTTTGCGCAGTTCGTCCAGGTGCTCCAGAAAGGTCATGGCGCCCCCCAGATCCGGCCCATCCCCGTCAGGGGGTTCTTTGTCTCCCGACCCATCGGAAAGCGGGGGAGGAGGAACGTCCGGAGGGGTGAAATCGGGGAGAAAATCCTCGTCCGGATGCCCTTCTTCGGCGGAAAGGGAGTCAATGTCCGGTGGTTCGAGAGGAGGAGATTTGCTGGAGTCGTCTGTCATAAGCGGTTATTTGGAAGAGAGCCTGAATGAAATGTAATGAAAATACCTGGAGTCAGGTCTATTCGAGGTCTGTGCCGATTTTATTCAGTTCTTCCTTTTGAACGTCGACTTCATGCTTGACGGCGTCGACTTCATCCTCCCAAGTCCGTTTGAGCTCATTTGACGCTCTTTTGAACTCGGACAAACCTTTGCCCAGCGAACGTCCCAGCTCAGGTAATTTACGGGGTCCAAAAATCACCAGAGCTACAACGAAAATAATTATTAACTCGGGAAAGCCTAGGTTCCACATCTCTTAGTGCCTGAGTCAGTTTATGCCAGGGGTGCTTGAGAAGTCAACGATGGAGCCCTATAGAGCACGATGCTTTATGTTGACACCCCTTACGCGGAGAACTACAGTTTGCATTCATGAAACAGCTCATCCAGGTGAAGATCAACGGGCGGACCTACCAGGAGGAAGTTGAGCCACGGGTGTTGCTGTCCTTTTTCCTGCGCGAGCAGGTGGGCCTCACCGGAACCCATGTGGGATGTGTGGTGGGTGAATGCGGGGCCTGTTCGGTGCTTCTGGAAGGCCGACTGGTGAAGTCGTGCCTGGTCCTGGCCGTGCGCACCGACCAGAAGGAAATCACCACCGTGGAGGGGTTGGCCAAGGAGGGCACACTACACCCGATTCAGGAGGCATTTGTCGAACATTATGCCCTTCAGTGTGGTTTTTGTACCTCGGGAATGGTGTTGGCCGGCCATCATTTGCTTACCCAAAATCCCGATGCCGGTGAGGAGGAAATCCGCCAGAAACTGGCAGGAAATCTCTGTATGTGTACCGGCTACACACAGATCGTGAATGCGGTAGGCTCGGCGGCCAAGGCCTATAAAAAATAAGGTAGCACACACTGACCGAAAACAAGTATCTGGGCAAGACCATTCGCAGCAAAGAGGGACCCCGCCATGTCAGCGGTCGCGGGCAGTTCACCGATGACTTCACCTTGCCCGGGATGTTGCATGGAATTGTCCTTCGCAGCACCTACCCTCATGCACGAATTCTTGATGTCGATGCCCAGGCGGCACTGGAGTTCCCCGGCGTGGTGGCCGTGGTGACTCCCGAGTTGGTGAAGCAGAGAACTCATCCTTTCAAACCGGGGCGTTATGCGGCAGGACTCAAGACTCCGATTCCCGAGTATGCGACTGCAATTGATCGAGTCCGCTATCTAGGTGAGCCTATCGCGATGCTGGCTGCCCGGAGCCCTTCCATTGCCGAGGATGCCCTGGAGTTGATCAGGGTCGAGTACGATCCTCTTCCCACCGTGGTCGATCCCTGGAAAGCCATGGAGTCCTCAGCTCCTCTGCTTTTCGAAGAACTGGGATCCAACGTGGCCTGGAAAGGAGCGGTCTCCTACGGAGATGTGGAGGAGGCCTTCAAATCAGCAGATCAGGTAGTCCGGGAGAACTTGAGAACTCATCGCTACAGTTCGACTCCTCTGGAACCATTGGCATGTCTGGCCTCCTTTGACAATGTCAGTCACAGCCTGAACGTCTGGTGCAATGGCCAAAACCCGGAGGTGGTCTATGATGCCCTGGGTGAAGCGCTCAGTCTGGAGGATTATCGGGTTGTCATTCCCGACATTGGTGGTGGCTTTGGCCAGAAAATTCATCTCATTCGCAAGTACATCGTACTGACCAGTCTGATGGCGCTGCACACAGAGCGACCCGTTAAATGGATCGAAGACCGCAGTGAGCACATGCTGGCCGCGGGGCAATCCTGCGGGATGGATTTTGAGGTGGAAGCAGCCGTCAAAAAGGATGGGACGGTGCTGGGCCTGAGCATCAAAGAGGTGGACGACGTGGGCGGTTCGGTCAGCACATTGACAATCCATTTTACCAACAAGCTGAACAACCTTTTCAGTACCTACAAGGTCAAGAACCTGCGCCTGGAAGGCCGGTCGGTTGTGACCAACAAGTGTCCGGTGGTGCCCAACCGGGGAATCGGCAAGCCGAGTATGTGCTTTATCTGGGAACGCATCATGGATCGGATTGCCGAGGCACTTGGTATGAGTCCAGCCGAGGTGCGATCGGTCAACTTGGTCCAGCCGGATGAGTTTCCCTACTCCGCGCCCAACGGAAACATCTACGACAGCGGGGATTATCCTGAGCTTCTCAAAAGGGCTTTGAAGAATATTGAATTCGAGAAGGTGAAGTCCGAGCAGGAAAAAGCCAGGGAGAAGGGGAGGTATGTGGGGGTCGGAGTGGTGGTCGGCCTGGAGCCGGGAGGGAGAAACGCGGCGCGTGATATGGCCATCTTTCCCGATGCCAAGGAGATGCCGGGAGCGGGAGGAGTGGAAGGTGCCACTCTCAAGCTGAAAAGAAATGGAACCGTGACGGTTGTCCTGGGGGCACCCAGCTGCGGCCAGTTTCACGAGACCACCACATCGCAGGTGGTGGCGGAAGTCCTGGGGGTGTCGCCCGAGCAGATCCACGTGGAGAGCAGTTGGGACAGTGGACTATCGCCCTGGGGAATTGCTTCATCGAATACCGGGAATAACTTTCACCTTTATGACATCGGCGCGGTCCACGGCGCGGCATTGCAGCTGCGTGAAAAGGTCTTGAAGCTGGCTGCTCATGTTCTCGAGATCTCTCCTGAGAAACTGACCATTGAGGAAGGCATCGTTTCCTCCAATGAATCGCCGGGGAAAAGTGTGACTTTCAAACGGCTGGGTAAAGTCGCCTACGGAAATCAGTCCGACATACCGGAGGAACTGGAAGCCGGTCTGCACACCACCTACTACTATAAATTCCCTCACGCCGAGCCTTTTCTGTTGCCTGATACACAGGGTCGTGTGCGCGCTCAATTCACCTTCTCGGCAGCAGCTCATGCGGCCGTGGTGGAAGTTGACGTGGAGACCGGCCGGGTCCAGGTTTTGCGATATGTCATCATCAGCGACAACGGCACCATCCTCAACCCGGGCGTGGTCGACGGGCAGATCTATGGATCGGTTGCCCATGGGATTTCGGTTGCCCTGGGAGAAGGTTTCGTTTATGACTCCGAAGGACAGTTGTTGACGCTTACTTTGACCGACTGCTCGAAGGCGTCCACGATGGAGACTCCGAAAGTCGAAATTGAACACTACCAGGTACCCTCTCCATTCAGCGTCCTGGGCCAGAAGGCGGCCGGAGAGGGAGCAGCCATACCCTCTCCCGCAGCCATCGCCAGCGCCATCGAGGACGCATTGCAGCCCTTCGGCGTCAAGGCCCGAGAGCTGCCCCTTTCATCCGAGGTGATCTGGAGACTCCTGAACCGGTAGAGCACTGGCCTGTCGGCCAGCGCGTTCCACGTTCCAGGTTCCACGTTTCACGATTCCGGAGTGTGGGAGGCGCCTCAGTGCGCCGATTCTGCACTACAGCACCACAGCATTAGTCCGCGAAGCGGACTTCACCACAGCACCACCGCCCTTCCGGAGTTGCAAACTAGGCCGTGATGGGAAAAACTAAGAGCCATTCAAATCATTCCCCCGTTTTCCGAATTTGGAGGTGTCTGATGAACAGAAAATCGTCTCGACTGTTTTGGGTATGGGTTTTTGTCCTTGGTTCCTGTAGTGGATATGCCCAGAGTCCTCAGCCGGTGACATCCCTTGAGAATCTGCCTTCCGAGGTTTTGGCCTATCCTGAAATCATCCTCTTCAACGGCAAGGTCCTGACGGTGGATGACGAATTTTCCATGGCCCAGGCGGTAGCCATTCGAGATGGGCGCTTCCTAGCCGTGGGCGAAGATGCCAGAATCTTGAAGATGACGGGTCCCGAGACCCTGACCCACGATCTGGAAAGAAAGACGGTGGTGCCCGGTCTTCTGGACACCCACTACCATCTGGGCGACTACGTGTTTCGTCACATGCTGCTGGAGGAAAACCAGGTCCAGTGGGAGGGCAAGGTGGAGTTGTTGGGCCTGCTGTGGAAGGATTCCGATGAAGTTTTGCGCGACATCAAGCGGGCCGCAGAGGCCGCAAACCCAGGTGATTTGGTTCGAGTTCCTTCACGCAATGCCGTGATCGTCGGCAATGTGACGCGTTCCGAGCTCGACTCGGTGTCTCCCGACAACCCGGTGGTGGTGGTGGCGGCTGCCCAGTTGAGGCCGGTGGCCCTCAACACAAAGGCCCTGGAATGGGCCGCCCTCCCTTCCGACACACCTGGCATGCCCGCGGATGGCAGGGTCGTGATCTCGGATCGAGCCTCCCGGTTACTGGCTGAGCATGTCATCGATGCCATGCCGGCTGAGAAGGCTCTCCTTTGGCATAAGAAGACCATGAGTTTGGTCAACAGCTGGGGATTGACCATGGCCGTGACCCGTATCACCGTCGATCAATTCAATTCGCTGCGGGAGATCTGGCTCGATGATGAGTTGACCGTCCGTTGGCGGGTGGGCTTTCCCGGGCCCGTGGATTTCCCCAATACCGGAAATCTCAGTGACATTGGGGATGATTGGCTCCGCATCGCGGGGGCGGGAGGCGGCATGGCGGTACCGGGCTCAGATGGAGCCATGGATCACTGGACCACCAAGATACCGGCTAGCGCAGATGAACTGGCGGGCTGGCCGCAAAGGCGCCGAGAGATTCTGGAAGCATTGCAATACGGGTGGAGTACTCCCAATAGTCATATCAAAGGCAATATCGCGGTTCGCGCTGTCCTGGACCTGATCGAGGAAGCGCAGCAGAACCCCCTCGTCAAGAGCTCCAATCAACGGTTCACGATGGACCACATGATGGAAATCGATGACAGGGATATCGTCCGGATCAAGCAGCTGGGAGTGATCCCCAGCAGCAGTCTGAAAAATGTCTTCAGTGACCTGCACGGGGAAGGGTCTTCTGTCTATCAGGAAGTTTTTGGGGCCGATTATGTCAACCAGATGTTGCCGCTCAAGAAGTACCTGGATCTTGGAATCCGGCCCACCGTGGAAGCCGACATGGGCGACGAGGCGCTGGGTAAACCCCTGTGGACCGTGGAGAAAGCCATCTGCCGCTGTGTTGACGGATCAGACCGAATCTGGGGAAGAGAGCAAAAGGTTTCCCGCCGGGATGCGCTGCGCATGAAGACGATCTGGGCAGCGGCCTACGTGGGAGACGAGAAGAAGCTGGGCAGTATTGAAACAGGGAAGTTGGCGGATCTGGTGGTGCTCGATGGCGACTACATGAGCGTACCCGAGGATCAGATCTCTGAACTGGAGGTGACGCTGACGATTGTGGGAGGTAGGGTTGTGTATGAAAAAGCTGACAACTGACAGCTGACAACTGACAACAGCCCCAAAGGGGCGATGTGAAATAGTCTGGGGCGTGAGCCCCAGGATTGAATGGATCTTTGGAAAAGGCGCCCTGAAGGGGCGATGTTATTGTCTTTTATGGTAAACGTTCTACCAAAACCACCGGAGGAATCTGTTATGAAAACCCATAGTCATCGATTCTTGTCTTTCTTGAGTTTGGTTTTTGTGTTCACGGCTAACCTGCAGGCTCAGAGCGCCCAAAGCCTACCTCCCGAAATTATCGCCTATGCGGATCTGGTTTTTTACAACGGCAAGATTCTGACGGCCGATGAGCAGTTCACGACTGTCGAGGCCGTGGCCATTCGAGATGGAAAATTTTTGGCCGTGGGCGGCAACACTAGGATCCTGGCCATGGCGGGTCCCCAAACCCGACGAGTGGATCTCGAAGGCCGCAGCGTGATCCCCGGGTTAATGGATACCCACCTGCATTCCGCCTGGGTGACCCGCCCTCCAGGGACCGGGGGCAGTGATGGAGTAGAGATCAATTACGATACCCTCGAGAGCGCTCTCGAGGGATTGCGGGCCAGGGTGCATGCGGCCCAGCCTGGCGAGGTCATTGCGCTGAGCGGACCGAGCAACGACGTCGTGACCCAGGAGTTAAACGTAACTCTTCTCGATGAAATAGCTCCTGACAATATGCTCTGGATCGAAGCTTCAAATGATCAGATTGCGGCCAACAGCCTCGTTTTGGAGCGAGTTCCAGCCGAGGTTCCGGGCATCGTAAGAGACGATCAAGGTCGGATGACAGGCCAGCTCAGAGGAGCCGCCGCCGGGGTTCCCACCTTCGAACTGGAGCCATGGCCGGAGGTGGAGTCTTTGCTGGAAGCTCAAAAAGATACCTTCCGACGCCACAATGAGATGGGATTGACCACTTTGATGGGGCGAGCCGGCGGTCTGTCGGTGACGGTCTTCAGGGATCTCATGACGCGGAACGAATTGACCCTCAGGGTTCGTGTGGCTCACCATTTTTTACGCCAGAACGGTTTTGCCGAGGCTTACTTGAAGAGGTTGGGTAACCTGACCGATGTTGGAAACGACATGTTCAAAATTATTGGGACCTCGGTCCAGGTGGTGGACGGTACTGCCGGGAACGGTTCGGCGGCCACCTCTCAAGCCAAGATCAACATGGTGCCGGGAGATCCCTACGGCCCTTTCGGCATGAACAAGTGGGAAGAAAGCGGCGATCTGGCCACCAGTGACCGTCAAAGCATCATCCTGGCCAATCGTTACGGGTGGTCGGTCTCTTCGCTGCACAGCAGCGGTGATTTGAGCAACACTCTGTTGCTGGAGGTCTTCGAAGAGGCACATCGAGAGAGGTCTTTAGTCGGTCGCCACTTTGGAATCGATCACGGCATGATGTTGGAGCCCCAGCACTATGAAAAAATCAAGGAGATGGACGTGATTCCCAGTCTCTACTCCAAAGCGCTTTACAACAATGACAATCTGGTTCACATGTATGGAATGGACGCCCTCTACAAGATGCAGCCGGTCAAGTCTCTGATCGAGGCGGGAATCAGGCCGGTGGCGGAAGCCGATGCCCGCGGTCGTTATGCGGCACCTCTTTACAACATCCAGAGGTGGATCACCCGGCGGGACGACCAAGGGCGGCAGCTGGATCCTGATGAAAAAGCCAGTCGGGAAGAAGCCCTTTACATGTACACCCTTTGGGCCGCTGCCTACAGCGGGGAGCAGGACATTCTGGGTTCCATTGAGCCTGGTAAGCTGGCCGATCTGGTGGTGCTGGGAGGGGACTATCTCACTTTTCCGGAAGAGGATCTGGACAAGCTACGAGTGCTGATGACCATTGTCGGAGGCGAGGTGGTTCACGAGGTGAGCGGGGCATTCTGAGTTTCGTGCAGTTGTGCAGTCGTAGGGGCGCACTGAGTGCGCCCACTGCAAGGACGTTCGGATTTCACCACAAAGACGCACTGTGAAAAGAAATCCGAAAACCTAAATCCGAAACCCTAAATGGGGTCTGTTTCGAATTTAGGATTTCGGATTTCGGATTTTCGGTCCGGTGGAGCGGCTCTCCGGAATCGGTGCACTGAGGCGCCTCCCACACTCCGGACTCTTCATTCTGGAGTCTGGATTCTGAATTCTTGATTCCTCTTTTCCGCCGGTCAGGGATCAGCTGGTCAGCCAGGCAGCATCCTCCCCCTTGCTACTTTCGGCGGGAGCAAATATCCTGCCTGGTTATGAAATCAAGCAAGCCGTATTACCAAGATCTCAGAGAGTTCATTCAAGCACTCGATACCGCCGACAAGCTCTATCGTATCGACCGAGAGATCAATAAGGATACCGAGCTTCAACCCCTGGTCCGATGGCAGTTCAGAGGATTGGAGGAAAAGGATCGAAAGGCCTTTCTTTTTGAGAACGTCACGGATTCCAAAAAAAGGAAGTATCAGGGATCCGTTTTAGTGGGCGGTCTGGCCGGTTCGACTGACATTTATTGTCTGGGGGTGCAATGTAAGCCAGATGAGATGATCGACCGATGGAAGCACGCTGTGGATCATCCCGTAGAACCGGTTATCGTGAGCGACGGTCCGGTCACCGAGGAGATTCACAGCGGCTCAGACCTCCTGGCTCATGGAGGATTCAATGAGTTTCCCGTGCCTATTTCCACCCCCGGGTTTGACAACGGTCCCTACATCACGGCGGGACACTGGATCACCAAGGACCCTGAAACGGGTGCCAGAAACATGGGCAACTATCGGGGTTTGATCCGGGGACCCGGCTTGAGCGGTCTCATGATAGGCACTCCTCAGGATCTTTCCCGCCACTGGGAAAAATGCCGGAAGATGGGAAGGCCGCTGGAGGTAGCGGTGGCCGTGGGAGCGGTGCCTTCGGTCTCCTATGCTGCCTGTCAAAAAGTGCCTCCCTCCATGGACGAGATGAGTCTGGCGGGGGGGTTGGTGGGAGAGCCGGTTCAATTGGTCAAGTGTCAGACCGTGGATTTAGAGGTTCCAGCCACCTCCGAGGTGGTCTTTGAAGGGATCATTCCCACCTCTTACCTGGAAGAAGAAGGTCCCTTCGGAGAGTCGATGGGCGTGATCGATCCGCGGACTTTGAGCCCGGTTCTCGAGCTTACCTGTGTGACCCACAGGAAGGATCCCGTCTGGGTCTCGATCATCAGCCAGGTTACCCCCAGCGAGAGTTCCAAGATCAAGGCTATGGGGATGCCGACCCTCATCCATCGCTATCTTCAGAACAAGGGCTTCACCAGTGTTCTGGAAGTGTCTTTGACGGAAGCGCTGGTCAACCTGAGGCCTTACGTTGTCCTGCGGATGAAAAAACAAAACCGACAGGAACCCTGGGAGGCCATGCATGCCGTGCTAGATTACGGAGATCGAGTCGGCAAATTTGTGGTGACGGTGGATGAAGACGTCAATCCGGCCGACCCGTTAGCTGTCATCTGGGCCATCACTCATCGTTCCCAACCCCACAAGGATACGGAAATCGTGAGGAACAGGCCGTTTGGAGCGACACCCATCGGTATGGTGGTGAACCATCCCACCAGTGACTACGACTCTGAAGAATCCTCTCTCTTGATCGATGCCACCCGTAAGGCTGATTTTCCTCCCCTCTCCCTTCCCAAGAAGGAATACATGGAGCAGGCGCGAGCAATCTGGGAAGAGCTGGGTCTCCCTGAGCTCACCCCCCAGGAGCCCTGGCATGGCTATCCGATGGGGGTCTGGCCGGAGGAGCTGGCCGAGGAGGCGGAGCTTGCCGTTGCCGGCGAGTACGGCCGATTGGAGGAGAAGTTAAAGGGCACCCGGGTTGCCGTGGGTGAAGGAGACACGCTGAAGTCAGTCCGGGCCCAGTGGGGGAAGACCCATGCCGGAAGGGCGGAATAGGTGCATTCTTGACTGCCGTCAAGTATGCGTTTCAGGTTTCACCTTTCAAGTTTAGAGGTGACGGCTTGAACCCACGTGAAACGTTAAACCTGAAACTTGAAACCGGTAAATTCGAACCTTCTGCTTCGAATTCACCGACTCTTCCCGACCTCCGATTCCATGGCCTCCTTGATGTAGTGCACCACAGCGGTGCCGCTCAGGAATTTCTGCTCGAATAATTTCGAGGCCACGCTGGCCACGCAGGCCACATACCGGGCATGAGTCAGCCTTTGATCGGGACCCAGTGTGCCGTATGGTTCACCTTCTACCGCACGCCTTCTCCAGGCCTGTTCGACCGATTCCCGGGTGTCCCGGACGTGGTTGTGATTCATGTCCAGCGGCCGGCCCCGGCTGTCCAGGGGCTCGAGCCACTCTTCCTTGAAGTCGGGTCGGCCCAGACTGTTCCGGACCCGTTCCCTGGCCCGAAGAGGAGTTGTATCGGCATTGATCGGGAAGTGAGGGGTCTCGAGGTACGGGGCGAAGCCGGTGCTGCCGGGTCTCGAGACTCCCGGAGGAAATTCGTAATAAATTCCGGTGGGGCAGGCGATCTCAGGTAACTCCACGGCCGGGTTCTCCAGTCGTCCATCCTGGTCGGCGTCACCCAGATGGTAGTCGTCGGATCGGGTGGGTCCCGGTGCGATTCCTTTTTCCGACCACTGGTCCAGTACGTCAACCAGTGAATCGAAGATTCCACTGAGATCCAGATTTTGAACCCAGCGCTCGTCGGGCCAGACATTGCCGGCATCGCCGTGGCTGAGCCCCACGATTTCGTAGGTTCTTGCCATGGCTCCCAGGCCCTTCTCCTGGAGCAGGCGCGCATTCTTGCGTTTGTTCGAGAGATAGTCGCCCGCCACGAAATCGGCCCCCACGTAGGCCTGGTGGACGGCATCAATCTGGGGAGCGAAGGCGTTTCTGTGGGCCTCATCGAACACCAGGTGATCCTGGGTATCCTCCTCCATGCGGAAGGTGCCGTCAGGAAGGTCCCGGCGGACGAACTCAATGGTCGGCATGTACCACCCTCCACCGGCATCGTCATCCAGGAAGCCGTCGAAGACACGCTCCTGGTTGGCAAAATAGTTGGCCTCAGGAGCATAGTTGAAGAGTCGACCCAGGCTGGCTCCAGCCGATTTTCCGTAGAAGTAGGTTCTGACGGGCGCGCGACCCAGTTCCGCCCGGATGAGGTTTTCGGAGATTTCAGTCCAGTCTCGAATCAAACCGGCATGATAGCCAAAACTCTTTCCATTCAGGACCGTGCCGTCGGTCAGGGTGACCGTTTCGCTGGCACCGTTCTCATGGCGCGCTGCCGGCCGACTGGTGAAGGCAACGGCATAGCCCTTGTCAAGAATCAGTCCGGCGAACGAGTCGTCGCCCATCAGCGGATTGTACTGACCCGGTTTCCTGGGCTGAAGTTCGCCCACAGAACTGTAGGAACTCATGCCGTGAACCAGGACGAAGAGCTTTCCATTCCAGTCTGCACCGAATTTGGGAAGAAACAGCGTCACGCCGCTTCCCTTCTCCGCGTAGTAATCGCCAATGCCGTGAAAGTAAGGCCCTGGATTCCCCCGCTGGGCCAGAGCAAACTCAGGAAGATCGGTCAGCATCTCCAGACGGGGCCGCTCTTTGACCGTGTAGCCCTCGATGGATCCGCTTATGCCAATCTGGAGACGTCGATAGGGGACACCCGAGGCGCTCTTCAGTTCTGGTTCCTCGATGATGCTGCAACTCCGGGGTCCCACGGGTTTTTCCCGCACAATACGGGTGGCCCCGATGAAGGCGCTGCAGTCCATATCCAGAGGCATGGCAGCGGCCAGACCGGGAACACCGGTGGCCAGGGCACACCATCCGCCAAACAGAACGTGTAGAAGACTCCTTGATTTTTTCATAGAGATAATCCTTTCGACCGGGAATTCTAGTTTATGATGACTTCCGTTGCCCTGAGAAGTCAATACTCCTGGGCGATGGCCTGAGGGAGCCGGCCTTCCAGCACCCGCTGCATGTTTCGATAGCTGAATTCAGCGCGGCGGCACCAGGTATCGAAGGTGGTGCCTGCGTTGTGAGCCGTAAAGACCACGTTGTCCATCGCCAGGAGAGGATTTCCCTTGTCGGCCGGTTCCGTCTCGAACACGTCCAGGCCGGCACCGGCAATCCGCCCCTCCTGCAGTGCCGTGACCAGGGCGGCTTCATCCACGATCGATCCTCGGCTGGTATTGATCAAAATGGCGGTGGTCTTCATCAGGTCCAGGCTCTTCTGGTTGACGACATGACGGGTCTCCGGGGTCAAGGGCGTATGGCAGGTAATGATATCCGAGTTCCGGAAGAGCTCTTCCAGCGAGACTCTTTGAACCCGGAGTTCCTGTTCTTTTTCCCGGGTAAGGGGATAGGTGTCAAAGTATTGAAGGGTGACGTCGAAGCCCTGGAGGCGCCGGACCACCTTCTGGCCAATGTTGCCCATGCCCAGGATGCCCACCGTTTTGTTGGCCATCTCGAAGGTGTTGAATCCGTCAATGGGGGCCCTCCAGCGGCCCTCGCGAACGGCCCGGTCAGCCGCTACCAGGCGCCGGTAAAGAGCCAGCATCAGCAGCACAGTGTGGTCTGCCACGGCCCACGCATTGGCACCTCCATTGGCAGCACAGGGGATTCCCAGTTCGCCCATCAGCTTGAGATTCATGCGGTCGAATCCGGCTGCCAGAAGCTGGACCAGGCGTAGATGAGTAGCCGCTTGAAGCACCGGGTCGCTCAGCTGAGCCCGGTAAACCATTAGGAAAACGGCATCCTTGACGGCTTCAATCTGGTTTTGCTCGGACTGTTTTTCATCAACCACCACCACATTGAATCCTTCGGGTGCATAGGAGGTGATGAGATCAACCGTCTTCCGGCTCACGCCGTGAAGGAAGACAACCTTTGGGCTAGCCATAATTCGGATAGTTGGGGACGTTAAACCTGAAACGTGAAACCTGAAACGCTCAAACTTGACTCCGTCAAGTTTGAGCCTGCCGTTCCAGCTTCTCCATCTTGCCCGAATAGTACCCGAAGAAATCATCCACAATGTGGTCATCCGGATGCTTTTCTCTGTCAGTCATGGATTCGACCGGAATCGGAGACAGCTCACCCAAAATGGCGGCATAGACCTGGGTCTTGGCGGCTTTTTCAAGACTGATCGTTCTGAACAAGGTCTCTTCGACGCTCCCACCCACCACGAAGGCCCCATGCCCTTTGTGAAGGATGGCCTTTTTGTCGCCCAGCGCGGCGACCACCTCTTCACCCATCTTCCGGTTTCCAACGTACAGGGGGTATCCCTCGTAAACGGGCACTCCGTCATAAAAAACACAACCATCACGGGCGATAGGCAGGATGCTGTTTCCGGAAGCGGCCACGATGTTGGCATAAGGAGGATGACAGTGAGCGACACTCTTGACGTCTTCCCGGGCGCGAAAAGCCTCGACATAGACGTAAAACTCACCCATCGGTTCAGGGTGCTTACCCTCTAAAACGTTGCCGTCAAAGTCCATGGTGACGATGTCCTCCGGCTGGACGTCGGCGATGGCCTTTCCATAGTCGTGCAGGTGGCCCGGGATAAGAACCTTGTCACCGTCAGGGTGCAGGTACGAGATATGACCTCGACCATCCTGTGTGACCCCCTCCATGTCGATGATGCGGCAAGCCCGGGCTATTTTTTCTTTGATTTCATCTAGGTTCATCTCAACACACTCCTTGTTAATCGGATTCGGAACCTCCAAATTGGGGGTCAATATATAAGGCGATTCGGCCCTTTTGTCAAATCCCCGCGCTGCGGCTCGAGGGGCGGGACAAGCCGGGACAAGCCGGGATTTAACTGGATTTCAGGCTGCAGGATGGATATGCTTCAAGCTAGCGAACAGGGGACCCAAAGTAATGAAAGAAATTCTCCCGGCACTCATATTCATGCTCACAATTGTGCCCGTGAGTTCTCAGGGTGAACCCGGGGTCAATCTGGATCTGGGTGTGATTGTCGACACCTTCGCTCCGGGCGACCTGGTTGAGCTCCCCGTCACCCTGGCGACCAGGTACGACCCCCAGGTGGGGTCGGTCTCATTTGAAGTGGCCTTCCCTGCGGCCGTCCTTTCATTCAAGGGCGCCGCTCTGGGGGGTGCCGTGAAAACGGAAGGTGCTGAGCTGAACACCCAGTTGCGGGATGGGGCGGATGGCGAACGAAAGATCCTCGGTGTGGACATCTCCTCGACTGAGGCGATTGGACAGGGCCTGCTGGTGATGCTGACTTTTGAGGTCTCCCAGGAGATTGCCATCAACCATGACATCCAGTTGGAGAATCTCAGTCAGAGCTCCAAATCCCTGGATGGAGGGGATCTGAGTGCCCGGGGTCTGGATGGATCGATCACATCCATCGAATTCATCCCTGCCTGTTTTTTTTACATGCATTGAAATAAATGGCAGTGCACCATTTTTGGAAAATTTTGTCTGGACCTGGTTTCAAGGGTCCAGATCCGGGTTGGGTAGCCCTTACCATTTCCCCAGGAGGTCTCTCATGAGAAGAAAACCGTTTCATATGTGTTTGATGATTGCCTTGCTCCCCTCGTTCGTGGGCGCTGTCTGGGCCCAGGATCTTCCCCCGGAGGTTATCGCCTATGCCGACCTGGTCCTTTACAACGGCAAGGTTCTGACCGCCGATGAAGCATTCACCACCGTCGAGGCGGTGGCCGTTCGCGATGGGAAAATTCTGGCGGTAGGCGACAGCCGGCGGATTCTGGAGATGGCCGGACCCGACACTCGTCGTGTCGATCTGGGAGGGCGTAGCGTCACTCCCGGATTCATCGATACTCACCAGCATTCCTCCTTCGTCACCAGTCCGCGCCGAGGGAGTGGGCTGGGGTTCCCGCCCTCTCAAATTGAATATGACACCCTCGAAAATGCACTGGAAGGCCTGCGTCGGAGGGTCGAGCAGGCCGAGCCGGGGGAGTTTCTGGCACTGAGCGGACCGACCAACATCGTCGTGGTCCAGGAGTTGAATGCGACGCTTCTGGATCAGGTCGCCCCCGAGAATCCCCTTTACATCCGAGCTCTCAACAACCAGGTGGTGGCCAATAGCCTGGTCCTGAATCAGATTCCTCCGGATACTCCCGGAATTCTAAAGGACCAGCAGGGCCGGCCTACCGGTCAACTGCGAGGCGGAGCAGGCGGGGTCGCGGTCTACGAGCTTAAGCCCTGGGCCACAGTCGATTCGTTGTTGGAACCTCAGAAGGCCAGATTTCGCCGTCACAATGCTCAGGGTTTGACCACCATCATGGGCCGGGCCAACGGTCTCTCCATTTCGGTCTTCCGCGAGCTTTGGATGGAGGACGGATTGACCCTCCGGGTTCGTGTCGCTCACGAATTTTTGCGCCAGAACTCCTCTCCGGAGTCTTATCTGAAGAGGTTGGGCAACCTGACGGATTTCGGGGATGACATGTTCAAAATCATCGGAGCCACCGTCCAGGTGGTGGATGGTGCTTCACTGACCGGCTCCTCCCGTACCTCCAAGCCCAAGCTCAATCCTCCCGAGGGAGATCCCTATGGTCCCTTTGGCCAGAACAAGTGGGAAGAGTCCGGAGATGTCGCAACCAGTGATCGCCGAAACATTATTCTGGGCAACCGCTACGGCTGGACCATCTCCGGTCTACACAGTTCA
>JAYZBY010000006.1:0-8690 GCA_036338555.1 Acidobacteriota bacterium | reverse complement strand
GCTGGAGAAGTCTCAGATGATCGTCTGCTCCATTTTGCTGGTGGGAACGGTCACGGCCACCATCCTGGTCGGACCCAATCTGGTGGAGATAGTCAAGGGTATGCTGGGATTTGGCCGTGTGCCCCCTTACCCGGATTGGCTTCCCCTCGAGATCAGCAGCCGTAGCCAGTTACTCGAAGTGGCTTCGGTCTTCGGCTATGCCGGGAGCATCCCCATGAATTACGTGGTCTACTCCAACTGGGTCTTGATCAAGGGATGGACCGTCAGTCGTTCCAGCCGTTCTGCCGCTGAATTTTCTCGAGGCCTGGGGCCGCTGAGATGGGATGTGGGCTTCAATGCAATTCTGGTTCTGGTGGTCACCGGGGCTTTCATGATTGCCGGAGCCGCCATTTTACGGCCACTGCACCGGATTCCCGGCGGCTTCGACCTGCTCAACGAGCAAACCCATATTTTTGCCCAGATCTCGCCATTGATGGTTCCCCTTTACTACGTGACGATCCTCACGGCCCTATGGGGAACCCTGAATGCTCTTCCTGAAATCTATGTCCGGGGTGCGCACAGCTTTCTTTGCCAACTCCTGTCCCGGGATCTGGACTATGGCAAGTTCATGAAGATTTTTGCCGTGACCATGCTGGGGCTGACCTGGCTTTTTATCTGGACCGAGACCACCCCTATTTTCATGATTGACCTGGTCGCCCTCTTCAGTACCAATATTGGTGTGGGCATTGTTTGTGTGGCGGCACTCTGGCTGGATCACCAGCTTCCCCCCGAGCGTAGAGCCTCAATCTGGGTTTGGTGGGCCACGGTTGTTTCCGCCGGGGTTATCAGCTTCATGTCGCTGGTCTCGGCTCGAGAGGTGATCGGAAAGTATCTATAAAGAAGTATAGGGGCGCACGGGCGTGCGCCCTTCGGTCAGTGGCAGAAGCCGGGAGACAGAGGGTGAAATACCGAACACTGGGGCGGACAGGATATTCGATCTCGGAGATCGGCTTTGGGGCCTGGGGAATCGGGAAGCAGCTATGGGTTGGCGCCGAAGATTCCGAATCTCTGAAGGCCCTTCACCGGGCGGTTGATCAAGGGCTCAATTTCATCGATACCGCACTGGCCTACGGCGGTGGCCACAGCGAAACGCTGGTGGGACAGGTGCTGAAGGATCGGGAGGAAAGGATCTTCGTGGCCACCAAGGTTCCTCCCCGGAATCAAAGGTGGCCAGCATCGGGCAGCCTTGAGGAGGTCTTTCCTCGCCGGCACATTATCCAGTCCACCGAGACCAGTTTGCGAAATCTTGGCGTTGAAACCCTCGATCTTCTTCAACTACATGTCTGGAGTCCCTCCTGGATCCAGGACGACCAGTGGTTTGAGACGCTGAGTCAACTCAAGGAGGAGGGCAAGATTGCCCATTTTGGAATCTCGGTGAATGATCATCAACCGCAGACGGCGGAGGAGTTGGTCCAAACAGGTCGAATCGATACGATTCAGGTGATTTACAATGTCTTTGAGCAGGCTCCGGAGGATCGCCTATTCCCCCTTTGCAGGGAAAAGGAAGTCGGGGTGATTGCCCGGGTTCCTTTTGATGAGGGCGCCCTGACCGGAGGCATCACGTCGGAAACGAAGTTTCCCAAAAAAGACTGGCGGAATTTCTATTTTCAGGGAGACCGCCGGGATCAAGTCCAGGAGCATGTCCGGGAATTGGGAACACTCCTTGACGGGGAAGCCCGGACGCTCCCTGAGCTCGCTCTCAAATTCTGTCTTCACACGCCAGTCGTGAGTGCCGTGATTCCGGGCATGCGCTCGGTAAGGCATGTCGAGGCCAATCTGGTGGTCTCCGATCAGGGGCCGCTCTCCGAGGAGCTGATGGGGAAACTGCGAGGGCACCGCTGGGATAAGAATTTCTATGAGAAACCCTAACTGTAGACAGGAGACAGAATGAAGAGTCCGGAGTGTGGGAGGCGCCTCAGTGCGCCGATTCCAAAGGGCCGCTCGAAGAACGGCTGCTACAACTTGACAGAAAATCCGAAATTCGAAGTCCCAAATTCGAAGTCCGAAATTTAAGACCGGGCCCTTCTCCACGCGCGTCAGCGCGTTTCTCCACTCCGAGCGTCAGCGAGGAATTTATCTGCGCGCGAAGCGCGCTCCACCTTGCTTTGCCCATCGCGAGATCTTATTTAAGGTAGAATGGACAGGAGGAAAGCAGCAACCATGGCCTCTGACAAAAAATTCAACCCGGATGAGCTGAAACAGTTTCTCAAGAGTAAATACGGGCCCGGAGTGCAGGTCGAGATCTTTCCCAAGGCTGAAGAAGATCCGACTGACGAGGGCGAGGATAAGGCCGAACGGCGCAGTCGCGCTCTTCGTTTTGACTACAAGCCCAGCCAAATCAAGGAGTATCTGGATCGCTACGTGATCCAGCAGGGCGATGCCAAGAAGGTGCTGGCCACGGCCGTCTGTGATCATTACCATCACATTCAAAGTTGCCAGGGGGAAGAGGACTGCCGCGACTACAAGAAGCAGAACATCATTCTGATAGGCCCCACGGGTGTCGGAAAAACCTATCTCATTCAAAACATCGCTCGACTCATCGGCGTCCCCTTTGTGAAGGCGGATGCTACCAAATACAGCGAGACTGGCTATGTCGGCGGCGACGTGGAGGACTTAATTCGAGAGTTGGTGCATCAGGCTGGCGGGGATATCCAGTTGGGGGAGTGCGGGATTGTTTATCTGGATGAGATTGACAAGATCGCCACCCACACCAGCGGGATGGGTAGAGATGTCAGCGGTCATGGCGTCCAGCGCGGACTACTGAAACTGATGGAGGAAACAGAGGTTCCACTCCGTTCTCCCACCGATATCGCCAGTCAGATGCAGGCCTTCATGGAATTCCAGTCCAAGGGCGAGGTGGAGAAAAAAACTATCAGTACCAAGCACATTCTGTTCATTGTCAGCGGAGCCTTTACCGGACTCTCCGATTTGATCAAGAAACGACTTGGTTCCAAGCAGATTGGCTTTACCGGAACCGGAAGCTCAGCCGAGCAGGAACATTATCTGTATGAAAGAGTGAAGTCGGTCGACTTTATCGACTACGGGTTTGAGGCGGAGTTCATCGGGCGCCTTCCGGTGGTTGTGCATTGTAATCCCCTTTCGGTCGAAGATTTATTCAAAATCCTGAAGTATTCTGAAGGCTCCTTGTTGAAGCAATACAAGAAAGACTTCCTGGCTTATGACATTGATGTCTACTTTACGGATGACGGAATGGAAGGCATTGCCAAGGAAGCCGAAACCGAGGAGACTGGAGCCCGCGGCTTGATGACCGTCTGCGAGAGAATCTTCCGTGAATACAAATACCAGCTTCCCGATCACGATGTGAAGGAGTTCATCGTCGGTCAGGAGATGACCGAAAACCCGATAGAGAAACTCAAATCACTTCTGGAGGATCCCACCCAGTATCGGTCCAAGGTTGTGGAGTTCCAGTTGGGCAAGATTGAACAGGAACTGAGCGACCGATACGGGATCGAAATCGCCTTTACGCCGGAAGCAAGTCAGTGCATCGCCGAAAAGGCGAAGGAGATGGACACCGACCTGCTCAGCTACAGTGCCGATCTACTCAAGGAATTCGAGCATGGCCTGAACCTGTTACGCAAAAACTCCAAAAAGAAGAAGTTTCTCATTGATGAAGATTTCGTCCTTGACCCGGCCGACACCGTCGAACGCTGGATACGAGAGACCTACCAGTAGTCCTTGACCCCTAGAGAGCTGACAGGAAATCCGAAATTCGAAGTCCCAAATTCGAAACCGGCCCGCTCTTCACGCGGAGCAGTAGCGACGCGTTTCTCCACTCCGAGCGTCAGCGAGGAGTTTCTCAGCGCGCGAAGCGCGCTTCTCTTGACTCCTAACCCCTGACTGCTGACCAGGTGACTCCCTTGAAACCTGCAACAGGTTGTGAGAGGTTGGCCTTGTGTTAGATGATTGGGGTCAAGTGCTGGACGGGATCGAGCTCTTTAATCGAGAGGAGTTCTACGACTGCCACGACACCATCGAGGAGATCTGGCTTCAGGAGTCAAACGACGAACAGCCCTTCTTACAGGGACTGATCCAGGCCGCCGTTGCTTTTCACCACTATCAACATGGCAAGCTGGGCGCCGCCCGGTCGATGTTAAGCCTGGCCATTGAAAAGCTGGAAGGATTTCCGGAGACTCACCATCAGGTGTTGCTGAAGGAGTTTTTGGAAGGGCTGAGCGCCTGGAAGACCGGCTTGGATCAGGCCATTTCCCTCAAGACCGAAACCTCCATCCCGGACACCTATCCCAGAATTCGGTTAACCGGCTGACCGGAGGGCGCACGGCCGGTGCACCCCTACACTTCTTTTCTCTCTTGTATCTTCAGGCCTGGAGAGATACCCTTTCTTGTCCCTCTTAAGACGGACTTAATTCCAAAATGCACTGGTTAAGATTCGCAACACTAATTCTGATCGGATTCCTCTCCTCCTGTAATTTGCCCAGCCACCGGCCTGCCGGAATCGGGACCACCAAGGCCGGTGCTACCGGCCAGGTGGCGGCTGCCATTGCCAAGGTGGTGTCCACCCAGGGTGACTTACAGGTCAGAACCCAGCCCATGGCCGGAACCAAGCAGTATATTCCTTATGTGAATGCCAACCGGCTGGAATTCGGCGTGGCCAATTTGCCCCAGGTCATCTTTGCCATCGAGGGGACCTCTCTTTTTGAAGGTCATCCGCTTCCCAATTTGCGAATGGTGGCAACCCTGATGCCTTTTCGGGTGGGGTTGGTGGTTCCTGACGACTCCGACATCCAGTCGGTAACCGACCTGAGAGGAAGACCCGTCCCTGGGGGCTTCAAGGCCGCCCCTTTGTTCAGGGTTGTTTTTGATGGCTTTCTGGCGACCGATGGGTTGAGTTATGAAGACACCGAACAGGTTCCCGTTTCCAGCCTGGCCCAGTCCTGGGAACTGTTCATGCAGGGAAAGGTCATGAGCGTCATCTTCACCGTGGGAACGGGCGCCCTCAAGCAGGCCGATATCGCAGTCGGAGGAGTCCGATATCTTTCCTTCAACCACTCTCCCGAGGCTCTGACACGATTGCAAAACGTGGTGCCTGAAGCCTACATGCGATTGATCGAGCCCGCTCCGCAGCTCACTGGGATCAAGACTCCCAGCTATCTGATGGCTTATGACTATACTCTTTTCTCCGCCAAGGATGTCGACCCGGATCTGGTTTACCAGGTCGCCAAATTGATGTACGAAAATCTGGATGAGCTTCAGGCCACCGGAGCCCTGTGGGCGGAATTTCAAGGCGAGATGATGGCCAAGGACGTGGGGCTTGAATATCACCCGGGTGCCGTCAGATTTTATAAGGAAGCAGGTCTTTGGAAGAGGGATTAGCCACCGATAAGCCCGACAATAGATCCGAGCACGCTTCCCCCCTGGCGGGGCGGCTGAATCCGGTTTTGGCCGGGTTGCTGGCCCTGGTGGCGGTCGCCTGGGCGGGAGAGGTTCCCTACCGGCTGGGCTTTGTCCTTTATCCCGAGCAGGTGCTGGTGGCGATTCTGGCTCTGGCCCTGGCCCTGGCCTTCCTGGGAGTTTCCGCCCGGAGTCCCAAAGCCGGTATTCCCTGGTACGATTGGCTGGCGGCGTCTCTGGGGTTGGCTGCCGGGGCCTATGTGGCGGTTCGCTATCCGATCCTGGCCGATGAGTTCTTCTTCCGTCCCGTGGAGACAACCATTATTGGAACCATTCTGGTGGTGTTGTCGGTGGAGGCCCTTCGCCGCACCACCGGCTGGAGTCTTCTCTCGGTGCTGCTGGCATTCATGACCTATGCGCTGCTGGGCCATTTGATTCCCGGTAAGCTGGCAGGACGCTCCATGGAGGTCCTGGAATTGTTCTCGTTTCTGGGCGTTGACAACACGGCCTTGTTGGGTCTCCCTTTGAGAATCATCTCGACGATCGTCATTATCTTTGTCTTCATGGGACAGTTGCTGCTTCGTTCCGGGGGTTCGCTCTTTTTCAGTGATCTGGCGGCGGCGTTGATGGGCCGCTCACGCGGCGGGGCGGGGAAAATGGGGGTCTTTGCCTCTGGTTTGTTCGGGTCCATTTCAGGGAGCGCGGTGGCCAATGTGGCTTCAACCGGAGTCATCACCATTCCGCTGATGCAAAAAAGCGGCTACCCGGCTCATGTCAGCGGCGCCTTCATCGCCGTGGCCTCAACCGGCGGACAACTCATGCCCCCCGTCATGGGAGCGGCGGCCTTCCTGATGGCCGAGCTGTTGGGGGTTCCCTATGGAGAAGTGGTGCTGGCCGCCATTGTTCCCTCCATCCTCTACTACTTTTCCGTTTTTGTTCAGGCCGATTTGGAGGCCGCCAGGCAGGGAATTGGAGCCGTTGTGGGCACGGAAATTCCTTCGCTTCGAAAGGTCTTGCGAGAAGGCTGGTACTTCCCCATGCCCTTTGTGGTGCTGGTGGTCGCTTTGTTTCAGTTCAATCTGACGCCCGAGACCTCGGGCCTTTATGCCGCCGGATCCATCATTTTACTGGGGCTCATCTTCAGTTATCGAGGCTTGCGGCTTCGGCCCGCCGATGTTCTGGAATCGCTCAAGATCACCGGCCTGTCCTCCACCCAGGTGGTGGTCATTGGGGCGGTCGCCGGCATGATCATGGGCATCGTGGATGTCACCGGCCTGGGATTCGGTCTCACCTTCGTGCTGGTGCAGTTTGGTGAAAACAGTCTCCTGCTGCTGTTGGCGCTCACTTCCGTCGTGTGCATCATCCTGGGGATGGGCATGCCCACCACTGCCATCTATTTCCTGCTGGCGACCCTGGCGGCCCCTCCCATGATCCAGCTGGGGATCAGTCCTATGGCGGCCCACATGTTCGTTCTTTACCTCGGTTGCATGTCGATGATTACGCCGCCGGTGGCCCTGGCCGCCTTCACGGCTGCCAATCTGGCACGGGCTGATCCCATGCGGACGGCGGTGGCGGCGGTGCGTTTCGGCTGGCCCGGATTGGTGGTGCCGTTTTTGTTTGTGTTTGCACCCAGCTTGCTACTGGACGGTCCTGTCCTTGCTATAGTGCGGGACACGGTGACGGCCCTGATTGGGATCTGGCTGGCCTCGGCAGGCATCACCGGTCATTTCATGCGTCCGCTGACCCCCTTGACTCGCGCCGGCATGATCATCGGGGGGTTGGCTCTGCTGGTTCCCTCTCAGATCTTCGCCCAGGGCTGGGTTCTGGAAGCCTTTGGAGGGGTCTTATCGGCGCTTCTGGTGGCCGCGGAGTTCAAGAAAAGCAGGGCATAGCTGGCGATTCAAGACATTTCTTGACTAACTAAGGAGAGAAGGTATGGCTAAATCCAAAGTGGTCGTATTTGAGCAGGCCAATCAACCCCTCGAGGTTCAGGAATTCGACATTCCGGAATTGAAAGAGGGCTGCGTTCTGGTGAAGACCGTTCTCTCCGGAGTGTGTGGAACCGACCCTCACTGCTGGAGAGGGCAGGTCAAGGGAATGCCGGTTCCGGTCATCCTGGGCCATGAGAGCGTGGGCCGGATTGACAAGCTCGCTCCGGACCGCAAGACCGACAGTGTGGGGGAGCCGGTCAAGGAGGGCGACCTAATCTTCTGGGTGGCGGGACACCCCTGCGGCCAATGCCATGCCTGCGTGATTGAGAAGGACACCACCGGATGTATCGCCCGACGTTCCTATGGCTGGAGCTACTCCTGTGCCGATTATCCCCACCTGACGGGCGGCTACTCCGAGTATGTCTTTTTGACCGGCCGGTCCTTCTTTTTCAAGATTCCCGACTCGGTCCCGGCTGAGGCCGCCATTGCCTTCGGCTGTGGGTTTCCCACCGCAGTTCGCGGATTCGACGTGATGGGTGGGGTCCAGCCGGGCGAGTCGGTGATCATCCAGGGGGCGGGCCCGGTGGGACTCTCCTGCCTGGTGATGGCCAAGCTGGGTGGAGCTTCGCCCATCGTGGTGATGGGGGCGCCTCCCTCGCGATTGGAGCTAGCCAGGAGGCTGGGTGCTGACCTCACGGTGGACATCTCCGATCTGAAGGACTCGGAGTCTCGGATCCAGGCGGCAAAAGATGCGATTGGCGAGGTGAACCTGGTTATCGAGGCCACCGGTTTTCCCGAGGCGGTGGGAGAAGGCCTGGAACTGGTCAAGACCTTTGGAAGATATCTCGTTATGGGAGTCTTCTCGGACCTGGGGCCGGTGCCCATAAATCCGACCCGTATTGTAATTAAGAACATGCGGCTTTACGGCTCCGTTTTCTGGGAGCCCAAGCACCTGCATCGGGTGATTCAGCTGCTGGCCGCCCACAATGACACGCTCTCCCTGCAGGATGCCGTTACCCATCGCTATGGCCTGGCAGAGGCCACCTCGGCGCTGGAGGATGTGGAGGGTCTCAAGTGCGTCAAGGCAGTCATTGACCCCTCTCTTTAGCCTCAGTTGTTTCCGGGTCGCGATCATCCGTTGAATCCCTTACAGAGCAAGCCCTTTGGGGTTGACACAGATGGGGTAGGTGAGCAAACATGAAGACCGTCGTATGCCTGAAATCAAGTGTCGCATTGGAGGGAGTTTCTGTGGTTGAACCCTATCTGGCTTTTGCCGTCCAATCCAAAACCTACGGATGTACCAACCGGGCCGATATCAAGAAGAATCTGGCTAATCTACTCCCCCAGGTT
>JAYZBY010000005.1:0-4586 GCA_036338555.1 Acidobacteriota bacterium | reverse complement strand
TTTCTGGCATTGGCTATGAATTCGGCACCGAAGGCCGCAAAAATGCCAAGTGCGATTCCCAGGAAGCCGGCTATCGACAAGGTCGCCACCAGAGTTATAGTGGCAACGGCAGCGGGGGGGGCCAAAGACTGCATTGGAGGCAAGATAACTCGCGTTTCCCTGAAGCCGCGAAGGCGTTCCTCAAGGTCATTGACCACCTCCTCTTGATCGGCTTGCCCTCGAGCCCAATCGAACCGTATCTTCTCCAGCTGGTGCTTGAACTGCTCAATAGACATTTGACCTTGCTGCCGCTCCCTGGAAATGTCCGCCAGACTCTTGAAAAGCTCATCCTCTTGGATCCTGAGCTCAATTTCTAATCGCTCTTGCAGCGAGGCAAACCGGGCCTGCATATCCGAAAGTCCGCTGTCGATCAAAAGGAGAGTCATGGCTTTGCTGGGATTGTTAGACTGCGAGACCGCCTGGAATCGATTTTCCACTCCTTGCGTGATCGCTTTCTCCAACTCGGCGATTTGAGCCCGTACCAGTCTCTCTTGATCACTGATCCGCTCAATTCTTTCGTTGATCAGCGATTCGCGGTCCCCAAGCTCCTCAAGCTTGGAGCTAGCCAGGCTGATCTGGTTCTCCAGGGCATTCTGTTCGACGGCTAGAAATTCTGGGTTTTTCAACTCTTCCAGCCTAAGGCGTTCGCGCTCCAGCTCGATATTCTCACGGGTAAGGTGCGACTCGACTAATAGGCGGTGATCGGCAAGCAAATGCTGTGAAACTGACTCCAGAAGTTCTAAGTGAGGACCTGAGTCCGGTGATGAACCCACCGTTTTCAAGACCACCGTTCTACCTAGCATATGGACCTGAACAGCCGGCGCAGACAATCGTTCTGTCTCCTCCCGATTATTAAACTCCTTCCGTGCTAAAGGAATGTAGGCGTTTTGCAGCTTGGCTAACACCGTCTCGGAAAAATCGACTAACGCCGCTGGTTCACCATCAGGCTCCTGACCAATTTCAATGATGGTTGAGAACTCGTATTGCTGTGGCGGATTCGTCCGTGGAAAAACGAAAAAAACGATCCCAGAGAGGAGGGAGGCGACCACAACGGCTCCGATCAGCACCTTTCGTTTAATCAGAACAACCCACAAATCGACCAGACTCAACTCTTCTTCGAAATAGGGTCGCTGCTCTGTCAGCACGACTTTGCCTATGGTAGTTTCCGTGCTTTCAGCAATTTGCTCGGGTAGTCGTTTGTCTGAAGTCATCTCCTATACCGGGTTAATCCATTCGGGATATGCATGTTACCATCATTTCTTCCCAACGCGTCCATCTTTCTTGGCCAAATTCCTACCACATTTCTACCACAGAACCGCCCGAACAATAGGAAAAACCAGGTGATATGCGTGTAGGCTCATAACCCAACGAGATCTAAGGCGTCAGCTAGAATAGGTAACGAAATAGATTTTGAACTTATGATCTGTAGTTACTCTGTAGTTGAATTTAGTGATCTTCTGTCACGTTCTGTGACAGGCGAACAGTTGGTAAGCCCCTGTCAATAAAGGGGATTAACTATTCTGAAAGGACTTCACGGATTCGTGAAAATGGTTTCGTAGACCAGCGCCCTATCCAACTGAGCTACGGGCGCATCTTTGGGTGTTCAGGACTTAACCGGATGTGACGGTTGGTCCGGATTGGCCAGCTGTGTCCATGTTGCCTACCGCAAACCCCAATGCCAGGAGATTGTAACACGGGCCGCTTGTGATTCCTTTCAGATAAGTGCCGTTGATTTCCGCATGCAAGAGGACATGCATGATCCGGCACGGAGGCCGTTTGGAAATGTCGGTGCCCGGATAGTACCCACCGGGCATTGTTACGAATTTGATGTGACGGGGACGACGGCTCCTTTTTCGCCATGGAAGTCTGGCTTGCTGTTGAACGCCCTGTGGAAAACTCCTGGAACCCCGTGGAAAACATGCTTCGGTCAGAAGGGATTTCTCGGCTTCAGCGTCTGCCACCGGACCAGGAGGCCGGGGTTTAACTCTTTCTGGCAGGTTAGATTGCTTCTGCTGGAAATCCTGGCGGTGCGAGAAAGATGTTTGGGGAGTACTGTGGAAAAAGACGGCGAATGTCTGAAAACCAGCGAATTCGATATGATAGATACCGGTACAGGGTAGTTGGCGAGTAGACAGCGATTCAAGGACGGCATCGATGAAACTGAAGGTTTCCTTAGCTCAGATCAATCCCAAAAGTGGCGACGTCGCTGGAAACAGGATGAGAATCCTGCAGGGGATTGAGCAGGCAAGAAAAGAAGCCTGCGATTTGGTGGTTTTTCCTGAGATGTGCCTGACAGGCTATTGCCTGGATGAAAAACTGCTCAACAATCAGGGGTTTCTCGAGGAGAACAAGCGGGTGCTGATGGAGGAAATTGTCCCGGCCAGTGAGGGGATCGGGGTCATTGTGGGATTTCTGGACTTCGATGCGGAGCGCTGCCGGCCCGAAGGCGGGATTATTCGTTACAATGCCGCGGCCGTCGCCCAGGACGGCCAGTTGCTTCAAGTGGTGCACAAGCGCCTGTTGCCCGGCTATCGCTATTTCGACGACAAGCGTTACTTCACGGCCGGACGGGAGGTGGAGCCGATTTCCATCCAGACCTCGGTTGGAACGACCTCGATCGGCGTGCTGATTTGCGAGGATCTATGGGAGCAAGGCTACGACTTCAAGCCCTGCGCCCTTTATCGGGAAAAAAAGGTCGACTACTTGTTTTCCATCAATGCCAGCCCTTTTGTTGGGAGTGCGCCCGGTCAGAGAGACGGGAAGCGATTTGAGCGGGCTAAATTGATTCAGGATCAGGTCCGTCGCTATGGGGTCGCCATTGTGTACTTGAATACCGTCGGGGTCGGGGACAACGGAAAAAACGTGATTCCTTTTGACGGCATGAGCGTGGCCTACGGAAGCGACGGTCAATTGGTGGGCGCTCTCAAACAGTTTGAGGAGGACCAGCAGACGGTCTGTTTTGAGGACGGCCTGGCTGAGGCCGTGAAAGAGCCTGACTTTGCTCGGGAGGAGGAAATTTTTCAGGCACTGGCGATGGCCGTGCGTGATTACTATGACAAGATGGGGATCTTCCAGAGGGTTCTTGAAACCGTCTCGGGAGGGATTGACTCGGCCCTGGGCACTGCCATTGCCTATGAGGCCATGGGAAGGGAACTGCTCTCGGTTTATAACCTGCCCTCCAGGTACAATTCCGAGCAGGGTCAAAGGCTGGCCCGGCAGTTGGCCGCCAACTTTGATCTCCCCTATCAGGTCATTCCCATCCAGGACATGGTGGATCAGGTTGTGAAGGACTTTGAGCAGCACCTGCGTCCCATCCAGTCCCCGACCACGGTTGAGAATCTTCAGGCCAGGATCCGGGGGCTGATCATGATGGCCGAGTCCAATGATCAAAACGCCCTGTTACTCTCCAATGGGAATGAGACGGAGATCGCCCTGGGCTATGCCACTCTGTACGGAGACATGGTGGGAGGGCTCTCGGTCATTGGGGATCTTCCCAAGCCTGATGTGTACCGGCTGGCCGGCTATGTGAATCGAAAATGGGATCGTCCGATGATCCCTGAAGGCATTCTCGAGGCCATTCCTTCGGCGGAGCTAAGCGAAGACCAGGTGGATCCCTTCGACTACCAGGTGGTGGGTCCGGTGGTCAGCGATTTTGTCGAAAAGGGTCTGGGGCCACGAGATCTCCTTCGTTCCTTTAAACTGCAGCAACTGGACCAGGCCGAGTATGCGCTGGAAGGAAAAGACCTCTACCAGCGATACAGCTGTGAGCAATTCGAGGAACTAATCGGAGAGCTGTTTGGCCAACTCAACCGTTCCGTTTACAAGCGCCTCCAGGGAGCACCCATCGTGGCGGTATCGCGGCGGGCCTTTGGCTTTGACCTGCGAGAGACAATCATCAACGGCTGGAGCGGGGAATGATGTCGTGCTTTTGTTCTTTCGTAGGCTGGTGTTTCGCAGCCTGAGGCCCCTCCCACCCTCCTGTATTTTGTGTGTCGTCTCGATTAGATTCAGGACCACACGAAAAAACGAAAGAACGTTTCAGTACACGCACATCACTTCGACGTCCAGGATCTCCCGACACCGCTTGCATCTGATCCGCTCCGGAATCTCGGCAAAACGGGGAATGGTTTTCCATATCTGCCGGTGATCCTCACGAATTTCTTCGTTGTCGAATACCTGAATCTCAGGATGGCGGCGAATCTGTTGAACCGCGTATTTGTAAATGGCTTCAAACCGACAGTGGTAGCAGAGCAATCGCTTGAAGGCAATGGCCATTTCCACCTGGCGAAAACGATCATCTGAGATTATCTCATTGGGTCGTTGAGAGAAAATCGTTCGTTTGAACATCCTGAGTCTCCCCAAAAAACGTTTGTAGTATCGGACTTAGAATAGCTCCAGGAGGTATCGGTGTGCAAGTCCTCCGGTCTCCCCTTGCAGAGAAGGGAGGGATGGCGTATGATACGGGCCTTGGCGAAGCAGGTGAGGAACCTATTTCGCGGTGATCTTTGACAACCAGACAGTGAGTCCAGTCAGTTAAACTTTGAGAA
>JAYZBY010000004.1:0-6237 GCA_036338555.1 Acidobacteriota bacterium | reverse complement strand
GACTATCATCAAGATCTTCGATGGCCGCCCGAATAGTGGTGCGTTCTCCTTCTGTCAGGTCCGTGTCCTCGGGGATGCACCGGATGCTGGGAGGCCGATTGATTTTTCTATGATAGCTGAGCTGGAAAAGCCATCCGGACCGACCCGTTGTTTGAGTCCCAAAGGGGGAGCTATTGGAAGAAATACGGCGAAGCGTGGCGCTATAAGCGGCCGATAGGGAAAGATGGCGTGCAGGCCAGATGCGCAAGCCAAGGTAAAGGTCCAGTGGCGATTTTGGATTCGCACCTGGTGTTTTCTGGCCCAGGAAAACACTTCCCGTCAGCTCGCCGATGTTTTGTATTTTCCCCGTAATCACGGGTATCTGGTAACCTATGCCATAGTTGAACCGGTGCTCAATGGTCTGGGAGTCGCTGGCAAAGAGGAAACCATTCTGGAAGGTGAAGATACCGTCTCGGGGCAGGTTCTTACTCAGGATAAGGTCGTACCCCGTCTCAACGGAGCCGTTGGTCAGGCCGCGTACCAGTCGGGACCGGCTTTGGGCCAGGGGAAACTTTATGTTCGGTTGTACAGCCATGCTAAAAGGGAATGTTTTTCCTTCCAAGAACAGATTGAGTTTGACTCCGGTCCTGAGGGCTCCCGGGCCGCTTCCAAATCCCACGTCCAGAAAGGGTGCATCATTGAAGAAAGCGGTCTCGCCGTTTTCCAGACGTGCAGGGACGAGCGGGTCTCCAGGAAGGAGTTTGCTCACCTGTATCGCGTCGGCATTGACCCGTCGCTGAGCTTCCCAGGATAGGAAAAACTCGGCACGATCATGCACACCCACCGTCAGGGAAACGGGATAAATCGTGAAGTCCAGATCACCGGGTTCTCTGTGGAAGTGGGAAAAATTCAGGCCGAAGCTGACTTCTCCCCGCCTCAGCGTCCGGGCCAGGAAAAGATTGAACAGGCCGGTTGATCCTTGAGTCGTGACGGCCAACTGCTTGATCTGCTCCTTGTCTTGACCTGCAGCTGAAGCGATCAGCAAGAGGAGAATTATCAGGCAGGCAGGGATCTGTCTCAGGAAAACCAGGTTCTGTTTCATAAACGACGTAGGGCACATTATACATACGCCCCAAGCTAGTGGTCGTAGTTAGCTCATCACCTATTTGATCTATTTATCGTAGAATGTTGGCTCCATGCAAAGCCCTTTGGAAATGCCCGAACAAGCCGATTCTCAGCAGGGCTGGATTCGCCGATTTCTAACGGTTCCGGAACTTCTACTTATCGTGCTGGCAGGACCTCTGTTGGTTCAGCTCGCTTTTATGGTCACCGGGACCGATGTCATGGAAAACAGTCGGTCAGTTGTCCTGTTCATGGCGTTGGAAGCGACTTTGACCTTGGTTCTGGTCGTGTTGTTCCTGCATTACCGGGGCGAAAATCCTTCGACACTGGGTTGGGTATGGAAAGATATCAGTCCCGAGATCGGATGGGGAATTGTCTGCGTCCCTGTCCTTTTTATCTCCACGATATTCGTCAACCTCTTCTTTCAAACCTTTTTACCCCAATACATTTCCACCGCCAACCCTCTTCTGGATCTGGTGGAGGATTCAGGGGATTTGGCACTCTTTTTGATGAGCAGTCTTTACGTGGGAGGATTGAAGGAAGAAATTCAGCGGGCCTTTGTCCTGGATCGTTTCGAGCGCTATCTGGGACCCATCCTGCTGTGGCCTTTTTTACGTTTCATGGATCAGTCGAACTCTCAAAGGAAGGAGTCGAGCCGCAGGTTGGGGATGGTTGTCGGACTGATTTTATGGAGCTTCCTCTTCGCACTGGGACATGCAGTTCAAGGGGTCGATAGCGCGGCTGGAGCGGGAATTCTGGGACTGTTGTTTGGTCTTCTTTATCTGTGGCGTCGCAACCTGATCGCCCCGATGGTTGCCCATGCCCTCTTTGATGTCATCACTCTCTTGGCGGTTTGGTATTCATATTAGCCCGGACGATGCATTAATTGTCTAATGCAGTGTTGCCCCACCTTTGTGCGGTCGTGCAGTCGTGCAGTGGTTGGGTCAGGGGTCAGCGTTCTTCTCTGTGTCTTTGTGTCTCTGTGGTGAAGGGCTAGGAAATCAAGACCTCATCCAGTTTCTCCAGTGCCTCGGCAGCGGCTCTTTGCTGAGCTTCCTTCTTTGACCCTCCCCGGGCTCGAGCCAGAAACTTGTCCTGGATGAAAACTTCGATCACGAACTCCTTTTGGTGATCGGGGCCGAGCTCGTTGATGACGCGGTAATCAGGCTCCGAGAGGCCGCGGGCATGCAGGCGTTCCTGCAAGAGTGATTTGCAATCCTGGAAATCCAACCGTTCTTCTCGGATGTTGTCCAGCCGGGAGCGAAACTTGGCAAGAACGAAACGGCGCGCCGGTTCCAGGCCGCCATCCAGAAAAATGGCCGCAATAAGGCTTTCAAAGAGATCTGCCAAAAGTGCCTTTTTTTGTCTTCCGCCTGTTTTTTCCTCTCCGTGCCCCAGCCTCAGAAAAGCACCCAGATCCAGTTCTCGGGAAAGAGAGGCCAGCTGGGTTGTAGAGACCAAAAACGATCTCATCTTGGACAGCTCACCTTCGGTTTGGGAAGGATGGGCTTTGAAGAGATGGTCGCTGATCAGGAAGCCCAGAATGGCATCTCCCAGGAACTCGAGAGCTTCATAGTCCTCGCAAGTCCGGCCCTTGACCGCTGACTTGTGCTCGTATGCAAAGGAGGTGTGGGTGAGAGCCCTTTCCAGAAGTTGGGGATGGGTAAAGGAATAACTGAGTCGAGCCTCCAACTCCTGTAGGTTGGTCTGCATTATCGGTCCTCGTCCGACCCGACTCGGCCGAGTCCGATCGGACGACGTAAAGATCACTAGGGTGACTGCTGCTGCCCTTCCTGCTGCTGGAGCTCCATTTCCTGACGTTGCATCTCCTGCTGCATCCTGAGCTCTTCCTCAGCTTCCAACTGCTGGGCCTGGGCTTCCCTTTCGGCTATTTTCTGGTCGATGTAGTCCCGCTGTTCCAGGATCAACTGGTCGGCGGTTGTGGTATCTTTTTTGAGGAAGTCAAGGATAACCACCAACTGCTCGCGAGACGGGGCTGAGGCGATTCCATCAATTGCCGCCGCCCGGGCGTAATTGTCGATCGCCATCTCGGCCTCATTCAGCCGGGTGTAAACGTAGCCCAGTCGGAAGTATGCAACGCCGAGGGAGGGATCTGAGTCAACCGCTTCGGTCAGGTATTCTGCAGCTCGCTTCAGCATGGTTTCACCCCCCCCACCCATTCCAGAGGATTTCTTCAGATAAGCCAGGCCTTGTGCGTAGTTGGAGTCGGAAAACGCCCGGTCCTGGCGCAGAATCCATTGACCGACCGGGATTTCAGCAGGCCTCTCCATTGTCCGCAGAAGTTCCAGTCCCTCCTGGGCAAGGTCAATGGCTCTGTTGTTGTCGCCTCGCTCGGCGAACATGACAGCCATCAGAACCCGAATTTCGTGGTCATCGGAAAGCAACTCGATCGTTTTCTCACCGTGAAGAACCAAGTTTTCATAATCATTCAGTTGCTGATAAGAAAAGGCCATACGTTTGTGAACGTAGGGAACGATATTGCTGGTTGGAAAACGTTCCAGGAAGTCCGCTCCCGATGAGACCGCCTGTGCGGGTTCACTGGTTCCCGCCACGGTCGTCCAGGCAGCGAATGCGGCATCGAAAAAGCTTATGCTCCCAAGAGCGTTCAGCGCCAGGTCGATGTCCTTTTCATCCTTTGCCACAGCCTCAAAGCCAATCAGCTTACCGATTGTCACGGTCACCACCGCGGAGTGGTGGACCCTGTTCCGGCGGCCCCGGGTGCGGAAGTTGAGTCGGTAAAATTGCGTGCTGCCGTAAACCGTTTGTTCCACATCACCCCTCACCTCCAGATTCATGCCCGGTAGGTGGCCCTGATGTTCAAGCAGCCATTGTTCGGCACTTCCAGCCAAATCTTCCAAAGGCATACCTGGAGGCAGGTCGACAACAAACGCAGACAACGTTGTATCACCGGAAGTGGTTTTGAGCACCACCGTGTCGCCGCCCAAAGTACTGGAGTCTCCCGAAGTCTCTTCCGCCGTCCAACCTTGTGGAAAACGGAATGAGAATCCAAGCGTGTTGTTGGTGTACAAATTGCCTTGGATTTCAGTGGCCGTAGATTGAAGGGAGGCAGCCGAGAGGGACACCATTGAAGTGCCTGCAACCAATAAGAATATAACTAAGAAACGTTTCATTGTAATGTCCTCCAGATTTCCTCTAGATTTCAAACTTCGAAAATCGATAACCGTGAAGCTGTGGTCCGGGAATGTTACATAAACTTGAAAACTAGCTCAAGAGTTTTTTGAATCTGCGGGGAATTAACGCAGTTGATCCACAGATTTCTGAGTCTCCTCCCTCGCCCCTCGAAGATCGCCTTCCAATTCCAGAACGCGGGCAAAAAGGGTGCGAGCTTCCTCAGTTTGTCCCTGAAAGGCTTGGTAATTGCCAATCCGCAGCAGGGACCAGGCTTGAACCCAGGTGGGGATGCCGGGCGTGTTCGCGGCTCGAGTATAGTACTCGACGGCTTGTTCGAACTGCTCTGTCTGAGAGGCGGCTTGAGCCAGATAAAAGTAGGCATTTCCATTGTCAGGGTCATCCAACAGGATTTGGCGGAGCGTTTTCTGGGCGGGCTGGAACTCCCTTTTGGAAAGGAGGATGGCCGCTTCGTTCAACAGAGAAGTCACGTGGTTGCGCTGGTTGACTTCATCAATCGCTCTTTGTTGAGTCTCGAGTTGTTGTTGCTGTGCGCCTTTGATTTCACCTTCCAAAGCGGCGATCCACTTCGCATCCTCCTCGATGAGAGGGTTTTCTATGCCGTCCAGGAGTGTTTCCACATAGGATGGAAAGGAAATCAGCTCGGTTTCCTGTTCGTAACGTTTGAGCTCTCGACTAAAGTAGGGCGCAAAGATCAGCCCTTGTCGAAACAGTCTTATCAACTCTCGATCGGAGTTCTCTGGGTTGTGAAGTCTCAACAGAACCGTTTCGATCAGCGATTCCGCCACCAGAAGGAAGAACTTGTTCTGAAACTGTGGTTTGAGTTGGGGTTGGGCGTGAGCAAGCTCCAGGAGGTCTCCGTGCTCGATTAAGGCCATCCCGAACTTTTCAATCAAGGGATCGATCAGAAAGTGGAGGTACTCGTGCTGGATCTGGTGATGGTTTTCGGCCGCTTCGTCTGTGGGGCCCACGACCACGTAATAGACAAGATCCAGGTTGCGGACGTTGACGATGGTTTTGGCATTCAGCAGGTCAGGAATCAGGATGATTTCCCGATCCAGGACCACACGTGGCGGAATTCTAAAGTAATCCAGGGTCTGAGCGATCAAATCCTTAACGACCGTTTGGTAGGAGGTCAGTTCTTCTTCATAGGCGGGTTGTTGGCTCTGCCACAATGATTCGATGTTGGCTTTCTCATAGAATTCCTTGACCAGTTTCTCGAATCCCAGAATCTGCTTCACATCTTCCGGTAGCTCTCCTTCCTGGACCGTCACCTGGAACTCGGGAGGTCCGGAAAGTAACAGTGCCAGGGAGGTGTATGCGACCTGCTGATCGGAGGCTTCCATCGTTAGGTTGTGGCTGCTGTAAAAGGTTCGAAGCTTTCCCAGGAGAACTGAATCTACTTTTTCGGTTTCCCGCCGAATACGTTGGCGGACTCCAGACATATCCCTTCCCGAGGTTTCGTGGTCGAATCCCGCCGCGTTAAGTGCTGCCATCACCGTGAAGACACGAACGTCGGCCGTGAATTTGATATTGGCCAGAGCCTCAGCTGTTTCCGTACTCTGAGCCCGGGCAACCGAGAACGGACCGCAGACCACAGACAGGAAAGCAACGAGAAGGGATTTTGGTACTCGATGAGTCATGTGCAAAAATGAAGAGCGCTTATCTTAACATCCATTGCTTTCCAGGTTCCAGGCCAGGAGACAGAATCCAGAATGGTGAGTCCGAAGTGTGGGAGGCGCCTCCTCAGTACGCCGATTCCGGAAGCGCGTACAACAGGGCGCCCTTCAGTCAGCTGTCGAGTAATTCGTGGAACGTGGAACCTGGAACGCGCTGGTCGAGGAACAGCGCTACCCGAAGTGATCAAACCCCCTTGGCTGATACTTTTCTCGCTTGCCAGATCGGTTCAGATAGACGGCAGGGTCCCCGGAGGAGAAGTGGCCAATCACCCGGCAAGCTGGAAAT
>JAYZBY010000003.1:0-13027 GCA_036338555.1 Acidobacteriota bacterium | reverse complement strand
CGGCAACTGGTCTTCGACCAGCGCGTTTCACGCTTCAGGTTCCACGTTTCACGAAAGGAAGAACGAAGTCCCGCGCCGATTCCGGAAGGCCGCTCAAGCCCGACTTTCTCACACCAGGTCGTCACGAGGCGGCGTCAGGGCCGGCCTGACAAGGCGCATGAGTGGAGGCCCCCGGAAGCGTACTGTACGGTACGCTGAGAAGGCCGAACGAATGCAACACAGTCAGGACGGATCATGGCGCCGATGCAGTAGAGCGGGTGTGAAAGAGTCGGGCTAAAAGCGGGCGCTACAAGAGCACGCCCTCTGACCGAAGCAGCACACAGCACCACTGCACTATTGCACGAACCCACGCTTCTTCCCTCCCCCTTGATTTTTTTTCGCGCCGGGATGAGCCTCTGTGCTAGTTTATGCATCTTACAAGGTTGAGGAGGCCTGAATGCGAATCGTGTTATTTAGATTTCTGATTGTCATTGTTTCCTTGAACTCGGTTGCCACCCTCCTGGGGTTACAGCAGAGTGAGACTTACGCAGAGGAATACGAGCTTTATCAACAAGCCGAGGCGGAAACGGATATTGCCGACAAGCGGGCGCTGTTGATCCAGTTCGTGGGAACCTATAGAGAGTCGGTATTGGATCCCAATATTTCATATCTGTATGCGCTGTCCTATGGACCGGTTCGGGAGCGGCGCCAGTGGCAGCAGTTGGCGAACCTTGCGGAAAACTATTTGCGTCACCGTCCCGACGATTCCTCGGCGGTCCAGGCCGCCACTGAGGCCTACCAGAATCTCGGCAACAGCCGTAAACTGGTGGATTTCGGCAGCAAGCTGTACGCCGAGTCATCCAATGCCAATACCGCCTACTTCGTCGCCCGGGCCTACCAGTCCCTCAACGATCAGGCCAATTTCCGCAAGTGGGGAAAACTCACGATTCAGCATGACCCCAACAACCTACAGATGCTGATCGACCTGTCCAATTCGTACTGGAATACCAGGGATTTTTCAAAAACCGATCTCTACGCGAAAAAGGCACTCCAGGCAGCTGAGAAAACCCGGAAGCCCGAGAGCCAGAACGAGCAGGAATGGAACCGTCAGTTGAACCGCGCCCGCGGCTTTTGCTATCGGGCCATTGGCGAGACGGCCTACGTGGGAAAGAACACCAATAAGGCGCAGGAAAACTTCGAGACCTCGATCCAGTACGATTCCCACAACGACTTCGCACACTATCGGCTGGGGCTGATCTACTGGGGAAAAAGAAGAACCGACGAAGCCATTGAGTCGCTGGCCAAGGCCGTCGCCCTGAATGGAGCCAATGTCATGAAGGCCAAATACGAGCTTGACCGACTCTATGTGTCACTTTACGGCAACACCGAAGGCCTTCGTACGGTCCTGCATCGGGCACGGGTCGAGATGGGATCTAACTAGCCCGCATTATGCCTTCTGCGGGCGCACGGTCCAACCCATCAGTTGCCAGCCGAATCGTTTTCGTAGACAACCTTGCCGGCCAGACCGGTCATGGCTATGGGAAGGCCGCCCCGAATCTCGTCAATCGGCAGGGTGAAGAAATCCTTCTCCAGGATCACCCAATCGGCGAACTTGCCCACCTCCAGAGTTCCCAGCGTGTCCTCGGCCATGACATATTCAGAGGCCCAGGTGGTCTCCATCTTCAGGGCCGTTACCCGGTCGATGGCTTCATCCGGAAGCATCGGCCGCAGATCGGTTCCACCCCGTCCGTCGGCCGGGATCAACCGGGTCACCAGCTCATGGATGACCAGCCAGGGATTTAAATTGGGAGCCTCGAAGGTGACTCGAATACCCTCGTTGAGCCAGGTCTTGATGGGCAGGGTGAACTTCTTGGTGATCAGCACGTCTCCGTAATCCTTGACGTTCTCCATCACATCTCCCAGATGGTCGGTTCGGACATTGAGAATAATCCCGTACTTTTTAATTCCTTCCATCACATCAGGGACCAATCCCAGCAAAGCATTGTGCTCGAGCGTCAATCTCAAATTCCGGATGTACTCAACTGAATAGCCCCCTTCCAGCCTCGCCTCTTCCAGCATTTGCAGATAGAGTCGCCCGCCGTGGCTGGAAGTGGAATGGACCTGGGCGGCACGCCAGCCGGAGACGATTCCGGCCTTGACCGACTCCCAGGGCTTGCTGCCGGGTCCGGGACAACGCTCGCGCGCCTTGATTTCCGGGGGAGCCGGGACGTCAGGCCCCAGACACACCTCGTTGTAGATTGAATCCCAGACTTCATTGGTCATCCCATTGAGCCACAGCATCTCGTGGCCTCCAGAGTGAGTGGTCCAGGGAGCCCCCATGCCTCGGTAGAACTCGCGGATCGACTTGACGTTCAAGAAATTCCCTCGCTGCGATTCAATGTAATAGGCCAGGCGATGAACCATCTTCTCTTCCCGGTTGAGATGATGAAAGGCGGCCACCACCCGCGGATACAGGATCCTGGTGGCCACGGTCGTATAGCCGTTGGCCAGGATGTCCTCTCCGTGCAGGAGCATGACTTCGGCCAGTTCGTCCAGAGGCTTGTCCTTCCACCAGAACTCAAAGGTCAACGCGCCCAGTTCCGGAACCGCCACGTAGCCGTTCTCTGAGGAGCCAAAGGGATTTTCCAGGTCGGCGTGGTCGGCCCAGTCGGGAAACTCTTTTTGGAAGGCCTCCATAGCCGCCGTATTGAACACTCCCTGAAGGCCGGTCTTGACCAGCACCGGATAGTCTTCGGTTCCGGGATCCAGCTGCCTTCGATTGATGTTCCCCAGGTAAAGCCACGAATAGGTGGTACCACGACGGTTTTCGTCCCCTTCCTCAAGACTGACCGTGATCCACTGTCCTTTTTGCAAGTCCTGCACGTCGATGGCGTTGACAACCGTGTCTCTCAGCTTCTTGGCGGTTGCCTCGGCGCTGGTCTCCGCCTTGACCGTCAACTTGACGCTGGGGTCGACCAGCCCATACTCGGGGCCGTATCGCCTGGCAGCCGTACCGAACAGATGGTAGTGGGGCTGGATCAAGCCTGGAAGAACGGTTTTGTTCCCCACCTCGATGGTCTGGGTTGCCGGTCCGGCCAGTGCCCGGATTTCAGCATTGGTCCCCAGAGCCATGATTGTCTTACCCTTGACGGCCATCGCTTCATAGATATTGCCCGGGGTATTGGGAACGATGGTGCGGTCATCCATGCTGACCACATTCCCGTTGACCAGAATCAGATCCGCATAGCCCTGTGCCGCCACCAGTGGATGCAAGGTCTGCGCGTGAGCCGAGACGACGGAAAGAAGAACCACAAACGAACAAATCCAAAGGAATCGATGAATCAGATGCATTTTTTCCTCCTTGGTACCATCTTTAAAAGAGCCTATATTCCGGCCCATCCATTAGGCCGGATTGATTTATGATAGTACAGGGCACTCTAGAACCCAGGTCTGCAGAAGTCAACATGAACGCGGACTCAGCGGCGGAAACCGTACTCCAGGGTGAAGAACTGAGGCCCCAGTTCCACCAGCGGTTCACGAAGCCCAGCCAGTTCCTCTTCCGGCCCGTGAATCTCCAGGCAAATCAGGTCTGCTATCGTCAAGGCTTCCTCTAGCAGAGCACCTACGTTCTTGAGGTGAGCCAGAACGGCCTCGGCATCCTGGTAGCCTTCGCGGCAATGAACCTGATCCCCATCAAAACTAAAGCCGTAATAGAGGCACTGGGACTCGCTGCTGGTCTTTTTGACAAACCGTTCACACAACGACCTGAAGGCCTCTGCCTGACCCTCGTGAACCTTGAAATAGGGAACGATCGTACAGCACTTATCTTGTGTAGCCATGCACTCCTCCTTCTTTTGAGTCCGGATGATGCATAAATTCTCTACTGCAGTGACGCCGCCTTCATCTGAGGAACGAAGACAACCTATGGCTCACCCGGACTCCCGTATTGTAGTGGACGGTGGTGGAAACTGCTGGAGGAAATAGGGCGATCAGAATATTGACATAATAATATCATTAAATGATATGATTATATCATGATCTTGCACTCCCTTCCCGAGTATCGGCTTCGCCTGGGCTGGTCCCAGCAACAACTTGCGGAACGTTCAGGACTTTCCCGAGCCGAGATCAGCGCCATTGAAACGGGACGCGTCGTTCCCTCAACCGCTGCCGCCCTTTCCCTGGCCCGAGCCTTCGATTGTTCGGTCGAAGCGCTTTTCAGCCTCAGGAAAAGGAACCCCCAGGCTAACCAGTGGGCCTGGAAGCCCTCCCGGAGCAGCGGTCGATTCTGGCAGGCCAAGGTCCGAGGCCGGACCCTGCTCTTCCCTTCGGAGCCGACTCTGGCGGGGACCTTGACTCACGACGGTGTCTACCAGGATGACCAGGTCGAATCGACTCGCCCGGGTGATCCAGAAAAAACCCTGGTCATTGCCGGCTGTGATCCGGCCATCGGCCTCCTGGCTGACCGGATCCATGCTACAAGCGATTTCCGTGTCCTCCCTCTGACCCGCTCCTCTCGCCGGGCGGTGGAACTCCTGGGTCAGGGCCTGGTCCATGCCGCCGGACTTCACTTCTCCACCAGTGATGATCGCGATCGAAACTCGGCCACCGCCGACAGCCTGATGCCAGAGGAATTCCGCCTGCTGCACGTGGCCAGGTGGGAAGAAGGGGTGGCCCTGGATCCTTCGCTCAAGGCGGGATCCATTCGATCCGTCCTGGCTTCAGATCTTCGCTGGGTGGGTCGAGAGGAAGGCTCGGGTTCTCGTCAATGCCTGGATCAAATTCTGGGGCGTCGGCGAAGACCCAATGGCTATCAACACCAGACTCTGGACCACCATGGGGTCGCCGAAACCATTGGCAGCGGCTGGGCTCAAGCCGGTGTCTGCGTGCGCCTGCCGGCCGAGGAACGAGGCCTGCGCTTCCTCAAGGTCAGAGAGGAAAGCTACGATCTCTGTTTTTCTGCCCAAGCCGAATCTGAACCTGGCATCCAGACCCTCCTGACAGCGGTTCGCTCCAGCCCCTATCGAAAGGATCTCCAGCAACTTCCCGGCTACGACACCGGTCATACGGGTGAACTCGAGTAGGAAAATGTCCACTTCCCAGAACATGACCAAAGGAGCCCTGATCTGCACTGTACTGCTTGGATGGATTCTCACCGGTTCTGCTTGCAGATCTCGAGCCTTGGAAGCCGCCCAACCGGAGCTGCTGATCTTTGCGGCCGCCAGCCTGACCGATGTCTTGAGCGAAATCGGAGACCTCTACCAGAACCAGTTCGAGGTGGGCCTGGTATTTAACTTTAACGGGTCGGGCGTCCTGGCCCAGCAGATCCTGGCCTCCTCGAAGGCCGATGTCTTCGTGAGTGCCAACCAGGAGTGGATGGACGTTATCGAGCAAGCCGGTCGAATCGAAGCCGCGGCCCGCCGGCCGCTTCTCTCCAACCGGCTGGTGATCATTGCCGATGCGGGCTCGTCCTGGGAGATGGGTGCTGCCACTGATCTTTGCCGACTCGACTTTCGATTTCTGGCCCTGGGGAACCCCGAAGCGGTCCCGGCCGGACGCTACGCCAAAGGGTGGCTCGAGACCCTTTCCTGCCAGGATCGGAGCTTGTGGAAAGCCGTTGCCGATAGGGTCTCCCCGGCGCCGGATGTCCGTGCCGTGGTGGGACAGGTTGAAGCCGCCGAGCGAGTCCTTGGAATGGTTTATCAAACCGACTACCTGGCGGCCCAAAATCGAGTCCAACGGCTTTACACGGTTTCCGCAGACCAGGGACCTCCCATTCGCTATGCGGTCTCGCGGCTGACCCACACGCCCCACCCCCAGGAGGCGGAATCATTGATCGATTTTCTTTTCTCCGGTTCCGCTCGGACCCTCTTTGAAAAACACGGGTTCCTTCCCCTCGAAGTCATGCCACCCAACCAGGATTGACGACATCATGCCAGCCACACTTGAAACAGCCTTCGAAGCGGTTCGCTCCACCCTGCTCTGGGCCGGTCTGTCGACCGTCCTGGTGATGATTCCCGGGACCCTTTTGGCATACCTCCTGGCACGCTTTGAGTTTCGAGGCAGCCAGATTCTCTCGACCCTGCTCAGCCTGCCGCTGGTGCTGCCTCCCACAGCCGTGGGCTATCTGCTCCTTCGCACCTTTGCACCGCAGGGTCTGCTGGGCCCGGACACCCTGGGCATCGACCTGGACATTCTCCTGACCTGGAAGGCCGTCGTCATCGCCTGCGCGGTGATGTCCCTGCCCCTAGTGGTACGAACGGCACGGGTTAGTTTTGAAGACGTCAATCCCCGATTCGAAATGATGGCCCGAACCCTCGGCTATGGTCCGGTGCGCAGGCTGCTGGCCATCACGCTTCCCTTGTCGACACGAGGCCTGCTGGCGGCCATGATCCTGGGCTTCACCCGGGCCATGGGAGAATTCGGGGCCACCGTGATCGTGGCCGGAAATATTCCCGGACTGACTCAGACCCTCTCCTCCGCCATTTTCAGCGCCCAGCAAAGCGGCAATGAACCGCAGGCCAATTTTCTCTTGGCGGTGGCCCTGATGGTCGGTTTCACGGCGGTCTACCTCACCGAGTCGTTGTCCAGACCGCGAAAAACCGTACGACCATGACTCGGAATTTTTTTCAGACTCGATTTCAGGTTCCGCTGGATCGATTCGATCTGGAGGCGGAGTTCACCGGCTCCAGGCGGGTGACCGGACTCTTCGGCGCCTCCGGATCGGGAAAGACCACCTGGCTGGAGACCATGGCCGGACTTCGCCGATCGGCTCGCGGATTCATTCAATTCGGGGAGACGGTCTGGCTCGACTCCGACGCCCGAATCGATGTGCCGCCGGAGCAACGCGGCATCGGCTACGTGCCCCAGGACCACCTGTTGTTCCCCCACATGACAGTCCGGCGCAATCTACAATCAGGCCAACAAAGGGCTGCTGTGAGCGGTCATGACTTCAAACGGATGCTCGAGGACGTCGTCGATGTGCTGGAACTGGACTCGCTGCTGGAGCGAGGTGTCCGCGAACTCTCCGGAGGTGAGCGGCAGCGGGTGGCCCTGGGGCGTGCCCTTTGCTCGGGTCCCCGTCTGCTTCTGCTCGATGAGCCACTGGCTTCGCTTGACCTTCAACTTCGTCTGCGCATCCTACCCTTCCTGCAGCGGGTACGGGACCATTTTGATGTGCCGATGCTGGTGGTCTCCCACAATCCGATTGAGCTGCAGGCGCTTTGCGAAGACCTGATCGTTCTGGAGCAGGGACGTATTGTGGCCACCGGTGAGCCGCTCCAGGTACTGACCCGGCCCGACATCTTCCCCTTTGCCCAAAGCCAGGGATTCGAGAACATTTGGTCGGCCCGGGTCCGGCAGCATGCTGAGCACACCACCTCTGTCGTCCTGGGTGGGGCGGATTCACCAGTAACACTCACAATTCCGCGAGTCGACACCCGTGTGGGAAGCTCTCTGACGGTGAGCGTGGCCGCCAATGAGATCCTGCTCTCGACCACCGAACCCACCCATCTTTCGGCACGAAATCGAATTCCGGCACGCCTGGAGAACCTCCAGTCGTTGGGTCACCGGCAGCTCATCACCACTCGGATCAGCCCTCGACTCCCCCCGGTCGTTATCGAGTTGACCAGCGACGCCATCGAGGACCTGGATCTGTCACCCGGTTCGGCGGTTTATCTACTGATCAAGACCAGTTCCATTACGGTTTATGAGTGATTCCCGCCCCTACCCAGACCGTTTCCCTGCCACCTCCAAATCATGTAACCTAATTCCTTAAAAAGGAGCGCTACCATGGCAGATCAATGGACTATTCGCGGCAAGGAATTCGGTAATTGCAACTGTGACTGGGGATGCCCCTGCCAGTTCGGATCACCGACCACCCACGGGAATTGCGAGGCCGTGGTGAGCGGTCAAATCGAGGAAGGCCACTTCAATGAGACCAATCTGGATGGTCTGAAGTGGGCGATGTTGGTGTACTGGCCAGGTGAGATAGCAGATGGAAACGGCACCCAGCAAGCCATCATTGATGAGAGCGCCGACCCGGACCAGCGCGAAGCGCTTCGTAAAATCCTCCATGGCGAGTCCACCGCCCCGGGTTCGACCCACTTCTTCATCTATAACAGCACCATGTCGAAGGTTCTGGAGACTCTCTACCGGCCAATCGAACTGTCCATCGACGTCGATGCCAGACGAGCCCAGCTGAAGATCGACGGCATCGTGGAGTCGGAAGGAAAGCCGCTCATCAGTGCCTTTGACGGGTCGGAAGTCCGCTCCCGCATCCATCTCCCCAAGGGTTTTGAATATACCTATGCGGAAATGGCCAACGCATCGACCAAAGCACAGGGCGAGATCAAATTGGACCTCACGGACAGCTATGGTCAATTCAACCTCCTGCACATGAATCAGGATGGAGTGATTCGTTAATCCGGGCTAAGCCCGATCCACATCCCAAGCGCCGGACCCATGATGGCCCACCTCACTGAACCGGCAATGACACCTTCGCTGCCGCGGCGCGACCGTATCGCCATTCTGGTTGCCCTCTCCGGAATGACGCTTCTGGCCTGGATTTATCTCATTGCCATGGCCCTCGCCATGGAGGAGATGCCCATGAGCGGCGCCGAATTGATGGGCATTCACCCCTGGAGTACGCTCGACTTTTTTCTCATGTTCCTGATGTGGGCGGTGATGATGGTGGGAATGATGGTGCCGACCGCCGTTCCGATGACCCTCATCTATGCCGCGGTGGCCCGCAAGGGCGCCAGCCAGAACACGCCCCTGGCTCCCACCGCGACTTTTGTGCTGGGCTACATCGCCATCTGGACTCTTTTCAGTGCTGCCGCCACCCTCGTCCAGTGGTGGCTGGACCAGGCAGCCCTGCTCTCCCCCATGATGGTGTCGAACAGTCCATCACTGGGAGCCGGGCTTTTGATCGCGGCGGGAATCTACCAGTGGCTGCCCTTCAAGGATGCCTGTCTTCAGCATTGTCGAGCGCCAGCCCATTTCTTCGCGCGCCATTGGCACACTGGCATGGCCGGAGCTTTTCGAATGGGACTCGAGCACGGGGCTTTTTGCCTGGGCTGCTGCTGGGCACTAATGGGGCTGCTTTTCTGGGGCGGAGTCATGAACCTGCTGTGGATTGCCGCCATCACGCTTTTTGTTCTGCTCGAGAAGGTCCTCCCCTTCGGGGACAAGGGGGGCCGCGTGATGGGTGCCTTGATGGTTTTCGCCGGCCTGCTCACGCTGGCAGGATTGGCTTCGAATTGACTCGAAAAAGGCACAAAGACACCAAGAAGACTGGCCCAGGGCGGGACGCCTTGAGCCAGACTCTGTCGCTCCTTCCGAGCGAGGCCTGGCAGCCTATGTAGGGACGCACGGCGTGCGCCCATTGCAAGGTCGTTGTAGCGACTGCTCTGCGAGGGGCTCTCGGGAATCGCCGCACCAAGGCGCCTCCCACACTCCGGAAACGTGAAAGGTGGAACGCGCTGGTCGCAGACCAGCGTCCGAGGCGTCTCCCACACTCCCGGCACAACACTCCGGACTCTCCCTTCTGGATTCCGATTTCTGGATTCCTCTTTTCCTTCCCTTCTTACCAGCGATCCAGTAGAGATTTTATTCATCATCCAGGCTATAATCCTGGACATCGGGGTTAACCCAGCATGAAAAAAATAAATCTTTCCAGGCGACAACTCATTCATTCCAGTTTGGCCTCGGCTGGTCTTTTCGGACTGGGAGCCTTTTCCAAAGTGGCTTGGGCTCAACGGTCTCCGGGAGGCGGAGACGGCCTGAGCTGCCAGCCCATCGTGATGACCGATGACGGGCCCCTGTATCCACCCGGTGAGATCCCCTGGCTGAGTGATCTGACCCAACTCCCCGGAAGCTCCGGCCGACCGGCCGGACAACTCCTCTATCTGTTTGGCCGCATCCGGGATCACCGGTGCCGACCCCTAGCCGGAGCCACCGTTGAGATCTGGCAGGCCGACGATAGCGGAAACTACAAACACCCTCGGGGCGCGCCCCCGAATCAACTCGACCCCAACTTCGGGTACTTCGGGCGAATCAGGACCGGAGAGGATGGTTCCTCTCTATTCAAGACCATCGTACCGAGTGCCTACAATCTGGGTGACATTCGAAGCGCACCCCACATTCACCTGAAAATGGGCAGCCTGACCAATGGTGTTCTGACCACTGAAATGTACTTTGAAGGTGATGAGGACGAGCAAGTTCGAAGCATCGACCCGGTCTTCTCCAGACGCAGGAAGGAAACGAGTCATCGGCTGATCCTTCCCAAGGAAAGTCCCGAGGCTTACCGGGACTTGAAACTTGATTTCGAAAAAGGGCCGTTTGCTGCAGGTACGACCTTGCATTCCGCTAGCCCTGATGGCGTCACACCTTCGAGGTGGGAGGGGCCTCAGGCCGCCAACCGCCAGGATGAGAGAACTCCGACGCTGCATTAGAGACCCTAAAACAACCGAGGGCCGTTAGCCTATGCTGGAAATGATCGAAAACTGGCTGGTCGCGCAGAATCTGGATGCCACTCTGGCACTGGTCCTGACCCGAGTCATCGCCTACCTGTTCGTTATTATCCTGAGCGTGGTTGCCAATCTGGTGGCCAAGCGGGTGATTCTGTCGATCGTCCGAACGGTGGTTTCACGCACCCGCACCGGCTGGGATGATGTCCTGGTCCAGCGGAGGGTCTTCTCCAAGCTGTCGCATCTGGCTCCAGCCCTGGTGCTTTACACGCTGATGCCCCTGGCCCTGGAGGGATATGGCCTTTTGAGTACCCTGCACACCAGTGCGGCGCTCATTTATATGATCCTGGTCGGGGTCCTGGTCCTGGATTCCCTTCTCAATGCCGTTCATGACATCTACGGGACGTTTGAGATTTCCCGGGAAATTCCCATCAAGAGCTTCCTCCAGATCCTGAAGATTGGCCTGTACTTCGTCTCGGGCATCTTTGTCCTGTCCATCATCCTGGACCGGACGCCGCTTTATTTCCTGAGCGGCCTGGGTGCCTTGACAGCGGTACTCATGCTGGTTTTCAAGGATGCCATCCTGGGCTTTGTGGCGGGCATTCAGTTGACGGCCAACCGCATGGTGGCACAAGGAGACTGGATCGAGATGCCTCGATACGGCGCCGACGGCAATATCGTGGAAGTCACCCTGACGACCGTCAAGGTTCAAAACTGGGACAAGACCATCACCACCGTTCCCACCTACGCGCTGATCAGCCAGTCCTTCAAGAATTGGAGCGGCATGGAGAAATCGGGAGGACGCAGAATCAAGCGCGCACTTCACATCGACATGAACAGCATCCGTTTCTGCAGCGAGGAGATGATCCAACGCTTCTCCAGGATTCAGTACATCGCCGCCTATGTTGAGACCAAGCGAACCGAACTGGCCGAGCACAATCGATCCTCCAGCATGGATGATTCAAGCCTGGCCAACGGCAGGCGAATGACCAATATCGGGACCTTTCGAGCCTACATTGAGGCCTACCTGGCGAACCACCCGATGGTGAGTCAGGAGATGACGTTCCTGGTTCGCCAGCTGGCTCCCGGTGAGCACGGCCTGCCCATCGAAATCTATGTTTTCTGCACGGACGTCCGATGGGCCCACTACGAAGCGATCCAGGCCGACATTTTTGATCATGTTCTGGCCGTCCTGCCTGAATTTGATTTGCGTGTCTTTCAAAGCCTTTCAGGCGGCGACCTCCAGGCCTTCACCACCCGTTCGGCCTCGGGCTAAAAATCAAGCAGCGAATTTGAGTCTCACCTCTTCCAGAGAGGCGCTGGAACCCACGATGGTGACCCGGTCACCCAACTCCAAACGCGTGTAGCCATGACAGATGAGCGAGGCGCGATCACGAAAGATGCTCAACACCAGGATGTCAACCGGCAAGCTAAGATCGCGGAGGGCCAGGCCATTCAGGTCCGGGTTGCCGACCACGAACTCGATCACGTCCTGTTCCCTTTCCATGCCCATCAGCAGTGCAGTAGCCGACGGTGAGCGCACGCCGTGATCCAGCAGGTTCACCATCGCCAACCCCGGATCCACCACGGTCGCACCCAGAGCCTTGTAGCGCTCCCAGTAGGCGTGGTCCTGAGAACGGACGATCAGGCTGTGAGTTCCGAATGGCTCGTAGACAGCTCGACAGACCTCCAGATTCTCCTCATCCTTCATCATGCTGATAAATGCCAGTGCCTCTGTGGTGACAAGTAGAACCCTTTGATTTCAGATCCCCGCGTTATAATATGGCGATCAGCGCTTCCGATGAAGGGATCGATGGCCGGGGGCTACTGGAAATGAAGACAAAATTCCTTTTGTGCGGCATTGCCCTGCTTCTCACCCTGGGGTGCTCCACGGCCAGGAAACCACTGGACATTCCAGAGCTGGTGGAGAACATATCGGTTCAAAGAGTTCCGGCAGCCGAAGTCAGCATCAACCGAGTCAAGGCAGATGAGCAATATGATTTTTATATCGCTTTGCTGGATGACACGGGCGAAGCCACCAAGCTCTATGTCGTTAAAGGCTTCAGGGAACAAGCCCGGGCTCAATTCTACGGAGACCTGAATTCAGTGATCATCAACGACGAGGGTGAGGCGCTGTATGCGCTGGTGGTTGATCAAGACATCGAATATCGGTTCCGATCAGCCGATGACTGATTAGGAGCGGCATCGCTCCGCTCGGCCGCGATCCAGGTTCCAGGTTCCACGAAACAAAAGGTAAGGGCACACAAAGTTGTCCTCCCCCCAACCCACAAGACAATACCCTCGACGACCTTCCCGACATCGGCACCCCTGCGGTAGAGAACTTATGTATAATCCCATCTAAGCTTTACCGAATTATTCGCTCATGATTGGCCAAACTGTTTCCCACTACAAGATCGTCAAGAAACTGGGCGAAGGAGGCATGGGTGTGGTCTACAAGGCCGAGGACACCCGGATCGACCGGACAAGCTGGAAGAAATCATCAACAAGTCCCTTGAAAAGGATACCGAGGTCCGCTGCCAGTCGGCGAAACAACTGATGGCGGATCTCAAGCGGCTCAAGAG
>JAYZBY010000002.1:0-6911 GCA_036338555.1 Acidobacteriota bacterium | reverse complement strand
TCGCGACGAGAACCTATGCATAACCCAGGCTAATGGCGGGGCTGGCGGGCAAACACCCGGAGTAAAAGAATGCCTGCAATGAATCCACCAATATGAGCCCACCAGGCAACTCTGCCCATAATATCAGACGTTGAGCCGATGGCCGCCGTTCCATTAAAAAGCTGGACAATGAACCAGAATCCAAGGACCAGGATGGCCGGGAGTTCCACCACCGGCCAGATGATAAAAAAAGGGAGAAGAGTGAGCACGCGAGCAAAGGGATAACTGACCAGGTAGGCTCCCAGGACGCCCGCCACGGCACCACTCGCCCCGATCGTGGGGACCGGGCTGTCGAGGTTGAAAGCAATGTGGGTCACACTGGCTACAACTCCACAGGACAGATAGAACAAGAGAAAACGAATCGGGCCCATCCGGTCTTCCACGTTATCGCCGAATATCCACAGATACCACATGTTCCCGAGCAGATGGAGAAACCCTGCGTGCAACAGGGTCGAGGTTACCAGGGAACTTGCCATCTCCCCCAAAACCCCCAGGGGGTTGTGCGCCACCAGCTGGAGTTTGAAGGGAACGACACCGTAAGTGTCGATCAGGATATCAAGGTCTTCCCAGGGAAGAGACAGCTCATAGATAAAGGCCGCGGCGTTGGTGATGATCAGTATCAGTGTCACGAAGGGGAAACGGCGTGAAGGGATGCTGTCCTTGAAGGGGATCATGGTCCAACAGACCACAGATAACTGACAAATTAGCTAGTTCATCGAAGGGCGCATGGCCGTGCGCCCCTACACTTCTTATAGCTGGATCAACAGGGCGAATTGTACGGCGGGGATCTTACGGATTTTGTCCAGCGTGTCGTCCGGGACTTCTCCGTCGGTATTCACCACTCCGACGGCATAGGGTTGATCTCCAGTTCTTCCCAAAACAAAGGAAGCAATATTGATTTTTGCTTCCCCCAGAATCATACCGACCTGTCCAATGACCCCAGGGGTGTCTTCGTTTCGAATAAAGAGGATCTGATTGCCCAGCTCGGTTTCAACAGGGATGCCGTCAATGGAGGCCAAACGAAGGTTGCCCTGGTGCAATATAGCCCCTTCAATCCACTCGATCTTTTTAGATGAGCGCAACTGGATACTGATCAGATTGGTGTAACTGCGTTGGCGGCTGCTCACCGTTTCAATCATTGAAATGCCTCGCTCCTTGGCATGATTTCGGGCGTTAACCTGGTTGATCTCCTCCGAGAGAATGGGTTTCAGGATCGCCTTCAAGATATTATTGCTGATGGGCTTGTAATTGAGTTGTGCGAGATCACCGTAGTATCGGATGCCCACTTCTTCAAGCCGGATTTCCGAGACCTGAGAGATGAAGGACCCGAGTTTTTCTCCCAAACGGACATAGGGTTGGATTTGATTCAATTCCTTCCCGCTCATGGAGGGGAAGTTGACCGCATTAAGGATCACTTCCTGTTGCAGGTAGGTGGTTACCTGTTGGGCGATTTCATAGCCTACCTTGGACTGAGCCTCGACGGTGGAACCGGCAATGTGTGGAGTCAAAACCGCTCGGTCTGAGGCGAGCAGGCGGGGATGAATTTCGGGTTCATTCTCAAAGACATCCAATCCGGCTCCTCCCAGCTGCCCTTCCTCCAGGGCGTCTGCCAGGTCTTCCTCCACTACCAGTCCTCCTCGAGCTGCGTTGATCAGTAAAGCCCCTTTTCGCATCAATTGAAACGTACTTTTGCACATGAGATGCCGGGTCTTTTCGTTCAACGGAAGATGAAGGCTGACGAAGTCAGATCGGGACAAAACCTCTTCAAAGGAGCACAGCTCGATGCCCAGGTCGTTGACATACTCCTCGCTTACGAAGGGGTCATACGCCAAAACCTGCATGTGAAAGGACTGTGCTCGCTGGGCCAGTATGGAGCCGATTTTCCCCACCCCCAGGATTCCCAATGTCTTACCTTGAAGCTCCTGTCCGATGAAGGCCTTTTTGTCCCACTTGCCCGCTCTCAGGGAGGGATCGGCGAAAGGGATTTTCCGTGCCAGTGACATCAACAGGGCGAGAGCGTGTTCGGCCGCACTGGTACTGTTCCCACCCGGGGTGTTCATCACGACCACGCCCTTGCGAGTAGCGGCCTCCAGATCAATGTTGTCAACACCCGCGCCTGCTCGCCCGATGACCCGAAGAGAATCGGCGGCGTCCAGTAGTTCGGCGGTAACCTGGGTTTTGCTGCGAACGATGAGCCCTTCGGCATCTCCGATAGCCGAGAGCAGATCATCCGGACCGAGCTCTGTTTCATAGACTACTTCAATGCCGGATTGCTCTTCGAGGTAGTCAAGACCGTCCTGCGAAATCGGATCGGTAATTAAAATCTTCATTTTCCGGTTGTCCCGAATAGTTACTAGCCCGGTTTATGCCTCGTACGGGCCTGGGTTGTCAATCCTTGGCTGCTTCAGCAAGGGCAGCCTGCAGGCTGGAACCCAACTCGATGGTCGCTCCCATCTTCAGCAGGCAGAGTTCAACAGCTGACAATACCGAAAAAACATCCAACAGGTCGAAATAGCCCAGATGGGCTATGCGGATGATCTTCTGTTTCAACTCTCCCTGGCCTCCTGCAATCTTGATCCCGAGGTCTCCCTCAAGACGTTTGCTCAACTCAACCGAGGATACGCCCTCGGGAGGAAAGGCCGCCGTGACGGCGTTGGCTGGAGAAGAGGAAAGCATTTCGAATCCCAGTGCTTTAAGTCCCTCCCGAGTGGCCCGTGCCATGAGTTCCGTCTCTGCTAACACCTGGTCGAGACCCTGTCCGAGTATTTCCCGGGTGGTCTCGTTCAGACCGATGATCAGTGAGATCGCTGGAGTAAAGGCACTCTGTCCCTCACGTTGCTGAGCTGCTTCCTTGGCCAGGTTGAAGTAGTACGGGTGTGAGGGGTTGGCATCGATTTTATCGAGGGCCCTGGAACTCAGGGTCAAAAAAGACAGTCCCGGCGGTAGAGCAAAGGATTTTTGAGACCCGCTGATCACGATATCAAGTCCCCAAAGGTCGGTTTCCACAGGTTGGGTTAAAAGCGCCGTGATGGCATCGACGACGATGAGGACCTGTGGGAATTCTATATGAATCCGCTGGGCGATCTGCTCCAGATCGTGGGCCGTGCCGGTGGAGGTTTCACATCCCTGAATCAGGACCGCCGTCATTTTTGGGTTGTGTTCCAGAGCCTTACAGATTTCCTGCGGTGAAGCCGCTTGTCCGTTCTCCTTGTCGATAGAGGTGTAGGGAATACCGTGGGTTTGGCAAAGTTCTGCCCATCGCTCTCCGAATTTTCCGGCGACCACCACCAGTGCGTGGTCATCAGGGGAAAGCAGATTAGTAACGGCGGCCTCCATAGCTCCGGTTCCTGACGAGGCCAGAATGACCACGTCATGTTCGGTTCTGAAGATCTCTTGTAAATTCCGGCGACTTTCCAGCAGCAGCTCCTTGAACTGGGCCGTGCGATGATGAAGTATCGGTCGCGACATGGCCAGCTGGGCTTCCGGCATCAGAGGCGTGGGCCCTGGAGTAAACAGTCTTGTCTTACGCATCGGGAAATCATACTACAAACCAGGAGGTGGAGTGGATCCTAATGAGCCGGTTTTTCAAAAGCCTCTTTTCGAGCGTTTTGGCGAGCTATCCTGACAGGTCATCTTGACCTGATCCTGGTTTCTTTCCTATCATCAACCCTTCATGATTCAAACCGTCTGGATTTGTTGTGTCGCATGGATCGTTCCGGGGGCCGGGCACATGATGCTCAAAAAATGGAGGAGGGGAGTCGTTTTTCTGGTGGCTTTGATGGTGTTGTTCATCTGTGGCCTGATAATGGAGGGACGGCTTTTCGGCATAACTCCGGGATTTTTCGGAGTTCTCAAGTTTGTTGCAGACGCGGGGGCCGGGCTTCCCTACCTGGTGGCCAAGCTGATGGGGTGGGGAGAGGGCGATGTCACCAGTTCTGCCTACGAGTACGGAAATACCTTTCTGTTCACGGCGGGTCTGTTGAATATGCTCCTGGTTGTGGATGCATTTGATATCTCTCAGGGTAGAAAAAAATGAATCACTACGTCGCGATTTTGATTCTATCGCTGTGTATCGCCTCGGTCTTCACTTTGATCGTCCAGGAGTCTACGCAGGAACGTACCCGGTATTTCCTGAAACTCATGGGCTATATGGTGTTGGGCTCTTTCGCAGCTTCCTGGGTCATGTATTTCATTCCTTAGGCCGGCGGATGGGTTCGTCCTCTACTACAGCGTAAGCTGGCGTTTTTTCGTTCTTTCGTGCCTGCCAGGTGATGTGTAGGAGCGCACGGCTGTGCGCCCTTCTAGAGAGGGCGCCGGTTGGTGTAGAATATCCAGCCCGTATTATGCATAATCCGGGCTTAGGATGATCAAACACTGGGGGCCGGCGGTGGCCTGGGCCGGGCTGATTTTCGCTTTCTCCCACCTGAGTGATCCTCCCGGTGCCGAGTGGTTCGCCGCTTACGACTATGGGGTGCACTTTATCGAGTATTCGGTATTTGCACTGACCCTGGTGTGGGGGGCGACTGCGGGATTTCGGTTCTCGCTCACCCTCAAGAGTGTCGCAGCTGTTTGTGCTGTCGCCCTTTTGTACGCCCTCAGCGACGAATGGCACCAGTCGCTGGTCCCCAATCGCCAAGCATCCTGGTTGGACGTGGCCGCAGACGCACTGGGCTCCATCACCAGTGTGATGATTGTTTACGGGATGAGTAAAGGGAAAACTTGGGAGTAGCCGGTTTGATGCATCATCCGGGCCTGGAAAAATACTGGGAGACATGAGGGATATCTTGTCCTCCACTTCGGGGCCTTTACATCACTTCCAGCAGCTGCTCAAGGGTCGATCCTTTCGTCCTCCTTTCTGGCTCAGAGGCGCCCATCGGCAAACCCTGGTCGCATCTCTCAAGAAACGAGATTTTTCCTGGGGCTGGCAGCGCTCCCAGGAGGATTTTGCGGATTTGCAGTGTGGAGCGGGGGTGCGGCTGGTGGGTATCTGGCGGGACGCTCGGCTCCCCACCGTCGTGGTGGTGCATGGCACCGGTGGGTCCAGCGATTCCACCTACATGAAGGGTCTTTCCCACAAAGCTTATCGGGAAGGTTGGAATGCGGTCCTGCCGAATCTCTACAACACCAACCGGGCCATAGCGCGGCCCAAGGTGTTTCACTCCGGCTCCAGCCGGGAAATCGATGAGATTCTCCAACAGTTGATCCTGAAGTATCAGGTGGAGAAAATCTATCTGGCCGGGGTTTCCATGGGTGGAAATATCCTGCTCAAGTTGTTGGGAGAGTGGGAGAGGTCGTATCCGCATCAGGTGAAGGCGGCAGCGGTGATCTCTCCACTAGTGGATCTCCGTGCAAGTTGGAAGCTCTTGGAGAAGCCTTCCAACCGGGTTCTCCAGTACCATATGGTGACCAATCTTAAAAGACGGGTCCGAAAGGGTTTTCCTTCTCTGGATGGCTTCGTTGATCGGAAGGCCTTCAGTCGGGTTCGAACATTCCGACAATTCGACGAGGTGTATACAGCTCCCCTGGCGGGCTACCGTGATGCTCTTGACTACTATGAAAAGGCCAGCGCACTTCCTCTTTTGAAGAATATCCAACTTCCCACCTTGCTGATTCACTCCCTGGATGACCCGGTCCTTCCTGCGGAGCCGTTGCTGGCTCCAGAGGTTCGTTCCAATCCCTCGCTGGAGGTGGTCCTGACCCAACGAGGAGGACACGTGGGTTTCATAGAAAAGGAGGGTCAGGGCGATCCCGATCGATTTTGGGCGGAGAACCGTGTGATCGATTTCTTTCGCCTTTTCGCTAGCCGGGATGATACATGAATTCTCTACTGCATTGCCGGACGCTGGTCGAAGACCAGCGCGTTTCACGTTTCAGGTTTCACGTTTCAGGCTTCCAGAAGTGTGGGAGGCGCCTCAGTGCGCCCCTACTAGCAACTGACAGAAAACTCGCTATCTGAAGGTGCCTTGGAAAATGGCTCCCTTCAACTTGGATCGCACTTTTTTCCACTTAGACGTTATAGCTAAAACCATGGTTACGATGGCCCCACATTTTCCCAGTCAACGACTCTTCGAGTCGGGCTGGAAATCCCTATCCGATATGGAATTGGTGGCGTTGTTGGTGGGTTCCGGAACGCCTCAAGGAAAGGCATTGCGAGATGCACAACGGTTGCTGGAGGTGGTGGGGTCGGCGCCCAAACTTGGGGAAATCACCTGGGAAGAGCTTCACCGGGCGGATCTGGGTCGCAGGAAGGAATTGGCAATTCTGGCTGCGGTGGAACTGCGGAATCGTATTCACACAAACCCATTATTTCCGGGACAATCCTTTCGCTCCAGTCTGGAGATCTTTCGTCATTTCAAACCTCTGGTTGAAGGGCTGAAGAAGGAGTGTTTCTGGTGTCTTTTGCTGGACGGTAAGAATCGTATCTTAAGGGTGGTCCGAGTTTCCGAAGGGTTCCCTGACCGCGTCCCTTGTTCACCCCCGTGAGGTCTACCGTCCGGCGATTCGGGAAGGGGTTGCCGGAGTTCTCTTCGTTCACAACCACCCCAGCGGTGATCCCGCTCCCAGTCAGGAGGACATCCAGATTACCAGGCGACTGGTCGAGGTGGGCAAAGTCGTCGGAATCCGGGCACTGGACCATGTTATTATTGGCGCCCACCGATATTCTAGCTTTGTCGATCAAGGCTTATTTTAGTTTAGGAATCAATTCACTGCTGCCGTGCCGATGAAGAATTTGGAAGACGCAACTTTTGGGATTCAATGGCCTGAAGGCCGGCCTTTCCAGGTGATTGGCATGGGTCTGAACGCCGTGGATTGGATCTACGTTCTTCCTCGCTTTCCCACCCATGGCGGAAAAGTGCAAATAGAGAACATCC
>JAYZBY010000001.1:0-8818 GCA_036338555.1 Acidobacteriota bacterium | reverse complement strand
GGTCAATTCCGAGGAGCGTTGGGTTCGGGTTGAGCCGGGGATTGTGCTGGATAATCTGAACGAATCTCTAAAAACCCACAACCTGCACTTCGCTCCCGACCCAGCCACCAGCAGCCGCGCCAACATCGGCGGGATGATCGGCAACAACTCGGCGGGCGTCCGTTCCATCCGCTATGGAAAGACGGTCGATCAAATCCTGGAAGCCTCCATCGTACTGCCTACCGGCGAATCGTTGTTGCTAAAAAACTTGAATCCTGAGGAGCTGGAAGAAAAATGTTCCCGGGAAGATCGAGAGGGCGCCCTCTATAGAGGCCTCCGTCGGATTGTGGACGACAACTCCGAAGAAATCACCCAGCGCTTTCCTCGTGTCATGCGCAGGGTGGGCGGATACAATCTTGATTATCTGGTCGGAGAGAACGGGTTCAACCTGGCCAAACTGCTGGTGGGATCCGAGGGAACCCTGGCCTTTGTAACCGAGGCCAAGCTCAACCTGGAGCCCATACCTCGCTATACTGCCGTATCGGTCATTCACTTTAACGATCTGATCCGAGCGATCGATGCCGTTCCTGTCATTCTGGGCTACAATCCGTCTGCGGTAGAGATCCTGGATCACTACGGGTTGGAGTTGGCCCGCTCCCAACCGGCAGTGGCTCCCCTGTGTGCCCAGTTCATTCAAGGGGATCCCGAGGCCATACTCTGGGTGGAGTTCAGTGGAGAATCCGAACAGGAGGTGAACACCCAGTGGAATGCCATGAAGGGCTGCCTGGGTGATCAACAAGGCTTCTATACCTGCTACGATGCGACCGATGCCCAGGCCAAACAAACGGTGTGGGACGTTCGCAAGCACTCCCTGGGCATTCTCCTGGGAATGAAAGGAGATGCCAAACCTCTTCCCTTTATCGAAGACGCCTGCATCCCGGTTGAGCATCTGAGCGAGTATGTCAGCCGTATCCTCGATTTTTGCCGCCAACACGACCGCCCGGTCGCCCTCTACGCCCACGCCAGTGCGGGAGTCATTCACATCCGCCCCATCCTAAACCTCAAACAACAGGAGGATGTTGATCTTCTGCGCGATATCTCTGCCAAGTCTTTCGAAATGGTTTGTGAATATGGCGGATCCTGGAGCGGAGAACACGGTGATGGCCTGGTCCGAAGCTACAAGAATCGAGAATTCTTTGGGGAGCAGCTCTACCAGGCGTTCCGTGAAGTGAAACAGACCTTCGATCCGGCCGGCCTCATGAACCCTGGCAAGATTATCGATGGGCAGGACATCGCTGAGAATCTGCGAATTCATCCCGACTACCGCACTCGTGTCCCGAAGTCGCACTTTCATTTCCGACAGGAACAGGGCCTCGGCAGGGCCATTGAACTGTGTACTGGCGTGGGCCACTGTCGTAAAACCGTCTCGGGAACCATGTGTCCCTCCTACATTGCCACCCGTGATGAAGAGCACTCTACGCGGGGCCGAGCCAATGCGCTGCGCCTGGCCATTGCAGGAGAATTGGGCCCGGATGGATTGACCAGTCGGCGATTATATGAAGTTCTGGATCTCTGCCTGGAATGTAAAGCCTGTAAATCGGAGTGTCCCTCGGGCGTGGACATGGCCCGGCTGAAAACAGAATTCCTGGCACACTACTATCAACGGCATGGCCTGCCCCTGGGAAAACGATTCATTTCCACAATACGAGAAACGGCCCAATGGGCCAGCCGCTCCCCCGGAATCGCCAACTGGATCATGGGTCAGTCGATTTCCCGATGGCTCCTGGAAAGACTGACCGGTATTGACCAAAGACGCACACTGCCTCCCATCGCCCATCAGACCTTCACCTCCTGGTACCAACAGAATCTAAACAACGGGACGACCTCGGATCAGCAGCAGGTGGCACTTTTTGTGGACACCTTCACCAATTTCTATGAACCGAACATTGGAATCGCCGCCGTTCGCTTGCTGGAAGGCTTGAACTATCGGGTTCTTTTGGCCGACGTGGGCTGTTGTGGCCGTCCCCTGGTCTCGGCAGGACAGCTCTCGATAGTCAAAAAGAAGGCTCAGAAACTGATCCAAAGACTTCAAAAGTATACCGATCAGCAGATTCCCATTATCGTTCTGGAGCCCAGTTGCTGGGCCACCATCCGCGATGACTACCCGGACTTGTTGGATCAGGCATCGGCCTGCCAGACAGTGGTGAAACACATTGTGAGTCTGGAAGAGTTCCTGGCCCGGGAGGACGTCAGCCCTCGACTGATCGAAAAAGCAGGTGACGGACCTGCGGAGATTCTTTTTCACGGTCACTGCCAGCAAAAGGCTCTTCAGGGCATTGAGCTCTCTATGGGCGCCTTGAAGAGTTTAAAGGGGACCCGACTGCAGGCGATTGATTCCGGCTGCTGCGGCATGGCGGGATCCTTTGGCTACGAAAAGAAGCACTATCAGATTTCGGAACGGATCGGAGCAGACCGACTGTTCCCTGCCCTCAGGGAGGCTTCCGCGCAGGCCGAAGTGGTGGCCTCCGGCTTCAGCTGTCGTTCGCAGATCCAGCATTTTACGGGTCGCAGGGCCAAACACCTGGCGGAAGTGTTGGCCCGCCACCTGGCCTGAACGATGACAACCAATGCCGGTGACCCTTTGATCCAATCGGGACTCACCCAATTCGCCACCTTTCGCCTGACTGCCGACCTGGACAAGCTCACCGAAAAAGAGCGCGCCATGATCCCCCTGTTGATCGAGGCGGCCCAGCAGATGGACGAGATTTTCTGGCTTCAGGCCTACGGCGAGAAGAAAGAACTCCTGTCGTCGATCCCGGATCTGGAAACACGTCGCCTGGTCGAAATCAACTACGGTCCCTGGGACCGTTTGGGCAACAACCAACCCCTACTCGCCGGTGTCGGCCCCAAGCTCGACGGAGCCAATTTCTATCCCCCCGATATGACCCGGGAGGAGTTCGAAGAGACTCTGGCTTTGACCCCGCCTGAGAACGCCAGAAGGCTGAAGAGTCTCTATACCCTGGTCCGCCGCAACATCCAGGGAGAGTTGATCTCAGTGCCTTATTCGGAGGCTTTCCGGAAACACCTTCAGGTGGCCGCATCGAGACTGCTCGAGGCCGCCGAGTTAGCCGAAGATTCAGGCCTGGAGCGTTTCCTCAAGATGCGGGCCAAGGCCCTGCTGGACGATGATTACCGCCCCAGCGACCTGGCCTGGATGGACATGAAGGACAACACCCTGGATCTGGTCATAGGCCCCATTGAGACCTACGAAGATCAACTTTTCGGCTACAAGAGCGCTACTGAGGCCTACCTCCTGATCAAGGACAAAAAGTGGAGTCAACGTCTGGAGCGCTACGCTCAGTTCCTCCCCTCCCTTCAAAAGGAGTTGCCGGTTCCGGATGAGTACAAGAGCGAGAACCCCGGCTCCGATTCCGATCTCACCGCCTATGACGTCATCTACTATGCGGGCGACTGCAACGCCGGAGCCAAGACCATTGCCATCAATCTGCCCAACGATTCCGAGGTTCAGCTGCTCAAAGGAGCCCGTCGGCTGCAATTAAAAAACGCCATGCGCGCCAAGTTCGACAGGATTCTGGTACCCATGGCGGAGGTATTAATTGCGAAAGATCAACTCCAACACATCACCTTCGATGCTTTCTTCAACAACGTCATGTTTCACGAGATTGCTCACGGCCTGGGCATCAAGCATACCCTCACCGGGAAAGGAACGGTCCGTGAGGCGTTGCAAGATCAATCCTCTGCCCTTGAGGAGGGGAAGGCCGACATCCTGGGCCTGTATATGATCATGAACCTGGAGAACCGCGGCCAATGGGAAGGGGGAGCGCTCAACGATCACTCGGTCACCTTCCTGGCAAGCATCTTTCGATCCATCCGATTCGGCGCTTCCAGTTCCCACGGACAGGCCAACCTGACACGCTTTAATTTTTTCAAGAAGATGGAGGTTTTCTCCCGGGAAGAGTCCACCGGGACTTACCGGGTCCATTTTGACAAGATCAGGGAAGCGGTCGATGCCCTCTCGGAACGCATCCTTCGTTTGCAGGGCGACGGCGACTATCAAGAGGTCAAGGCCTTCATGGAGGAATGGGGACTGCCCGATCCCGTCCTCACGGCGGATCTCCAGCGCCTGCACACTGCAGGCATCCCCGTGGACATGGTTTTTGAACAGGGAATGGCGGTCCTGGAAGCCTAGGCCGGATTATGCATAATCCGGCCTAGCAAATTCGAAATCCGAAGTCCCAAATCCGAAAAGCTCTTGCGTATGGGATGTTCCGTAGAAAACAAAAAGATAGCCCGGATTAGGCATAGGGTCTCGTCAGGAAGACTCTGAGGCCTGGTCCTTGAGAACCCGTTTGAGAACCTTGCCCAGAGCACTTTTGGGTAGTTCCTCGACGATCTCGATTTTCTTGGGAACCTTGTACCTGGCCAGCTTGTCGCGACAGAACTGGATGATTTCCTGCTTGGTCAGTTCTTCGCCCTCCTCGACCACGATAAAGGCCTTGGCGATCTCTTCGCGAACCTTACTGGGAATACCCAAAACCGCGGCTTCAACCACCTTGGGGTGCTGATGCAGAACCTCTTCCACTTCCCGGGGGTAGATGTTCATGCCGGCGCTGATGATGAGATCCTTCTTGCGATCCACAATGGCAAAGAATCCCTCTTCATCCATGACTGCCATATCTCCCGTGTGAAGCCACCCCTGGCGTAGAACCTGTTCCGTCTCCTGCGGCATGTTCCAGTATCCGGTCATGACCTGCGGTCCCCGGATGGCCAGTTCTCCGACCTCCTGGGCCGGGAGCGGTTCCCCACTTTCGGGATCGACCACTCGTGCTTCTGTATCGGGAATGGGTACTCCGATGGTTCCGCTTTTGCGATGCCCGTGGGTAGGATTGACGAGGGCCACCGGAGAGGTTTCCGAAAGGCCATAGCCTTCAACCAGCTTGCCTCCGGTGAGCGCTTCAAACTTTTCCTGTACTACCGCCGGCAAGGCCGCCCCTCCGCTGATGCAGAGTCGAATGGACGCCACATCCGAGTCGGAAATACCCGGATATCGATTGATGGCGTTGTACATGGAGGGAACCGCACAGAAAATGGTGGGGTGGTGTTTCTTGATCTGCTTCACCACGTCCGCCAGTTCAAAGCGGGGAGCCAGCAACATCGTCGATTGGGTCAGCGTGGACAGGTGCAACGCCGTGGTCATCCCGTAGCTGTGAAAAAAGGGAAGAACACACAAAAATATCTCCTCCCGCTCTTGGATACTCCAGAGCCAGCTGCGTGTTTGACGGACATTCACCGACAGATTGCGATGGGTGAGTACGGCCCCCTTGGATACTCCGGTGGTTCCGCCGGTGTAAAGAAGAATCGCGGTGTCATCGGGCCGGACCTCCGCAGCGGGTGCTGAGGGCAAGGACTTTCGAATCAGATGGCGATATTCATGCACCTCTTGTTCCTGGGAGGGATCAACCGGAGATTTGTTCTTCAAACCATACAAGAGCCCCAGAATCCTGGGCAGATAGTCCTGAATTCTTGTCAGGATGATCCTTTTAACAGGAGTTCGGCTCCTCACCTGCTTCAGCCTCGGATAGAGTTGATCCAGAATAACGACGGTTTCCGCTCCTGAATCATTGAGCTGATACTCGAGCTCTCTTTCCACGTAAAGCGGATTGGTGGGCACCAAAACTCCGCCAAGCTTCATTACGGCGAAATGAGCAATGGGGTAGGCCGGGCTGTTAGGTAGAATCAGGGCGACACGTCCTCCTTTTTGAACCCCTAGGTCGGCCAGAGCATTGGCAAAGCGGTCCACCAGACGACCCAGTTCCCGGTATCGAATTTTGGCACCCACGAAGATCGTGGCAATACCATCGGGATTCTTCCGGACCGCTTCTTGTAGTGACTGATAGAGGGTCTGGTCGGAATACTGGAGGGTGTGGGGAACCTGCTCATCATAAAAACTCAACCAGATCTTTGCCATGTTACTCACCCTGAACGCTCCTGGCCCCTATTATGCATGAATCTTCACACCAAAAGGATGATTAGCCCGCATTTCTCACACCCCCTCTACTGCATCGGCGCAATGATCCGTCCTGACTGTGTTCCGCTTCGTCGGCCTCCTCAACGTACCCTACAGTACGTTTGCGGGGGCCTCGGTCGCGCGCCTTGTCAGGCCGGCCCTTTCTTCGGTTCCTCAGATGAAGGCGGCGCCGCCTCGTGACGAGAAGGTGTGAGAAATCCGGGTTAGGTCCTTTCCTCTGCATGGAGGAAGAATTCCAGGCGGTCCAATCCCTCCTTGATATTCTCTTCAGAGTGGGTATAACGAGTATGGCCATCTCGGAGGGCTTTGATACCAGCCTCCACAACCACGGCGGGCGTCTCCAGGTCGGGCTCGCCAAATTCCAGATGAACGATGGACCGACCCGACCTCTGCAGCTCAGCCGCCCGCTCGAAGACCTCCATGGCCAGAAAAGGCGAGACCGATTGGGCACGCCGACTGATGGGGATCCGTCGAACCATGACCCTAGAATATACCGGTCAGGGAGGCAGGCGCTCAAAAATCGTGTCTTAGGGAAATAACCCCTTCTGGGACCTCGATTGAGGTTTGACTCCGAAATGATCGTAGGCCAGGCGAGTGACCATCCTTCCCCGGGGCGTACGGTTGAGAAATCCGATCTGGATCAAATAAGGTTCATAGATATCTTCGATGGCGTCTTTTTCTTCACTAATAGCCGCAGAAATGGTGTTGACGCCGACCGGGCCACCCCCAAATTTTTCGATGATCGTTAGGAGCAGCTTACGATCGATCTCATCGAATCCGAAACGATCGACATTAGCCAGATCCAAACCGTCACAGGCGACCTGAAGATCGATGCTGCCCTCGGCCCGCACCTGGGCAAAATCCCGCACACGGCGCAGGAGACGATTGGCGATGCGAGGCGTGCCGCGACTCCTGCGGGCAATTTCCAGGGTTCCCTTTTCGTCGATCTTCACACCCAGAATGCCTGCTGATCGGCGGACAATAGTGGCGATACTCTCTTGATCGTAAAAGTCCAGCCGCTGAGTGATCCCGAAGCGGCCCCTGAGAGGCGACGTCAGCAAGCCCGTTCGGGTAGTTGCTCCCACCAGAGTGAACCGGGGTATGTCGATCTTGATGGAACGGGCTCCCGGTCCTTCGCCGATAATGATGTCAATCTGAAAATCCTCCATGGCCGGATAGAGGATTTCCTCGATGGAAGGATGCAAACGATGAATTTCATCGATGAAGAGAACATCCTTCTCCTCGAGATTTGTCAATATCGCGGCTACATCCCCTCGTTTTTCAATGGCGGGGCCTGAGGTGGAACGTAAATTAACGTTCAGCTCGTTGGAGATGATATGAGCCAGGGTGGTCTTTCCCAGGCCCGGAGGACCAAACAACAAAACATGATCCAGGGCTTCATTACGCCCCCGAGCTGCGTCGATGGCGATCTTGATGCTCTCCTTGAGCCTCTCCTGACCAATAAAATCCTGAAGCAGACGAGGTCGTAGGCTATTTTCAAAGCCGAACTCCTCATCCCGATGGGACGGATCCATGAACCGTACCGCAGATTCCGTCTCATCCATATCGCTTCTACTGCCCCCTCACCTTCCTCAACGATCCCTTTAACAGCGTCTCAAAGGTGTCGATCGATCCGTCTTCCCTCGCCTTGGCCACGGCTCGTTCGGCCGTGTTCCTCGCGTAGCCCAGATTCACCAGGGCCGACACCACATCGGCCTGCACCGATCCCGAACCGCTGGAATCCAGGCTGTCCTCCAGCTCGGGAAACCAGTCCCGGACCTTGTCCTTCATCTCCAGCACCAGACGCTCGGCTGTTTTCTTTCCCACGCCGGGGATACCGTACAGCTTGACCACGTCTTGATCCATGAGTGCCTGAGTAAACTCATCGACCGGTAATCCCGACAAAATGGTAATCCCCAGCTTGGGACCGATTCCGGACACCTGAATAAGCTGTGTGAAGAGCTTCTTTTCCTTCCTTGAAAGAAAGCCGTACAGGCTCAAAACGTCTTCTCTTACATGAGTATAAATACGGAGACTGACAGTGTCACCGACCTCCCCAAGTTCGTAATAAGTGGAGAACGGAATCAGGACCTCGTATCCAATATCGTTGATCTCCACCACCAACCGGTCTGCCGATTTCTCGAGCAGTAAACCCTTCAAATGGGCAATCATACCTAGCTAAATTATCAGGCCAGGATGACTGAAAAAACTGACCGCTGACCCCTGACCGCTGACCGGCTGACCGCTGACCGGCTGACCGCTGACCAGTTGACCGCGATCACACACGAGGTAGAGTCCGATAAATCATCCTGCTCAACCGGTCGTATCCCTGCATCAACTCTTGATAGGTTGGCTCGTCCAGCAACTGCATCTCCCGCGCTAACTCCACCCAAAACTTGGTCTCGTCACAACTGCCCTAACTGTAGGTGAGAAATTTCCAATAATCTTTTGGGAAATATTTCTGTCGAACATAGCTTTCCACATAATTGAAAACAACCGAACGGATTGAATTTCGGATCTGCTGGGCCAACGAATACAGCTCAAATTGTGGGAATTTTCGACACGCTTCCTCAACTAACAAGGCTTGTTTGATTCCCAATTTATAGATTTGGGATCTTCTGTAACTCATGTAGCCATAACGCCCGAGCCTGAAAAAGCACGAGATTGTCAATGGGCAGGGGTCAGGGGTCAGCGGGCAGGGGTCAGGGGTCCGAGGTGGTTCGGGCGCCCCCCGCCACCACGCCGCGGTGGCTGCCGGACCCCCCCCCCCCCCCGGCCGGGGGGGGCCCC